>CAZFYZ010000027.1:373-39394 GCA_964523735.1 uncultured bacterium | reverse complement strand
GATCAAGCACCGCACAGACCCCCTCCCTCTTTAGGGGAGGGCTGGGGAGGGGTCACGTACGGACTAGTGTACTAGGCATTCCAGTGACGCGGATCAAGCACCGCACAGACCCCCTCCCTCTTTAGGGGAGGGCTGGGGAGGGGTCATAATATACTAGGCCTCTCATCGACGCAGTCTACAGTGCCCGCGATGGAACCGGCGAATGCCCGATATCGTCAGTGATCTATCCGGCGAACATTCCGGAAACTTCTGGCGTGCAGTCATACGTATAAGGCTCTGTTCTTCATCACACCATAATGAGGTGATCCGCCATGCCTGGTACGGACACGGAATGGACCGTTGATGATGCTCTCCGCGCTCGCTCTCGAGCGCTCAGGGCCGATGCCCCTCCCGCAAGCCTGATCTTCCTGATGATCTGCGGCGTCATCCTCCCCGCTCTTGCCATCGGGGCCGAGCTTGCTCTAAGGATGTGCCAGTTCGTTCTTGACCCTATGCCCACCTACTGGCACCTGGCCGCGCTGGCGCTTGTGCCGGCCGCTAACCTGTTTGCCTACTTCGTCCTCAAACGAGCGTCTCACAGGCACGTGCCTGCCGCCACCCTCGCCGTGGGGGCGGCAATAGGTGTAAGCGCCGTCTATTCCCTCCAGTTCATCCTGCTGGTGCCGTTCTTTGTGATCGCCATTATAGCCGCCGGACTGGGGCTGCTGGGGCTGTCGCCCTATGGCGCGCTGGCGGCCTCGATCATTGCGGCCCGGCGGTTGGCCCTGATGGAACAATGCCGCCGACTGCTGTGGTTGGGAGTCGCCGCGGCGCTGCTGCCGTTCGCCGTGTATGTGGCCACCAACGAGGTGACGATCGAGGGGCTGAAGATGGCGTCATCAGACAATGAAGCTACCAGCACCCGCGGTGTGCGAATGATCAGAAAGTTCGGCAGCGACTCGGCGCTTCTTCGTCTCTGCTACGGCCAGCCAGTGAGTTTCTGGCCCACGGAAACCGGGTTCTTCGGCAGGAGAGGGAGCAGCGATCAGGACGCAGCTCGGGTGGTCTACTACAAGGTGACTGGTCGCCCCTTCACGTCCGCCCCGCAGCCATCGGGAATGGTCGGTGCCCGCACGGGCATGGATGGCGCTTGGGATTTCGATACGGACATCGGCGGGACAGCGGTGAATAGCCAGGTGAGGAAGCTCGGCCTGACCTCCTCCAGTATGGACACCGTGGTGCAGCCGGAGTCGCTTACGTCCTACACCGAATGGACCCTGCTGTTCAAGAACGATGCGGAACTCGAGCGAGAGGCGCGCGCTGAGGTAGCGTTGCCGCACGATGCGGTTGTCTCCAGGCTGACACTCTGGGTCAATGGCGAGCCGAGGGAGGCCGCGTTCTCTACGCGGGGCAATGTGCGGGCGGCCTATCAGGATGTGGCAGTTGCTCAGCGCCGCGACCCGGTCTTGGTGACAACCAAGGGGCCGGACAGAGTCCTCATGCAGTGCTTCCCTGTTCCTCCCAGAGGCGGGACCATGAAGGTGCGGTTGGGTATTACCGCGCCACTGCAGATTGGAGACAACGACAAGGCAAGCTACACTCTGCCCCGGTTCGTAGAACGCAACTTCGGCGTAACAGACGATCTGAAGCATACTGTCATGTCAGGCTCTCGGCGGATGGAACTCTCGGACAGTGACCTCGGTGGGCCGAACGGCAGGATCGACGTCGACGGCGACTCTGGCGCTGGGACAGTCTGGACGCCGGACACTGTCGAACCCGAGAAGTATGCCGTAGTCCAGACGATCCGCGAGACGCAAGCCGACCCTCCAGACGATCTCGTGATCGTAATCGACGGGTCTCTGCGGATGCGCGATGCCCAGGAGCAGATAGCTTCGGCACTGCACGCACTGCCGTCCGGTTGCCGTTTCTCAGTCATTCTCGCGGGCGATGAGACTCAGCAGCTGACTTGGATGAGTCTCAGTTCGCCGGACGCGATACGCCGGGCGCAAGAAGCCATCAGGGGGGCGCGATTCGTGGGGGGCATCGACAATCGATCGGCCCTGATCGCCGCCTCCGACGCACTCGCGAAGAGCCGTGACGGGCTGATCCTCTGGATCCACGGCCCGCAGCCGTTCGGGACAGACTCCAAGCTTGAGAAGTTCCTGCAGGTCACCCGCAACCGCAAGTCAGCCGGCATGCTGGCGGTCGAAGCCGTGCCGGGGACCAATGGCGTTCTAGCGGCACTAGAGGAGAGCGGAGCCGCCGCCGTGCTTGCCAGGAATCAGGATCTTCAGACAGACCTGGTGCGGCTGTTCGAAACCTGGGGCGGGAAGCGCCCGCTGACGACGATCGAGAGGATGAGGGTCCTGAGGCGCGAAGCCCAGGGCACCCGCGGCTCGGCCCACGTTGCGAGGCTCTGGGCGCGCGACGAGGCCGCTCGGATGTGCGCAAGGGATTCCAGGCTGGCTCAGGATGCTTCCAAGTTAGCGGCAGAGCATCAGGTAGTGACTCCTGTCAGTGGAGCAGTCGTGCTGGAGAGGAAAGAGCAGTACGATCGCCACGGGCTCAAGCCGGTTGACCCGAAGACGGTACCGACGGCATCGCCCGAGCCAGCCACGTGGATAACTCTGGCGGCCGGCATAGGGGCTCTCGCGGCGGCGGCTCGAAGACGGAAGGACATCTGCAAGCGCGGTTGTAAGTAGTGGCGGGGGGATACCGTCCACTCACACTCTTGGTGCTGAAAGGCAGATGTTAGCTATGAGCAAACCGATCCGCGTGACCGTCTGGAGTGAGTTTCGCCACGAGAAGAAGCCGGGCTTGCCTCAGGAGATATATCCTAACGGCTTGCACACCGTTATCGCCGACCATCTCAAGAAGCAGGAGGGCATCGAAGTCCGCACTGCATCGCTCGATGAGCCCGAGCACGGCCTTACCGAAGAAGTGCTGGCCTCGACCGATGTCCTGACCTGGTGGGGACACATGGCCCACGACCTGGTTGCGGACGAAATAGTGGACAAGGTGCAGGAACGTGTGCTCGAGGGAATGGGGCTGATCTGCCTGCACTCGGCTCACTACTCCAAGATATTCAGGAAGCTGATGGGCACCAGTTGCTCGCTTTACTGGCGGGAGATCAACGAGAAAGAGCGCATCTGGGTGATCGACCCCGCGCACCCTATAGCCAACGGCCTCGGAGAGTACTTCGAGATTCCCCACGAGGAAATGTACGGCGAGCGGTTCGACATCCCTCAGCCCGACGAACTGGTCTTTGTCAGCTGGTTCGCCGGGGGAGAGGTTTTCCGCAGCGGCTGCTGCTGGCATCGCGGTCGAGGGAAGATATTCTACTTCCGGCCAGGTCACGAAACCAACCCGACCTACTACCAGCCCGAGGTGATGCAGGTTATCACCAACGCTGTCAGGTGGGCGGTGCCGCCGAACACATTCGTTCCGACCTTCGGTCACCGGCCCCAGCCGATCGAGAACATCCAGCCCGGCTAATAGGCAAATCGCCAGGCGCAGCGTCTGGCAATGAACCGAGGCTGTTGCGGGTTGGTCGCATGTCCAGCGATTCGCGGTTGTAGCGGGCATCTCCGATGCCTTCCAGGGGCGTCGGAGACGCCCGCCACAGCTCTATTGTGTGACGGCGGCGCCCCCGCTAGCTGCGTATCTCCTTCAGCAGCTCAGCGACCTTCTCTTCCATCTTCTCCCGGCTCTTCGCCTCCAGGTTCAGGCGGATGAGGGGCTCGGTATTGGAGGGGCGGACGTTGAACCACCAGTCATCGAACTCGGCCTTGTAGCCATCGATCTCGGTCACGCGCTTGGCACAGGAGCCGTACTCGGTCTTCAGCCGAGCGAGCACCGCCGGTATATCCTTCACTTCCGAGTTTATCTCACCCGAGTGGAAGTAGCGGCGAAGCGGGGCGACTATCTCGGACATGGGCTTGCCCTCGTGGAGCATTAGCTTGAGCATATTCAGCATTGCCAAATCGCCGTTGTCGGTGGTGAAGAAGTCGCTGAAGTAGTAGTGGCTGGAGAGTTCGCCCGCGAAGTAGCCGCCCTCCTCGCGCATCTGCTTCTTGATGAGGCCATGCCCCACGCGGCATTCGATAGCCTTGCCGCCGGCCGCCTCGATCTCCTCAGGCACCACCCAGCTCGAGCGCAGATCATACAGAATCTCCGCGCAAGGCTTCTTCTTGAGCATCTCGCGAGCGATGAGAGCCGTGACAAAGTCTCCGGGGATGATCTCGCCCTTCTCATCCACGAATGCAACGCGGTCCGCATCGCCATCGTAAGCAACGCCTATATCGGCTTTCTCATCAACCACGCGGTCGCGGAGAGCCAGCAGTGTCTCGGTCTTGAGCGGGTTGGCTTCGTGATTGGGGAACGAGCCATCCAGCCGCCAGTAGAGCCGCACGGGGTCGCTGCCGACCTTCTTGCAGATAGTAGGCAGCACAAAGCCGCCCATGCCGTTGGCGCAGTCTATGACCAGCTTCAGGTTGCCGAAGCTCCGCACGCCGGTGTTGTCGAGCACTGCCTCAGCGTAGGCATCGAGCACATCCTCGTGCGGCAGCAGCTTGCCCTTCTGCGGGGGGTCGGTGAACTCGCCCGCGCACGCCATCTTCCACAGGTCCTCATTGGAGACTGTGGCAATCGAAGGCACCGCGCCTGCGGCGGTCATCTTGTAGCCGTTGTACTCGGCCGGGTTATGCGAAGCGCTGCAAGTAATCCCCGCGTCGCCTTTCAGGTGGTTGACGGCGAAGTAGTACATGGGCGTGGAGGCCAGCCCGATCGGAACAACATCTGCGCCCTGGTCGAGCACGCCTCTTATAGTAGCGGCTTCGAAGGTTGCCGCAGACTCTCGCATGTCATGGCCGACCACTACGCGCTTGCAGCCAAGCGCGGTCACGAATGCTCGCGCAATCCGGTAGGCATCGTCGTCGTCAAGCTGCTGCGGGTAAAGCCCACGAATGTCGTAAGCCTTGAATATGCTCTTGTTTACGTCCTTGTGTCCCAATCCCATCAACTGAACTCCTTACTGCTAATCAAGAGATTATACCATTCGTGCTGAAGCCGCTGCCTATCCTAATCACACCTTGCTTCTGTACCGTGTCATTTCGAACGCAGTGAGAAATCTGCTTTCTCGACGGGGCCCGCGCCAAAGCAGATTTCTCGCGCTGCTCGAAATGACGAAGTCCCTACACCGGTATGTGGCGCCTACCTTCTCCACACGTTTATCTTCAACTCGTTGGCCTGCTCGACGGAGAGGCCGTCTATGGTTACCACGTGCCGCTCGCCGGGCAGCAGGTCGAAGTAGTTGTCCGACGGCCTGGCCGAAGCTGGCAGGTTGCTCAGCGCCACGTTGCGGGCGAAGGCATCTACTGCTATCGCAATCGCGTGGCGGTCTTCGGCGAGCTGCTCGCGCTCTACCAGAAGCTTCGGCTGCGGGAACTCCATCTCGCCAAAGAGCCTCGGGAACCATACGGCCTTCGCCACCTGCTTGCCCCTCGACTCGAGCAGAGCTACCAGGCATTGCCGCTTCGGATCAGAGATAATCGAGTCTATCGGCACACTCTCCCAGATCGGCCTCGAGAAGTTGGGCGGCATCTGAACGTCGATCTTCTGCGACTCGAACCCGCAAGTATCGAAAGTCAGAATGCCAACCCGGCAGACGCCATCAACGGCCTGAATCCGCGAATCGGAAGTCACATACAGCTGCACCCGGTCCTCGAGCTGCTTGAACGAGCAGATCACTGGCTCGCAGGCCCGCTTGGCATAGTAATACGCCGGCTTGGGCCTGCCGTAGTAGTCTATCAGGCTCCAGCTTATCGCGGGCCAGCAGTCGTTGAGCATCCAGAAGAGCCCGCCGGAAATCGCCCACTTCTCCCGTCGGAAGTGCTCGGACTCGGCCTTCACAAACTCACCCTGCATAATACCCGCGTACGCAGCAAACTCATCCACGCTGGAGTAGTCGCCCATCATCCGGCGGGTCAAGTCCAGCAGAATCTGGTGGTTCGTGAGGCCATCCGTGCGGCCGGCGTGAGGGTTGTCCTTGTTATGGAACTCCCAAATCTCATTATCGGCTGGGAAGAGCCTATCTTCCGGGATGAATTGCCTCAAAGAAGCAACTTCGGGCGGGCCCTCGGCGTAGAACTCGCTCACGAAGAGGCCGTTAAGCTCTTCTATAGTGTGTCGCCAGCGCTTCTCGTCGCCCAGGTAGGTCTGCCACCAGGTTCCACCGTGAAAGTTGCCATCGGTCGGGTCGTTGCCGGTCGCGCCGCCGCAGGGCGAGCATGGCCGGTAGGGGCGCGTGTGGTCCATGCGCTTAAGCACATTGGGGATCACCTCATGGAAGAGGCGCTTGCCCGGCCAGTCGGCATCCGGCGCATAGTTCATCTCGCACTCGTTGCTGCCGCACCAAACAACTATCGACGGGTGGTTGCGGAGCTGCTTCACAACCATCTCGGCTTCCTGGGCAACGGCGCGCTCGAAGGCCTCACCCCCCCCTGCCCCCCCCTGAACGGAGGGGGTGGTGGAATCTGGGTAGGTGGCGCAGGCGAACATGAAGTCGTGCCAAAGCATAATGCCCATCTCATCGCAGGCTTCGTAGAAGGCTTCCTGCTCATAGATGCCGCCCCCCCAGACACGGAGCATGTTGAAGTTGGCGTCTTTCGCCTGCTTCACCAAGTCGCGGCAGCGGTCGGGCGTGACGCTGGAGGGGAAGTGGTCGGCGGGAATCCAGTTGGCGCCTTTGCAGAAGACCTCCTCGCCGTTGACCAGCATCGTGAACGCATTGCCGCCGTGCTCATCGCGCTCCACGATGCCTATAGTGCGGACGCCGAATCGGGTCTCGGCCACATCCTGCACCTCGCCCTCGAGCTCAAGTCCAACCATGAGCTTGTAGAGCGTGGGCTCGCCAGAGCCGTTGGGCCACCAGAGCTCGGGCTCCTCTATTCGGATCACGGCTTCCATGACCCCGCCGAAGGGGCTGATCCAGTCCACTACCTCTATCTTCTCCCGCGCCTCCCCGAGGGCCAGAACTACAGACGCCATCGCCTGCTTGTCCTCGCCGGTGTGGTTCTCGACCTCTATGGTTATCCACGCATCGGCGTAGTTGCCTACTATCTCCGGCTCCACGTGCACATCGGCTATCGCGAGCCCGTCGCATGAAACCAGGCGCACATCCCGCCAGATTCCCGCGCCCACGAACCTGTGGGTCCAGTCCCAGCCGAAGGCGCACTGCATCTTGCGTGCGTTGACGCGGGAGACGTCGAAGCAGCCGGAAAGGCCGGTAGTGTCCATTCGAGAAAGCACCGCCGCGGTTGGGGCGAACTTGACGGCCACAGTGTTGCGCCCCGCGTGGACCAGTCTGGTCACGTCGAACCGGTGAGGGATGAACATGTTGGAGGTCCGGCCGATCTCCTCGTTGTTCAGGTAGATCGTGGCGTAAGTGTCGAGCCCGTCGAACTCGAGGAATACCTTGCCGCGGGAGGAAAAAGCAGATTCCTCGCTCCGCTCGGAATGACGGGTAGTTGAGTGCTCGGAGTGACGGGGGAGGAAGTCGTCATCGACCTCGAACGTGCGCTTGTACCACCATTCCTTCTGCTCGACCCACTGGACCTCGTTGGCGTTGAGCCCATAGAAGGGGTCGGGAATTACGCCCGAGCGGGCAAGCGCAACGTGCACTTCTCCTGGCACCAAGGCATCCGCCTGAACTGCCCCAGCTGGCAGCAGCGCCTGCTCGTGCGCCCAGTTGCCCTGGCCCTCATCAAAACCTGCTATCTTCCAGTCGCCGTTGAGCGACAGTGTCTGCTTCATGTAAACTCCTTGCTCGCCGGCCATAACCGGCTTTCCGGGCACCATTGTATCATGTCCCCCAACTCGGTAGGTTACGCCCCGCAGCAGATGGGCGAAACGAACTCGTGCTCAGACTGAGCGTGGGGGAGTTCGTTCTTTGACTTGTGATTTCTGGGGCAGGAAGGGAATCTCACGAAAGCACGAAAGGGAGAAAACACGAAAGACATTTTGGGAAAGCTCCTTTCGGAAGGGAAGGTACTCAATCGCGAAAGCCCGAAAGTTAGAAATCCAGAAAAGGCATTTTGGGAAGGCTTCTTTGGTTTGGAAGTGGCTGCGTTCTGAAACGCTGAACCGCTGAATGACTTGATTACGCTGAAGGGAAAGGAGGGCGGACGGGGTGCGCACAGATGTTTGCCCTCCATAATTACAAGGCGCTTCAGGAGGCGAAAAGTACTCCGTACCGGCGGGTTATTTTGGGGAAATGTTGTTCACCTGTTGTTAATGCGGTTCGTTTAGGCAGTTGTGGAGCGTGGGGTGGGGTGGAATGAACTGCTTTGGGTGGCGGGCGAAGGTGGGGGACCCCTCCCCAGCCCTCCCCTAAAGCGGGAGGGGGTAGGTTTGGTGAGAGTCCAGCGCTTTGTTCTGCGGCGAAGGTGGGGGACCCCTCCCCCGGCCCTCCCCTAAAGCGGGAGGGGGTAGGTTTGGTGAGAGTCTGGCGTCTAGTTCTGCGTCGAAGGTGGGAGACCCCTCCCCGGCCCTCCCCTGAAGCGAGAGGGGGTAGGTTTGGTGAGAGTCCCGGCTTTGTTCTGGGTCGAAGGTGGGGGACCCCTCCCCGGCCCTCCCCTAAAGCGGGAGGGGGGTAGGTTTGGTGAGAGTCTGGCGTCTAGTTCTGCGGCGAAGGCGGGGGGACCCCTCCCCAGCCCTCCCCTGAAGCGGGAGGGGGTAGGCGGGTGCACGGCCGCCAGGGGAAGGACCCCTCGCCGGCCCTCCCCTAAAGCGGGAGGGGGTAGGCTGGGCGGTTGTCAGGATCCGGGCATCGGCAGGCGGGTTTTGCGGGAGGGCATCTTCGGGTAGTCCGGCAGGCCGATGTTCTGAACGAGGTCTTGGATTCTGATCGGCATACCTGTTGCCATAGACTTATTGGCCGCCACGCCGACGAGGATGGACCAGGCGCCGGATCGCTGGTCTGCGCGACGCATGTAGGGATCCGCCGGTTTGTCAGCCGCGAAGATGTCTCTGAGCAGCACGGGGTCGCCGCCGCCGTGTCCACCCTCGCCCCGCCAGATCTCGACTTCATAGGCCGGCGCTCGCAGGGGGTAGACGCGGATATAGGTGCCATCCGACTTGATTGCCCCAGGCACTGTTCCGTCGCCGTTGATATAGGCGCTCTCCTCCTCCTTATGCTCCAGTCTGCCCTTGGTCCCGTTGAAGACCACATGATAGCCCTCCCACGCGGCAAAGG
The DNA here is from genome assembly GCA_964523735.1 of uncultured bacterium. Lineage (GTDB taxonomy): Bacteria > Armatimonadota > UBA5829 > UBA5829 > UBA5829 > CAZFYZ01. The sequence continues at coordinate 30,162 of CAZFYZ010000027.1, read as the reverse complement.
CATTCAGAGAGTAGCTGAGGGTTGTGCGGTTGGAGTAGGTGACTATCGTGTTGACGGTGTCTTCGATGTCGATCTCGGGCCGGAACACGCACATGTCTCGAACGTATCCGTCATAGGGCTCGCAATCGAGGTAGAAGCTTTTGAGCCGCCCACTAGTGAGGTCCAGCCTGAAAGCGCATCTCTCAGCGCTGGGGCAGCCCAGGCAGCGTCCGCTCGTAGTGAGGCCCAGTCTCTTCGCGGTCTGCGGAATGTAGAACTCGCGCTTGCCACTCGCGAATACGCTGACAGGCACGTCTGACAGCCACCAGTTGATCAGGTCGAAGTGATGCGTGGCCTTATGGACCATGAGCCCGCCTGAGTTCACCTTGTTGCTGTGCCAGCGCCTGAAGTAGTCCGCTCCGTGGTGAGTGTCGAGCATCCAGTGGAAGTCCACCGATAGAACCTCGCCGATCGTGCCTTTCATGAGGAGGTCCTTGACCTGGGTTCTGGGAGGGGAGTAGCGGTAGTTGAAAGTGACCCGCACGCTGCGGCCGGTCTTGCGCTGGGTGTCTATGATAGCCTGGCACTTGGTCTCGTCCGTGGTCATGGGTTTCTCGGTCGTCACGTCGCAGCCAAGCTCCATGGCCCGCACAATGTAGTGGTCATGCGTGCAGTCCCGGCTGGTGACTATGATCTCGTCCGGTCTGGTCTCAGCCACCATCTTGTCGAAAGCCAGGGGGTCCGCGGCCACATCATAGATCGGCAGTTCGACCCCGGTGCGCTCAAGCGCGGACTGTTGGGCTATCCTGAGCCTGCCAAGGTTGTTGTCGCAGAACCCGACAAGAACCGATGTGTCGCCGTGCTTCTTGTCTATAGACTGGTGGTAATACCCCGACCTTCCGCCGACCCCGACAATAGCGTACCGCCGGCGGCCGCTGGAAACGGTTCCAGATACCCCCATGATCTCACCTCCACGCATGTCAACATGATGGAGTTAACTGACCGTGGGTGGCGCTCCTTCTCCGTGGACCGTGGTATAATTGCCGAGACAGGCAAGCAGGAGGACTGGTTATGCGCACAGCGGTTAGTACATCCGACGCGCCCCAAGCGATCGGGCCATATTCGCAGGCCATCAAGGCGAACGGGTTTCTGTTCATCTCCGGGCAGATTCCGCTGGAGCCTCAGAGCGGACAGATGATCGCTCTGGACTCCGTGACCCAGACCCACCAGGTGATGAAGAACCTTCAGGCGGTGCTTGCAGCCGAGGGGCTTACGCTGGCGGATGTGGTGAAGACCACGATCTTCCTCACCGATCTGGGCGAGTTTCAACGGGTCAACGAGGCCTATGGCTCCTACTTTGAGGTGGAACCGCCGGCTCGCTCGACTATTCAGGTGGCAGCGCTGCCGAAAGGGGCCAAAGTCGAGATAGAGGCTATTGCCGCCCTGCGGTCGTGATCGACGCGTGAGGTATTCAGGGTTCTGAGAACCGGCCATGGGGTTGGGGTTCGGAGAACCCGACTACAGGTCTGAGTTTGAGACGCGACAACAGTTTTGGGGTTCGGAGAACCCGACTACAACTTGACGGTCTCCGTTGTAGCGGGCGTCTCTGGCGCCGAGTCCGCAGTTGTAGTCGGCGTCTCTGACGCCGCTGCCAATGGCTTTCCGGCTCTGGGCGCTCTGAATGCCAGGACCACTGAATACGCCCATAGGGCCATCGGCACAAGCATCGGAAGGATCGGCGGAGTGGAGTAGATCGCGGCTGCCTCGATCGCGTGCCTGACGTACAGCCCGAACATCATATGGGAGATGGCGAAGAGGGTGACGGCCGTGCAGAGGACTCGCCGGTTGGGGGTCCTCGATGTGAGCGCGAAAGCCGCCCCGACAATTCCCGTCGCGAGTCCAAATGAGAACAAGAATGCGCCGAGCACTTGGGCTCGCATGAGCTGTCCGGAAGTTACGGGCAGATGCCAAAACCGCCACAGAAGCAACACTGCCCCGAATGCGAGCAGTAAGGCGATCACCGTGGCAAGCACCTCTATGAGCCTGACACCCACGCTTGGCGGCCTGGTCTTTGTTGTAGGACAGCACTCGGACTCGGTCATCTACCGTTCTCCATACACTACCGCCGCAACCACCCGCCCCACGGTCCTCAGTGACTCCGGGCTGCACCTCTCCGGCGTATCATCCAGAGTATGCCAGGGGCCATAGTCGAAATCGATTATGTTGATGCACTTCACGCCGGCCCGCAAAAGAGGCAGGTGGTCATCCGTGATCGTATGCTTCTGGGGGTCGCGGAAGACCTTTGCATAGCCGAGCCTCTCTGCCGTGGACCAGACCTTGTCGACGATCTCCGGCGCGTGTTCAACTGAGTACCCTTCACGATAGATACCCAGGTTCTTATCGCCGACCATATCCAAGAGGATTCCATAGCTGAATTCGATCGGCTTGCCATCCACAACCGCATTCTTCCTCAGATCGCTTGCGAAGCGTTTGGAGCCGAGGAACATGCCGGCTTCCCCGCGGCCGTAGTCCTCTCCGTCGAAGAATACCATGAAGACCCCGACCTCCGGCCTCTGCTGATGGAAGAGCCTGGCCAGTTCCAGCAGGACGGCGACGCCTGATGCGCCGTCATTCGCGCCGGGAATGGGCTTCTTCCGCAGGTCTGACGTGATCTCGTTGTCGGCTCGCGGACGCGTGTCCCAGTGCGCGGCCAGCAGCACCCACTTCTTCGGCGTGTTGTCTGCCGGCTTGAACCAGGCGACGATGTTAGTCATCGGCAGGGTCTTGTCGCCGACTATGGCCGAGAAGTCCCGCGCGAGCACGCCGTCGGCGTAGGGCTTGAGCTGTTCCTGGATGAATTGCGACGTTGCTCTGTGGCCTGCCGTGCCGGGCACTCTCGGCCCGAAGTCGACCTGATCAACCAGGAGCGCGAAAGCCTTTCCCCCGTCGAATTCGGGTGCGCTGTGGCCGGAGCCGGAGCAGCCGAGCGTCACGGCCAGCACGGCGCAGCATATCAGATGGGACATCAGGCGGGGTACTCGCATAGATGCATGATAACTCATCCTACGAAGAAGCTGCCCACAACATTCCCCGTCGTTGAATCTCTCGCGCCTCAGGTACGTCAAAGTCCGACAGCACGTGACCAAGGGACGAGTAGAACACACGCCCCGCGCCATACATGCGCTTCCAAACAACCGGCATCACGCAGCCCTTGGTCCACGGCGCGTCTTCGGTGCCTTGGAACGTGGTGGTGGCGAGCACGTTGTTCGATGGGTCCACGTGCATGTAATACTGCTCGGAGTGCATCTTGAAGTCGGGGATTCCCGCAGTCACAGGGTCATCGTGGTTGATGACGTTGACCTCGTAGTCGACGATCCCGCCCGGATGCGCAACCCATTGGCCACCGACCATGAACTGATACTCGGTGTTCAAGCGGAACGAGTCCCCGGCGCCTCCGTGCCATCCCGCAAATCCGACTCCCGCGCGAACGGCCGCGAGAAGCCCTTGTTCCTGCTCAGGCGCAATCTGGCCCATGGTCCACACGGGCACGATCAGGTTCAGCGACTTCAGTTTCTCTACGTCCACGAGAGAGTCAAGCGTGTCCGAGACCTCGACATCGAACCCTTCGGCACCGAGCATTTCTGTCCACAGTCCCGCAGTCTGCTGTGGCTCGTGTCCATCCCATCCGCCCCATACGATCAATGCCTTCTTCAAGATACCCCTCCATAATGGCCCTGCAGTTAGTCAGGCCCGATTGGTGCTAACATACCTATGCACCTTTACCATGGGGTTGGGGGTTTCCTCTGATGAATGGAACCAAACTTGTGGTTATGTGCCGTCATCTGGGTCAGGAACCCCTCGGCCGACTGGCAGATCATCGAGTAGAATCTCTGGACACCGGTTGCCTGCAGTCTCAGGCGATCCGCGGTTTTCACCAAACTAGCTGATCGCCTGAGACACAGCCGAGACCACGCATCCCCTTTCAGGTTTGCCACACAAGCTGCAGTTGAGCTAGAATCTGCTCAACGATATCCCCATTCACACGGTCTAACAGATAAGGGAAGCGGGAGGAGGAGCGGCCGGCGTTTGACTGGACAGTCCGACGAGGAACTGATCGCCCAATGTGCCTCAGGCAACGGGCGTGGGATGGACGTGCTCGTCGGCAGGTACCACGGCAAGCTTCTCGAGTTCTGCCTGAGGCAGCTCGGAGACCGTGAGACCTCCGCCGACATCGCCCAGTCAGCGCTAGTGCGTGCGTTCCGATCCGCTGCAGCGTTTGCCGGACGGTCCAGCTTCCGGACGTGGCTCTATACCATCGCGCTCAATCTGGTTCGCGAGGAGTTGCGCAAACGCAAGCGCCGGGGCGAATCGCTGCTCTCCGAGATCACAGACGAGGCTGCCGAAGAGCCGGAATGGGTTTCGCAAGACTTGTCGCCTGAGGATGCGGTGCTCAAGAGCGCTGAGTCGAGAGAGCTGTGGCGCGCGGTTGATGGGCTTTCGTACGAGCATCGCAGTGCTTTGATTCTCAAGTTCCGCGCCGGGCTTACATATGACGAGATCGGGGAGGTTATGCGGGCTCCGAGCGGCACTGTCAAGTCGTGGGTCCACTATGCCCTGAAGTCTCTCAGGAAGTCGTTGGGGGCCGAGGACATGCTATGAACTGCCAGGACTGCGAACAACTGATGCTGGACTATGCTCTCGGTGAGGTGGACTCGGATGCCGCCGAGCAATGCGCCGCACATATCGCGACCTGCCCCGCCTGCCGCCAGGCCCATGAGAGCTACTGCACACTGGCACAAGCGATCGAGCGCGAGGCCGGCGTCCAGCCGACGCTTGCGGAGTCTGAATCCCTCGCCCGCGCGCTTGCCGACGCCTGTCCGGCCGAAACACGCCAGGCGATCCCCGAGGGGCTGCCCGCAATGATCTGGGCGTCGGTCCTCACATTCGTGTTGATAGTGGGCACGCTTGCCCTGCAGGTCTTCGGCTGCGTCAGTCTCACCGACATCGCCCGTTCCATAGGTCCCGCGCCGATAGCGGCGGCCATTATCGCCATCATATTCATCACGTCGTTCCTCCCGATCGCGGCCATGGCCAAGCGCAGGCCGCTCAACGGAATGACTTTCAGGAGATGAGAACATGAGAAAGGTATTCGGTTGGCTGTGCTACGCCTCGCTGATATTGACCATTTACTTCGCCGCCTACTACAGCTACATCGTGATGGCGCCGTTCTTCAGGGGGGCAGAGCTCCGCTACTACCAGGACGGAGGTCAGCCTGAGGAATCGCTTGGCGAGCAGGTGGGTGCTGCAGGTATCGGGAAGCAGGACGTGCCTTTGCTGCGAGCGTATGTGACCAACGATCAACACAGCAGGCGCACAGAGACGGGCTGGGCTGCCCTGCCGCAGATCATCGAGACCTGGGATACTCCCAGGATCCATCTGTATGAGGGAACCCGCTTAGGTAGCAGGGTAGCGTGGGCCGCGGTAGCTAACGATAGGGGTGCAGTAGTAGCGAGTTACCCGGTGCGTCTCACGACAGAGATGGGTCGAGTGGTCCTGCATACGCCAGCCGGCTGGCACGGAGCGGCTGACAATGTGGTGAGCGAAAAGGCTGTGATCAGGGTATACCCGCTCTACCACGAAGGGGGCGCACTCGCTGGCAGCGTGGCGGTTGGGATGTACGCTGAGCCACGCCCAAGGTTAGTGGTCGTCCCCCCGCAGGCCGTAGTGCGGGGCTGGCTTTCGCCATTCAGTGCCGCGCTGGCGACCGCGATCTCTTTCCTCGGGTTCCTGATCCTTCTGCCCACGTGGATGGCGATGGATGCCGAGTGGCGCGGGATGCGCGGATTCGCCTGGGTGGCACTGCTGCTCCTCACCGGACCCATCGGGCTCGCGGCCTACTTTATCGCCCGCCCGCGCCCGCCGAAGCCCTGCCCGAACTGCGGCGAGGAGATTTACTCCAGCTACAAACGCTGTCCGGCCTGCGGAGTCTCGCTGCTTTCGCGGTGCCCCGTCTGCCGCGCGGCTGTCAAGCCGGGCTGGCAGCTATGTCCTCATTGCGGTGCTGTCCCAGGCGAGATGGCCGAGCGTCCACCGAAGCCTGAGCCGGTCAAGGTGACTCCCATCACCACAGCCGTTGTGCCGAGCCAGGCTGAGCCTGAGGGGGCGACGCTCTCGGTCTCAGTCTCGCAAGCCGACGGCGCGCCTGTGCCAGGAGCGGCTGTGACTATCGATGGCCCATCACGTCTCGACGGCCTCACCGACTCCAATGGCTCGTTTGTGGCGCGCAGGCTGCCGGAAGGCCACTACTTCATAACTTCTACCAGGCAGGGGTACGACCCCGCTACTACCGAGGCGGACGTCAATGCGGATGAGATCGTCTCGGTGCGGCTGACGATGACGTCGCTGCCCGGCGCGATCAGCGGCCGTATCCTCGACAGGACGACCCTGAGTCCTATCGAGTACGCGCGGGTCTATGTGGATTCTGCCCGCCTTGACCGCTCAGCTCTGGCCGCGGCCGACGGCGGATTCACCCTGGATGACATGCCGCCAGGGCCTTACGCTATCTGCGCGGAGGCGGAAGGACACTTGCCTCAGACGCGGCTTGCGGAGGTCGGCGCTGGCCAGCATGTGACGCTTGACTTCGCGCTGGAGCCGTCGGCCCAGACCGTCACGGAGGAGACAGCAAATGCAGCCGAATGAACTCAGTCTTCTTCGCCGTAAAGAGCTGATCGGGACCATTGCGTGGGTTGCCTGGATAGTGGGCTTCGTGACAGCGCAGGCTGCCAGATCAGGAGAGGACTTCTCCACCTTCTGCTTTGTCGTGGGATGGCTGGCGATCACCGTCTGGGTCGCTCTCGACGAACGCAGCCGGCGCGGGGGGTACTCGTTCTGGACGGTCTTCGCGCTGCTGACGGGACCGGCCGGCTTCGCGCTCTACTATCTTACGCGTCAGCACGTGCCGTCGGTCTGTTTGCGGTGTGGCTCGATGACCCCGGGCGTCACATCCGCCTGTCCCGCGTGCGGGAATGCTCCAATGCTGGCGAGCGTCAGATCGTCCTTGGCGGAGGTCTATTCGAGTCTTGCGAACTCGCTCGTGCGCGGCCCGGCTGATCGAACAAAGGATACAGCCAAGCATCTCGCATTCGCATTCGGGGCCGTTGTCATACTGGGGGCGATTCTGGCGCCGACGTTCCTCAGGAATCCGCTGGCCGCGATTTGGGGGCTGGTCTTCGTGTTATCCGTCGCCGCTTACTGGGTGCTGGTGGCCTGGTGGGTGTACCTGGATTCGGCCTGGAGGCGCATGGATGGCGTGACGTGGGCGATTCTCACGCTTGTTACGAACCTGGTGGGGCTGGTGACCTATCTCGTCATCCGCGGCCCCGATCCTCGCACATGCCCTCGCTGCGCGGCGGCAGTCCCGGCCAACCTCAAGTACTGCCCATTCTGCGGCTCCCAAGCCCAGACCGTCTGCCCCCGCTGCCAGGCGCCGATCAAAGCTGAGTGGCAATACTGCTCTGCATGCGCCGCGCCGCTGCGTTTCACGAAATCACCGCCGACTGCCCCCGCGTCAACCGCACAGGCTGAGCAGGAGCCGGTCCCCGACCAGCCCGGCGTGGCGATTTCCGGCAGCGTGGTTGACGTGGTGACAGACAGCCCGATCAGCAGTGCACAGGTTGTGGTAGACTCAGCCGCTGGAGGCGCATCTGCCACAACCGACGCGCTTGGGCGGTTCCGGATCGCTGTCGATGTCGAAAGACCCTACGTGCTTATCGCCTCAGCCGAAGGCTATATGTCCCAGCCAAAAGCCTACACGCCGGGGACAGAGGAGTCCGCCCACGTCCGGTTTGCCCTGCGGCAGTCGCCGTGACAGGTGATCTCATGCCTAGTGCTTCACCTTCTCCCACTCCGCCGCGTAGTCGAACTCCGGCGAGCGTTCGTCCGTGTGGCAGGACCGGCAAGTGTGCTCCTCGACCTTGCCGTAGGGCAGTGTGGGGAAGTCGATGTGGGTGAGACCGGAGCCGTGGCAGGCCTCGCACTGGACGTTGGACAGCTCAGGTGTGTCACGGAGGTTCGAGTAGCCGTTCCGCGCCAGGACGCCGGTCGCGTGGCAGGTGACGCACTCCGGGTCATACTCCTGGTTGGTCTTGACCAGCGTCTGCATCGCCTCCGCGTGGCGTGTCTTCTTCCAGTCCTCATGGATCTTGACGTGGCACGTGGCGCACTTGGCGTCGGTCGCAAACTTGCTGGCCCGCAGTCGCTTGCGCATCTCCACCAGGTTCAGGCCCCGCGAAGCCATCCTGGCCTCGGCCGATTGCTTGAACTCGCTTGCCTGATTCAGCACGGCGTCTTTCACTTTGGTGTTATACTCCTGGAAGACGCCCACCATCTCAGGATCCTCGGCGTATGCTCGGTCGAGGTACAAGAGCTTGTGCTTGGCCGATGAGATCTTCGTCGAGCCTGCAAGCTTGCAGTCCACGCGCCCGACGCTCCAGGTTTCGTGTGTCCCCGAAGCGATGACGATGACGCCGTTCTTCGTGTGGACAGGCGCATCGATCTCGTTCGCGTCCTTCTCCGGCATCACGACTTTGCGGTCCGTCCTGTGGGTCGCAAGCACCAAGTCCACTCCCTTGACAGCCGCGGTCTCTTCGGCCTCCGCGACCGAGCCGTGGTATACGACGATCACAAGGTCAGACCTTGCCCTGACGCCCGGCAGCAGCTTCTTGAGGGCAGCATTCGGGTCGGTCACCCATTCGCGAAAGTCCTTGTCCTGGAAGTTCTTGCCGGCGGCCGGGCTCACCAGCCCGATCAGGCCAACTCTCAGGCCGCTTGTGGTCTTCAGAGGCAGCCACTGCTTGAAGAGAGGTTTGCCACTATCCGGGTCAACGTAGTTCGCGGCCACCACAGGCAGCGACTTAGGATCGAGCTTATCCAAGGGCCGCGCGTCGGGCTTGCCGATCTCATTTTCGCCCAGGACGAATGCCTGGTATCCAATCAGCTTCATGGCCCGGCTGGCGACTTCGGACTTGTAGCCCGAGAGGAAGCCCGTCCACTCGGTGATGTCCCCCCCCTCGATCATAAGCGTGTCGGGGCACTCTTTCCTGATCGACTTGACGAGCGTCATCTGCCGGCCGTAGCCACCGTACCTGAACTTAGTGCAGTTGCACGATCTTATCTGTCCGCCTGCGGATGATGTATACAGGATAACCAGCGACTTGGCTTTGGCAGCAGGCTTGACGACAGGTGAAGAGGGAGCCAGAAACGTGGCGGCTGCCAGTGCGGCGAGTATGTGTCTGATCATGTCTATTGCCCCTTTGCTGATGCAGGTGTCTGGTCTGGTATTCGCGCGATCCGTAGTTGTAGCAGGCGTCTCTGGCGCCTTCCGGGGGGCGTCGGAGACGCCCGCTACAACACACCCAGAACCTGTTTTGCAGCCGGCCTGTCGCCCGATAGAGATCGCTGCCCTCCCTGGCTGACGACAAGCCGACTGCATACGCATGCGGTGTTCCGACGCCTAGATCGGATCCCGCGACTCGTTATTGTCCTTATCCGCGGAAGCGAGCTTTCGCTTAGGCATCTCGCGGATTGCATGGTCTTTTGGCAGCTCGAAGAGTGAATCCGGCACGTTTGCCCCCTCCACGAACTTCGTGTAGGTGACGACGATCGTGTCTTTCTTCTTCTTCTCGCCGGCGAGGAGCAGCTTAACCGGCTTCCCGGTCTTCGCACTGATCCACAGCTTGCAGTCCCGATCAGCCGCTTTCGAGTGGTAGGAATAGACGCTGCACAACTGCTTCTCGACTTTTTCCTGACCGCTCTTCTTGGCCTTCATCTGCGCGAGGAATGTCTTGGTCGAGCCGACCGGCCCCGGCAGGTAACTTGCCGGCTTGTTCCGGTCGCTGTCCTTTGGGTACTTTGCGGCGATTTTCTGCCACGGGAGGATCAGGAAGGCCCCTTTGCTGTTCTTTATGACCAGCATTGGGAACTTGTCCACCTTGCCCTCCCATCGCATGTTGTCGCCCTTGACATACATCTTCCTCGTGCCCATGTCGCCCAGACTAAGCGACTTCATCTTGACTTCATAGACAAGCGTGCGCGGCTTTGTAGTTGCTGCTTGGGAGGCCGCGCCAGCTAGCAGGACGGCGCATATCAGTAGTGAGATCGGGTTTCTTCTCATTGCGATCCTCATCTCAGCCTACGGCCTGGTTCGAGGCCGGGTGTTCTTCTAGTTGCCCTGGTGTGTCAGCTTGGATATGTTTCGATGCAGAGATTGTAATCTGGTATTGGTTTTGGTATCGGGAGCCGCCGCTGGGGCGGCTCCCCGTGCTTGTTTCTCCGGCCGATCCCCGAGAGGACCGGTGATCCATACATCCCGACCGATTACTTCCTTGTTGCCCAGATGCCGGTGGTCTGGCCGATGTACTCGACGTCAACCAACAGCTTGCAGCAAGCAGGGTTCTCGATCGTGGTGTTGGCGATACCAGTTCCAGGACCAGTGGGGTTCGGGAACGGCGGCGAAGTCGAGATGCAAGCATCCATGACCTCAAGCTCGAAATCGGTCAGCGTCATGCCGGCGCCGAATGTGTCACCGGCGGCATACTGCGCGATCGCGGTGAGGATCTTGTCGCGCAGGGCGAAGAAGAGCGGCTCATCAGAGATCAGCGGCACTTCGTCAAGACCGAACGGCAGCTCATGGAAGAGCTCGAGCAAGAGGAGCAGGTGGTTCAGATCACTGTCTACGTGCCACACCCACTGCTCGACGTGAACGTACGCGGGCGGGTTGGGCCCAGGGCCGTCATCGTCCCACAGCAGGGAGGTGCCGTAGAGAATGGTCAGCGTGAAGGTGCAGGAGGGAGTCTCATACATCAGAGGCCACCAGAGCCTGATGTTGGGGGTTCCCTGCTGGCTGACGGTCACGCCAGGGAAGATGTCAGAGCACTGAATGAACGTCGGGCACTGCTTCTGCAGCGTGATGTTCTTGATCTGAATGATCGTGCCGGGAGGAAGCGGGTTCGGGTCGGTCGCCTGATAGGCACCGATGAAGTTCGACCAGTTCGGACCCGGATCTATGCAAAGGACGCCCGGCGCCGCAGTGATGGGGCTTTGGACCGATTCCAGATAGCCTGCATAGCAGAAGCAATCCGGGGAGACTGCCGCACAGGCCTGATAGACCTGATTGAGGTGTGTGATCATTGTGCTCGTGACTCTCGCGGCCAGTGTGGGCGCGGCCAGAGCAATCGTCAACGCCAAGACCAGAACTACGATCCGTTTCATCGTCATAGCCTCCTTCTGAGGTAAACAGAGTTGTTCCGCGCTGCGCCCTCTTCTTGTCTCCGAGCAAGCGCTGCGGCGCAGCAGACATACGCTTACTTTAGGTTGGGTTTCGCCCGGGATTACGGGACGCCGATCTTGCTTGCCCTTCCGCGGACGATTGCGGGGATAGCCGTTCAGCTATCGAGGGCGATAGCCACCACCTCCTTCTGATCTCCTGATCATCATTCGGGCAGCATGTGCGCTTGCCCGCTCTGTGGGTGGTGACGGCTTCTCGGCCTTGACTTTGGCCGCGATGGGCGGCTACAATACACTCGGCCGACAAAGCGATCCCTACCCATGACCGTTCTTGGAGGCCACGGCTGAGAAGTCTCGAGCTTCTCAGCCACTTTGCTCGTCTGTGACAGTTTGGCTGCATCCGGCGGGCTATCAAGCTCGCCGTTTGCCCGTCCATGTGCTGCCTCACCATTCCGAGCGGCCTCTGCCCGGGCCGGCTGTCTGCGGTCCCCTCTGGACCTTGCTGGACAGCACTGGACAATGCGCATTCCGGTACAGGATCTGAGCGGAAATGCTTATCCGCTACAATCACCAGCCCAGGCAAAATACCCAGCGGGCACAACGTTTCAAACCTCACATTCATAATGTTGTGCCGATTCGTCACAGCCTCAACCATAGTTCACGGCAGAGCTTAGGAAATCAGCAGAGCTCAACCATAAGCAGCTGATCTATACACAACCCTGCCACGTCTAGACACAGCAACGTCTACAATTGGCACGAATATTGCACCTGTGTGGTTGGTCATATTGACTCAGGGGTAGGGATCAACCATGAAGAACACTCTGTTGGCAAGGACAGCCGCCATTGCCGCGCTTTGCCTGGCCGTCGCGGCACAGACCCGCGCTGCACCTCAATGGGGCCAGTTCAGGGGTGATGCTCAACGCACCGGCTGGGTGGATCACTGCGCTACCTACAATCCGACCGCTGCCTGGACGTGGAGCACAAATGTAAGTTGCAGTTCATCGCCCGTGATAGGAGCCGATGGCACCATATACTATGGAGGCCTGGACAAGAACGTCTACGCCATCACATCCTCTGGAACGCTTGCCTGGCGGTATGCGGCGGGAGGGCTTGTAGTGGGCACACCCGCCATCGCGGCTGATGGCACTATCTACGCGGGGACTGCCTCGGGCGTTGTTCAGGCGCTGCGGGCCGACGGCACTTCGGCGTGGACATTCGGGATCGGAGCCCAGGGCGTCTCCGGCGCGATTCTTGCCGGGAGCGACGGCTGCATCTACTTTGGGGCAGACGACTCGCGTATCTATGCTCTTAACCCTGACGGCAGCCTCAAGTGGAGCTACCAGACCGGGGGAGCTGTTAAGGCTGGGGTAGCGATGTCCACCGACGGGTCCACTCTTTATGCCGCTTCGAACGACGGCCGGCTCTACGCGATCCGCGCGGATGGAACCCTCAAGTGGAGGACGGGGGCCCTCGCCATCTCAAACATCTGCGCGGTCGACGCCGCGGGGGTGATATACGCTGGCGGAACTGACAATCGCATGCACGCGATCAACCCTAACGGTACCCAGAAGTGGTCACACACCTGCTATGCCAAGGTCAGTACGGCCGCTGCCATCGGCCCGGACGGATCGATCTACTATGCGGGTGCCGATAACCTGTTCTATGCGCTCAACCCGGATGGCAGTCTGAAGTGGACGCGGGCGATCAGGGACGTGGTCTTCTCCTCGCCGGTCGTCGACTGTGACGGACAAGTAATCTTCGGGCTTGCGAACGGGAAGCTTCACTCAGTCAAGGCTACCGATGGGACTCTTCTGTGGGAACGCTCAGCGGGAGCCTGCATCTATACCTCGCCGGCGGTCGCGGCCGACGGCAGTATCTACACTTTGGACACTCAGGGTCTGCTGACCAAGTTCGCGGGCCCGGTGCGCTTCGAGAGCCCGATGGCCCCCGAGCCAAGCTCGCTTGCCTGCATTATATGTGCGGTTGGATTGCTGGCCGGTTCCTATGGCGTGTCGAGGCGAAGGAGACACACCCCGTAGGCCGAACCGACCAACTCCTCTCCTCTCCCGGCAGACGGCTTCAGGCAGCAACAGGCCTGAAGCCGTTTGCCACATGCTGGGCCCCTGATGGAAGGTATGAGTCGTATTGCCGTAGGGGCGGCCTAGGTGTTAGGATTCGCGAGAGTGGGAGATCTCTTTATCGGTCAGCCTTTGACGGGGCTTGTGGAACGGGGCGATGCTTCGCTGCCTTGGTGTTCTTGACCTGCGGCTTCTTGGGCTCAGCCGTCTCTTTTGATCCGATCAGTGACCAGACCAGCGGAAGCGACGCGGCCAGCACCGCGCCGACTATCGCCATGGAGATCGCTTCCTGCCGCGTTAGCTTGAACTCGCGCCAGTTGGCCGCCGCGACTCCAATTCCCAGCACGATCAGCGCCGGTAGGAAATCCAGGCCGAACCACCCGCGCACGACCGCGAGCATTCCGAGCGCCATAGCGATCGTGACGAACCAGTAGTTCCGTGATCCGTTCATCTCGAGCCTGTGCACCGCGGCGAACACCAGCCCCATGAACAGGAAGTCGCCTGGGCCCACCATCGACACAGGCACGAAGGCTCCCGTGCCAGCGGCGGGGATCGGCGCTGCAACGGCGTTCACGACCTCGGGAGCGTTCTGCAGGACAGCCGACACAGGTCCCCGCGTCACGGTCCAAGCGTCTATGTAGGCTGCGAACATGACCACCGGCAGGATCAGGTTCTTGTCCTTCACTCGCAGAGAGACCAGGTAGCCCACGCTCGCCGCAGCCAACATGATCATCAGGAACATGGGCATCTTCAACCAGTGCGAGTAGACGCCCATGAAGTAGAAGATCTCTCGCAGCGTCAGGCTTCGATGCAGCTTGGCCACTATCCCTGATTGCCACACCATCAGTGCCACGATCAGCGTCAGGCCGGCAAGCGACGTCACAAGCGCAAGCACCGCCTGCCACCAGTTCATACGCACCCGGGCGAAGCAGTAGACGATCCCGACTTGCACAGCCATGAACACAACGGTTGGGGCAGCGATCAGCATCAGACTGCTCAAGTGCATGAGTAAGGCAGCAGCGGGATGTGCGTCCGGCTGTAACTTCCTCATAAGGTTCACGATAGCCGGCAGGAATGTCGCCTTCGGCACCAGCAGCCAGAGTGCACAGTATCCGGCGACAGCAACCGCCAACCACAAACCGGGCGTCTTTCTCTCCAATCGGGAACTCCTGTGTCTTTGACAACGATTATAGCACACGGTAGAATTGGGGGATGTAGATAGTAGTAAGCAGTAGATAGCAAACAGTAAACAGTTGAGGGACGACGTACGCCCCGCTGCCTGCTGTTTGTCGTTCACTGTTTGCTCTCGGAGAGGATGATATGAGCCAGATAAGAGTTGTCATCGCCGATGATGAGTCAATCATACGCATGGACCTTAAGTCGCTGCTTGAGGAGATGGGGCATGTGGTAGTCGGTGAGGCCGCCGACGGACAGAAGGCGCTGGAGATGACGCGGTCGCTGAAGCCGGACGTGGTCATACTCGACATCAAGATGCCGGTAATGGATGGCCTCGATGCCGCCAAGATCATCTCAGAAGAGAAGATCGCGCCGGTGGTCCTACTGACGGCGTATTCTGATAAGGATCTGATCGCGCGCGCCAAAGACGCAGGCGTTTATGGTTATCTGGTGAAGCCATTCCAGGAGTCGGATCTGCTGCCCGCGATCGAGATTGCTCTTTCTCGTTACCTCGAGACGCACGACCTGGAATCGACCGTGGGAGACCTCGAACTCAAGCTCGAAACCCGCAAAATAGTGGACCGGGCGAAGGGCATCTTGATGGACAAGTACCAGATGTCGGAGTCCGACGCGTTCCGCCGCATCCAGCAGCAGAGCATGAACCAGCGCCGGTCGATGAAAGAGATAGCAGACGCGATCATCATCGCGCACGAGATCTAGGAATCTACTTGATATTGATTATTGAGTATTGAGTTCTGCGATTCAAGCAGGGCCGAAGATGCGGTGTGCGAAGCTAGCAAATACTCGATATACAACCACCTATGCCCTGGAGAGCAGGTAGTACCGAAGAGCAAGAGGCGACAGCCGCCGCGCTGAGAGAGCTTCCGCCCGAGCAGGAGCTCGAGGCGCTGCGCGTGCGTGTTGCCGACCTCGAGAAGCGCGTGGCGGAGAAGAACCTCGAGAGCGATGCACTGCGCGAGGTCGGCCAGACGATCGGCTCGATGCTCAACATCGATGGCATGCTTCGCAAGGTCGCGGAGATAGTCACCAAGGTGACTGGAACAGACTTGTGCCTGATATACCTGCTGGATGAGAGCGGCACAGAGCTGGTCCTGCGGGGAGTAAGCGGCGAGACCAAGGACGCGGTAGGCAAGATCAGACTGCGAGTAGGCGAGGGGATCACCGGCTGGGTCGCACAGCAGGGCACGCATGTGATCTTGCCACGCGAGGCTTGGCGGGACGAGCGCTTCAAGCCAGTCCCCACACTCTCGCAGGACAGCTACCAGTCGATGCTCTCTGTCCCGCTGCGTGGGCCGAGCGGGCTTGTGGGTGTCATCAACGTCCGCACGAACCCGCCTCACGATTACACCAAGATTCAGGTGAGCCTGCTGGACTCCATCGCAAGGCAGGTCGGCGGCGCGGTGGAGAACTATAACCTGTTCCGCACGGTCGAGCAGAGGGCGTCGAGGCTCTCCACCCTCTCCGAAATCAGCCGCACGATCACAAGTGACCTCTACCTCGAGGAAATTCTGCAGCTCATCGTCGCCATGACCGCGGAGACCATGAACTTCAAGATCTGCTCGATCATGCTCCTCGACGAGAGCCGTGAGGAGCTGGTGATCAAGGCCACGCAGTCCAAGAGCCGCGCCTACACTCGCAAGCCGAACGTCAAGCTTTCCGAGAGCGTGGCGGGGCGGGCGATCACAGAGGGCAGGCCGATCACGATCCTCGACGTGCGCAAGACGCCAGGCTACCAGTACCCGGACATCGCCCGCAAGGAGGGGCTCTGCTCGTTGATCTCGCTGCCACTGATAGTCAAGAAGGAGACGATCGGGGTCCTGAACTGCTACACTGCGCGGCCGCACGAGTTCAGCGAGGAAGAGATCAGCCTCTGCACCGCGCTTGCCAACCAGGCCGCGATCTCGATCCAGAACGCGAAGCTGGTGGTCCAAACAGCGGTCTTGCAGGAGATGCACCACCGCGTCAAGAACAGCCTGCAGACGATCGCGAGCCTCCTGCGCCTGCAGCTGCGTGTGGGGAAGTTCGAGTCACCCAAAGAAGCTCTCACCCAGAGCATCAACCGCATCCAGGCCATCGCGTCCGTGCACGAACTGCTCTCCAGTGAGAACCTGGACGACGTCTCGATCAAGCGCCTGGCGGAGACTATCTTGCACGCGACTGCCCGCGGCCTGCTGCCGGACGAGAACAAGGCCACGCTCTCAGTGCAGGGCGATGACTTCCTGCTCCCCAGCGGCCAGGCGACTTATGTGGCGCTGATCCTCAATGAACTCATACAGAACGCGGTCGAGCACGGACTCAAGGGCATGACGGGCCGCGAGATTATCATCCATACCGCCCGCGACGAAGACAACGTGACCCTTGACGTCACCAATGATGGCCAGCCGCTTCCCGCCGACTTCGACATCCGCCAGAACCGCAACCTCGGCCTGCGTATCGTCGAGAGCCTGGTTCGTGACAACCTGCTGGGGGATTTTGTGATGGCTTCGGAGGGCAACTACACGAAGTCGACGGTCAAGTTTCCGAGGTAGGCCAAGCCACACAGCAATGGAGGATCGACCAATGTCGGATCAGAATCCGCGCAGTACGGTGCGCGATCTCAACCAAGAAGACGACGATCTCAGTTGCCTCGCGTGGGACCGCGTCCAGCAGTTGCCAGAGTTTGGGCAGAAGTGGCTGACCGACCTTATGCGCAGCGACTCCGACCCTCAGGTCAGAGCGGGAGCCGCGCGCGGTCTACACTGGATGGAACTGCAGGGGGTGCTGGACATTCTGATGCCCGCTCTCCATGACCCGTCCCCCACCGTGCGAGCTCGCATCGCCGAACTGGTCGGTAAGCAGTACGCAGACGAAGGGTACGAGCCGGTGCGAGAGCTTCTTCACGATACCGACCCCAACGTGAGGATAGCCGCCATCACCTCACTCAACTACATCGCACCCGAAGATGAAGACGGGCATGCCGATATGGAAGCCCTGCGCACTGCACTGGTGGACGCGGAAGCCTTGGTCCGCGCACGGGCCATTGATGCCTTCGAGATGCGATACGAGGACCTGAACCTTGATCTACTGCTGGGGGCACTGCAAGACGAGGACACCGAAGTCAGGCAACGTGCCGCACACTGGCTCGCGGTCAGAGCCCAAAGCAGGTCTGATGAAGCCCGCTTGGCTGTCCTGCAACACTCTGACGAGCACGTGCGCGCGGCTTACGTCAAGCAGCTCCACGATGCAGTCAAGTGGGGGTGCCTGCGCAATGCGCACGCACGCAGGCTCGCCGTAGACAGTCTTCGTGATCCGTCGCCAGTAGTCCGGGCCGCTGCTGCTGAGACTCTGGGGAAGTTCGGACCGAACCGGTCAACCCTCTCGGCGCTGAGGCGGGCTCTAAAGGATAATGCGGTCGAGGTCCGCTGTAAGGCTATATGGTCGCTCGGTTGGCTGAAAGACGCACAATCTCTTGATCTCATCACTGCTGAACTCCACAGTCGAGAAACGAGGCTGCGCTATGCCGCAGTTAGCGCCATGGCTGAGATTGGCGACCGGACCGTTCTCCCCTTGCTCCACGGCTTGGACAATGACGAGAGCTGGGTAGTACGATCGCAAGCGGCGTCTGTTGCACGGCGACTCGGTGATACATCTATGAGCGAGAGTCTCATGACGCTCCACAGACATCGTAGCGCGCGGGTGCGCCAGATGGCCGTGTTTGCCGCGCTCGGCCTTAAGACCGAGAGGGCTGCGCAAGTAATTGGTGAAGCCCTATCTGACGCGAGTGTTGATGTGCGCCTAAACGCGGAAGTCGCCTGCTGGGACGTAATATTCGTCGAGCAACTCGTGGCCTTGGCGGGCGACGCCGCCACCACGACGACCGAAAGGCGGAACATAGCCCATACGCTGGCGCAGATTGAGGACGAACGGGCGACTCAGGCGCTTGCGGGAATGCTGAAGTACGAAGACGTGGGGGCAGAGGCAGCTGAGCTGCTGGGCTACGTAGCCTGGAAGCATGGTGATGTCGCTGCTGGGGCGCTCGAGGAAGCGGTCAACTCTGCGAGTCCGGCAATCCGTGATGCTGCAGCCAGTGCTCTGGCCTCACTGAAGCGGAAGAACGGTTGACTTCTGCCTAAGGCACCTGATCCTGAAGCTCGGCGTTCCAGGCAGGCGCGCCTTGATGCGCCCACGCTGGCCTATGCCGAGATCACGGTGCGAACTAGCGACTAGTCAGCTGATACCGAGAGCGTCATCTCCCACCATTTTCCCTGTCGCGTATACACGAGGCAACAGAGGTCATGGCCTCGCCCGGGAGCAATGAGGTGATCATAAACCCGCAGGCGATGATTCTTCGGCCGGCGGGTACGTGACAGTCTTCCCCTCTACGTGCGCAAATGCCGTCAGCTTGTGAGGCTGGGACTTGCGCTCATCGAAGATCTCGATGACATCGGTACCCCTCACACTCAGCGCGTCGGCCACCAGCGAGCGATGGCACCGCCACGGGACGGCCTCCGCACACATGATGGCTGTGACGCGGCTCGCTGCGATCTCGATCAGGTGCTCCAGCCCTCTCTCGAAGTCCGGCGTTTGCATGTAGTCCGCGAAGCCTCGGAAGCTGTCG
This sequence comes from uncultured bacterium, assembly GCA_964523735.1. Classification (GTDB taxonomy): domain Bacteria; phylum Armatimonadota; class UBA5829; order UBA5829; family UBA5829; genus CAZFYZ01. Next base: position 11,028 of record CAZFYZ010000027.1, on the reverse strand, counting down.
TTGCGCCACCCGGCGTTCGGCGATTCTTTCAGGGGCTTTCGGAGCCCGCCAAGGTCTTTCACGTGCTCGTAGTTGATCCCGGCCTCAGGTATTACACGCTCCAGTTCGTCGCGGTTGAACTGAGGGTTCTTCCGCGACCGCGGCACCGTGCGAATGTCCACGAGTTGCTGAATGCCGTAGTGCTTCAGAAGCTCAATGAACTCGTCGATTGTCCTCGTGGAGTGCCCGACAGTGTAGATGGCCGGCATCAGGTTTGCGAAGCAGCGTCGATTGCGGCGAACTCCTGCATCAGTTCCTCCAGGCTTGCGTAGACCTTGTCTGGAAGCCTGTTGGCAGCTACGGTCACCGCCTCGGGTCCGCCCGAGGTGTCTATATGCTCCAGCACTTCCTCCTTGCTTGCGGGGAACCCGATATCGCCAAGGCAGAGCTTAGCGCCTTCCGGTGAAGAGATGAAACTGCACACGCCCATCTTGGCCCTCCTGACAGTGTGACGTTCGCTGGTAAATTACCCCAACAGTAGGCAGATCAATCAGATACGCCGCGAATCGGAGGTCGTTGTCACGTTTGCGTTCAGTCCTCTGCACATGTCATTTCGAGCAGGGCGAGAAATCTGCTCTTGCCAAGCCTTCATCTTGGGCGCCGCGCGTGAAAAGCAGATTTCTCACTGCGTTCGAAATGACATTCCCGCAACACTGAACACTCTCGTCGTCGGGTTTGAGGGGAAGCGATTCGAGGTATAGACGAGCTGGAATCAATCTCATCCGTTTCTTCAGACGCCTAAGTTTTACTGCAATCACGAGAAATACAGCCGAACTTGACCTGGGTCAAAGATAGACCCGCTCAGAACCGGTATTATGCTAATGTCAGGAACCAAAGGAGGTCACCAACACATGAACATGTTCTGCTTTCAATGCGAGCAAACCGCCCAGGGCACGGGCTGCACCAAGTTCGGGGTCTGCGGCAAGGACCCAACAACCGCCGCGCTTCAGGACCTGCTGGTCTATGCCACCAAGGGCATCTCGATGTACGCTCATCGCGCACGCCAGCTCGGCAAGTCGGACAATGAGATCGACGTATTCACTTGCGAAGCACTCTTTACTACGGTAACCAACGTCGACTTCGACCCGCAGCGCGTGGCCGAGTACATCTGGCAGGCCGAGAAGATGCGCGACAAGGCGAAGGCTCTCTACATCGGGGCAGGCGGCACCGAAGTGCTGGATGGCCCGGCGACATTCGTCCCGGCGCGGACGGTCGATGACCTGGTCGCGCAGGGTGCTGAGATCAACATCCTCACCCGCAAGGAGCGGCTCGGGGATGACATCACCAGCCTGCAGGAGATCATCACCTACGGGCTCAAGGGAGCCGCCGCCTATGCTGATCACGCCCACGTGCTCGGGCAGGAGGACCCTGAGGTCTATGCAATCTTCCACGAGGCCCTCGACCTGCTCACGAAACCTAGCCCCACAGCCGACGAGCTTCTTGGAATGTCCATGAAGACCGGCGAGCTGAACCTGAAGGCGATGGGGCTGCTGGACGCGGGCAACACCGGAGCATACGGAAATCCAGTCCCAACCCAAGTCCGCGTTGAGCCGGTCAAGGGCAAGGCTGTCGTCATATCCGGCCACGACCTGCGCGACCTGGAGATGCTTCTCAAGCAGACCGAGGGCAAGGGGATCAATGTCTACACTCACTCCGAGATGCTGCCGGCCCACGGCTATCCGAAGCTGAAGGCCTACAAGCATTTGGTCGGCAACTACGGCGGTGCTTGGCAGGATCAGGTGAAAGAGTTCGACGCATTCCCGGGCGCGATCCTGATGACCACAAACTGCATTCAGCGGCCGCGCGAGAGTTACAAGGGCCGCATCTTCACGACGGGGCTGGTGGCTATGCCGGACGTCGTTCACATACCGACCGGACCAAATGGGGTCAAGGACTTCACGCCTGTCATCGAGGCCGCCCTCGCCGCCCCGGGGTTCACCGAGGACGGGCCGGACAAGACAATCACAGTCGGATTCGGCCATGATGCCGTGATGAGCGTTGCGGGGCCTGTGATCGACGCGGTAAAGAGCGGCGCAATCAAGCACTTCTTCCTGATCGGTGGCTGCGACGGAGCCAAGCCCGGGCGCAACTACTACACCGAGTTCGCCGAGCAGGTTCCCAAGGACTGCGTCATCCTGACCCTCGCGTGCGGGAAGTATCGGTTCAACAAGCTCGACTTCGGCGACATCGGCGGAATCCCGAGGCTGCTGGACGTCGGCCAGTGCAATGACGCTTACTCTGCGGTTCAGATCGCGGTGGCGCTGGCGAACGCGTTCGGAGTAGGTGTGAACGAGCTGCCTCTGTCGCTGGTGCTTTCTTGGTATGAGCAGAAGGCGGTCGCGATCCTGCTGACGCTCCTGGCGCTTGGGATCAAGGACATCCGGCTCGGGCCAACCCTGCCGGCGTTTGTCTCGCCCGCCATCCTGAACGCGCTGGTGGAGAAGTTCGACATCAAGCCGATCTCGACCCCGGCGGAGGATCTAAGAGCGATCCTCGGATAGCATTGCATGCCGAACTGGGACTGGGAATGGGAGGCGGATGCGCATCCGCCTCCCATTCTACATCTCGTGAAAGCGCGCCCTCACGCCGATAACATGGATGCAATACACGCTAATGTCTCCATCCTAAACGAGGAATGTCTTCGTTCCAATGCGGGTCGCTCTGCCGACAAAGGTTTTTGCCACTTGTGCCGGGCTCGCCACAGTAGTGAGCTTGGTGGTTGCTGTCACGATGTACCGCTCAGCAAGCGAATCCCTACGCGAGGAAATACGGCAGACTCTTAAAGCCTCAGCATCCGCGATTGCTTCTCAGTTGGACGGCTCTATTCACGACAGAATACGCGTGCAAGCAGACGAGCAGTCCGAAGAGTACCGCCGGCTGCTGGAATCGCTGCGTGCCGCGCAGGACGCCAACCCCGATATCGTCAATGTGTATACCATGAGGCGGACCGACGACCCAAATGTGTTCCGCTTTGTTGTTGATGCTCTGCCGGAGGAGGAAGGTCCGGCGCACGTTGGAGAGTTCTTTGACGCCAGCGAGCTGCCGGAGCTGTCGAACGGCCTGCTGGGGCCGACAGCGGACCTGAAACCTAACACCGATAGATGGGGCGTGTGGCTGTCAGGATACGCTCCCATAGTGAACTCCGATGGCTCCACCAATTCGATCGTGGGCGTAGATATGTCCCTTGAGCAACTGCAGGCGCGAGAGACGTCGCTCCGTCGACTGGCTTTCAGAAGTGCGGTTGGCGCCTTCATTCTCTCGAGCCTGCTAAGCCTGCCGATTGCCGTCGCTCTCTTACGCACCGTTCGGGTTTTCGTAAATGCCGCTGACCGAGTCAGGCACGGAGACCTCGACTTCCAGGTTATGGTGAGGTCACGGGATGAGATCGGCGACCTTGCCAAGTCCTTCAACACAATGGTTGCCGGCCTCAGGGAGAGCAGGGACCGGCTCTTGGAGGCGACAAGCCGGGACATATTGACGGGCCTCTACAGTCATGTGTACTTTCAGGAACGGCTCTCCGCTGAGATCGCGAACGCCAAGAGCCACGACCGCCCACTGGCAGTCCTGCTGGTGGATGTAGACAGGTTCAAGAGCGTGAATGAGAGGCTCGGTCATCAGATCGGAGACGGAATTCTGGCTCAGCTCGCAGAGCTTCTGAAGTCGTCTGTGAGGCAAACGGATATCATTGGCCGGTTCGGCGGAGACAAGTTCGCGCTGATACTGCCGGAGACTGACCTCAACGGCGCAAAGAACATGGCTGAGTCGCTGCGGAGTCTCGTTCAGGCTCATCAGTTCAGACCAGTGCCGCTGAGTCTGGCCTTTGAGGACCAGGCAACGGACAGTGATGCGCCGGCTATCTGCTTGACCACGACAACGGGCATTGCCGTCTTCCCGGAACACCACAAGGAGCGTGAGGGGCTTGTTATGGCCGCGGACATCGCCCTGTGCCGCGCCAAGCACAACTCGCCCAACACCGTTAGTGTCTACGAGACCCCAGACTCATCCGAGACTGATCTAGACCCTCAGCAGTTGTACAAGATGCTTCGCGACCCCAGCGCGGCAGCGATCCGGTCTTTGGCGGCTGCCGTGGATGCCAAAGATCAGTACACCCACGGGCATTCCGAAAGGGTGACAAACTACGCTTTGGAGATAGGCACTCAGATAGGCCTGAGCCAAGATGTGATGAGCTCGCTGAGAGTGGCGGGACTGCTCCATGACCTCGGCAAGATCGGCGTGCCGGACGTCGTACTGAACAAACCCGGCGACCTAACCCATGAAGAGCGCGAGACGGTAAAGGAGCATCCGACAGTGGGAGCCAACATACTCAGGAGGGCTCCGCATCTTGAGAACGTGGTCCCAGCCGTCCTGCACCACCACGAGCGATGGGATGGATCAGGATACCCGGATCGATTGAAGGGCGAGGAGATACCCCTGGTTGCCAGGCTGCTCGCCGTCGCCGACGCATTCGACGCGATGACTTCGGACAGACCTTATCGCCGACGTATGAGCGTCCACGAGGCGCTGCTTCAGCTCCAGGTGAACGCCGGCAAGCAGTTCGACCCCTCGCTCGTGAACGCGTTCATCGGGGTTATGACCTCGATCAGAAAAACAGCGGCCTAGCAGAAGGCTACTTGCTCTTTCCCGGTTTGCTCTTGGGATCACCCGGAAGTGTGCCGGCCTTGATCTCCGCAAGGTTGGTGAATCCGTCCTTATCGGCGTCGAGCTTCTCTATCGCCTTGAGGGATGCGGCATCAATCTTCTTCTTCACGAGTTGCTTGCCATAGGCGTTGAGCGTCTTGTCCTTTGTGGCAACCGGTTTTGTGTGGCAGACAGCGCACTTGGCCTTGACGATGGCGCTCGCCGGCTTCGACTTGTAGAGGTCCCTAAAGACCTTCCCCCACTGAATCGTGGCCATGGCCGAGCCGCAGGCAAACAGCAGCGTCACAACAATGAGCAAGCTCGTTGTCTTCTTCAAAGCAGGTTCTCCTATAGTTTCGGGGAATGACTGGGCGTAGTCGACGACGACCCCAGGGACGCGTCAACACGTGCGCAGAGGCGGTGCCCCTATTCATGACTACGCTGGCGACCTGGCGAAATCCTCCGCCAAAGACGCTCGATGCCTGCGACGCACAGCCTATATCTCCGAGAAGAACACTGTCCCAAACCTGTCCGGCACGTGGAATGCCGCGGGATCACGCAGGGTTGGCGACCAGGCTTGGAACTCGAGTGGGGCCGGGGTGCGGTTGATGCGGTAGAGGTTCACTCGCCAGCGCTCGCACTGCCTGGGGGTCTGGCGGCCGATCGAGGCGAAGGGAATCGCCATCTCGACTGTCCAGCCTCGGTCAACGTCGTTGCGGTTATCCAGCGTGCCATCGACGACGACAGCGGTGCGCATGCCCTCGCAGGTCCAGTCAACTTTGCTGCCTTCGCCCGGGCCGGAGCCGGTCTTGTTGACGATGTATCCGTCCCAGATGACGTTGTGGGGGCTGACTTCCAGTTCATAGTAATGTCGGAGGTCGCGGTCGGGGCAAAGGAAGATCTCGGCGACCTCTTCTTCGTAGAGGGGCTCGTCACGCTTGAACATGGTCCCCCAGATGTCCTCGTCAACGCAGTCGAATGCCACGTAGAGGTTAGCGTCGTCATAGCACATCCGTGCCTTGGTGGTCCACTTGACCGGCTGGCCGTTGACTGTATTCACGAACTCGACCTCAGGCGTGCACTTCCAGGCTGCGTCATCGAGCTTGCCATCGATTACAGGCGCGACGGCCACTTTCGGACAAGTATATACAGGCAGCGCGCTCGGCGACGCGCCTATCGACATAGCAGCAACTCCCAACAATGCTAGAACACCCACAGTCAACAAACCCCCTCAGTAGCTTGGATACTCAAGCATTCGTCGACAAAGCAGGCTAATCCTCCGGGGCTGATTTCGGCTTCTCCTTGGGTTCTCCTTTCGTTGGTGGCTCATACTCGGGAGTGGTGAAGGTCCAGACTATCGGCTCAAGCTCCCCGCTGGTTGTGATTGTGAAGGTGTAGTCGAATTGCTTGCCCTTGGCCACCTTCTTCACCGATAGCCTGATCTGAGCGTCGTAGTTCTCAAGGAAGGCGGGGTTATGGCGGGCGATTGGCTTCTCGACCAGCATACGACGGTCGGGCGGTACCGCCGACAGGTCCAGCCCGGAAGATGAGAAAAGCGCTTGGCGTTCGTCGTTTGTTAGGGCGGCGTACGCGCGCAGAAGGTCCCAATGCTGTACAAGAACCGTGATCAAGGATGGCCGGCCCTTGCCACAGAGGATATCATCGCTCCCGAGGTTCACATTAACCTGCTCGAGGCTGAGTTCTGCAATCTGCGCCAACTGAGGCAGGTCCAGCGTTCCGGTCTCCTTGAACGCTCGCCGCCAGGCCTCCAGCCAAGACTCGGGTATCTGTGCCGAACGATTCTTGAACCAGTAGCGGTCACGGAACTCGATTATGGACCCGTGGCTGTCCCAGTTGTAGTAGCACGCTGCGGCGACTTCTTCGAGTAATGCTCTGATCTCGGCCTCTTCCTCGCCGATGCTTCTAGGGAGCTTGGCTTGGCCGAAGGAGTCAGAAACAACCCCAAGCTGGCTGGCATCAGCCAAGGCGCATTGCACGTCCTGAAGCAGATTGCTCTTGGGCTGGAGCTTGATCTTCGTTAGTAGAGTGGGGTCGTTCGGGTGTTCGACAAGCGGCTCGCCGGGGTCGAATGCGCCTCTGTCGGATGCCGCCGCTTCACTCAGCTGAGGTCTGACAGCCTCGGCAAGCTGATTGACCGAACCCTTGCCTTCCTCAGCATCCACAAAGAGCTTCCCAAGAAGCGGAGCGAGCTTGCTGTCAGGGTCGTATAGCGGCACCTCGCAATCGCAGTAGTCCCCATACCGGAGGCCGAAAACTCCAAGCACAGGAAACGATGGAACACGATCCAGATTCTGATTGATCCAGAGAATGGCCTCCCCAATGTCTCCGGACACATCTATCCCCCCTGAACCGCCAGAGCGTGCCGAGAACCCATTAAGATCGCGCATCAGACCACGCACAGCCTCTTGGGCTGCCGGAGTGAGTTGCGAGACACTGAGAGTCAGTTCCTGTCCCGTCGCGAGAACATCGACCATGCCAGGCATCTCCCTGCAAAGTCTCCCTATGCAAACCCCGATCCCCGAGGAGGCCATTAAGTACGACCAAGGATTCTCCACTTTCAACCTGGCCAGATCCTTTTCGGTAAGCAAGCCGGCGTTTCCGAAGTCCTCGATGAGTTTCTCGCGGCGCTTGGCCGTTCTCTCAAGCGCGCGTGCCTCGCTACGAGCCCTCTGCGCCTCCGCGCCAAGCAGCGTCTTGCGATCCATGTAGAGGCGATATGAGTAGACGCCGTCTTTCTCACTCCTGCTCCACTTGAACTTCATCACGCGGGCGATCGAGTTCATCAGCTCGCGTAACGGCAGGTCCTTGGCGAAGATGTTCATCTTGCGGTCGCGCACCTGCCAGTCTTGGCTGTTGTAGCCGGCGCGGAATGTGATGCCGGTGGATTCGGTGAGGTCATCAAGGATCTGTGAGACGCACTTGCGCCGCGCTTCGTAGGTTATCTTTTGGTCGAGGTGCGTGTCCGATTCCGGCACAGTGGCCTCGACCTGAGCGCCGGGAACGTTCGGATCGACGGTGATCTTGCCCTCACAGTACGCCGGAATGGCGGTCAGTAGTGCAAGAAGTGCAAGGAGCATACCTGGCAGACGCATATCCATCCTCCAATCAGATGTCCATACTGATAGATGCATCAGCACGCCGAAACGTTCAGACACTTCCCCTTCCGGGTTGGTTTTGAGTATAATCTGGACAGTATTACTGGCCAAGGAGTCACCCACAAGCACATGGATATTCTGAACAACATAGCCAACGACCTGCTTATGATGCGCTCGGAGAAGCCGCTCGTGCACAGCATCACCAACTTTGTCGTCATGAACGAGACCGCGAACGCGATCCTCTGCCTCGGCGCGCTGCCGATTATGTCGCACGCCGCCGAAGAGGTCGAGGAGATGGTCGGCATCACGGGCGCGCTGGTCCTCAATATCGGCACACTCGAGCCCAAGTGGATCGATGCGATGGAGCTGGCGGGAAAGCGTGCCAATGAGCGCAACGTGCCGGTGGTTCTGGACCCCGTAGGCGCGGGCGCGACTAAGCTTCGAACTGATGCCTGCAAGCGGCTGCTGGCGAATGTGAAGGTCTCGATCGTTAGAGGAAACGCGGGCGAGGTAGCTGCGCTCGCTGGAGTTGCGTCGGAGGTTCGGGGAGTGGAGTCGATATCCGTCGCGGAGGGAGCCGAGTCGATTGCTCGCAAGTTCGCATCGGCCTACGGCTGCACGGCGGCCATTACAGGGCCGGTGGATATAGTGAGCGATGGCACACAGACTGCCCGCATCTCGAACGGCCACGCTATGATGGCAAAGGTGGTGGGAACCGGCTGCATATCGAGCACGATGGTAGGATCGTTCGCGGCGGTTGATCCCGACCCGTTCACTGCCGCAGTCGGAGGACTGGTGGCATTCGGCATTGCAGGCGAGATGGCGGAGAAGATATCGGGCGAGCGGCCTGGGACTTTTCACGTGGAGCTGTACAATGCCCTTGACGCGATCACGCCCGACGACATACGAGCGCATGGCAGAGTTGAGCTTACATAGACTGGAAGGGCATATATGAGCACATTCCCCAGAACGGAGGTAGGTGGCCTGTCGGTCTCGAGGCTGGTGATCGGCAGCAACTGGTTCTTGGGTTTCAGCCACAACACTTTGGCCAAGGACCATTACATTCGCGAGCATGTCGCCAGCCGGGGCAAGATCGCTGATATCCTTGAGGTCTATCTGAATGCCGGAGTAGACGCATACGTCGGCCTCATTACGAAGAAGCTGCAGAAGGAAGCAATCGAGGAAGCTCAGCAACGTACCGGCAAGAGAATCATCGTGATCTCGACCCCGTCGCTGCCGGTTACAGCGCGTACTGCATTGGACGGGTTCGATATCGGCGAGGTCGAGCGAATGCTGGACGCCGAAGCCGCCGCGGGCGCCACCTTCCTGCTGCCTCACACAACGACCACAGATAGAATGGTGGACAAGTGCTCGCGCGAGGTCAGGCAGTTTGACGTCATCTGCAAGCTGATCCGCGAGCGAGGCATGATCCCCGGCCTGAGCACGCATATGCCCGAAGCCATAGTCTACGCTGATGAGACCGGACTGGACGTTGAGACCTACGTATCCATCTTCAACGCAATGGGATTCCTGATGCCGATCGAGGTGGACTGGACCAAGGACATCATCCACAACGCGAAGAAGCCCGTGCTGACTATCAAGCCGATGGCTGCTGGTCAGATCCGGCCTCTGCAGGCGCTGACGTTCTCCTGGAACGCGATCCGTGACTGCGACATGATCTGTGCCGGGTCAATGTCACCTGAGGAGGCGCGCGAACTGGTGGACCTGTCGCTAGCGATCCTGGACCGGCGCAAGCCGGAGATTGGGCTACAGTGGACGAGGTCGAAGGAGACGGTGCAGTAGAGCGCGGCAGCGTCTAGACCAAATCGAGTGGCTGCTGATGCCGGCTGGGAATCTCGTTGTATTCCCGCCCACCAAGCACTCGCCCCGCCTTCTTCTTGTTGATGCCGCCCCACTGTTTGAAGAAGAAAGGAACCTGGGCGGATTGGCACTGGTCGCGGATGTCGAGGACCCAGGATTCGCGCATCGGGCGGGCACCGGGGCCGGACTCGCCGCCGACGATCACCCAGTCGATGCCGTTTAGGTCCAGATCGGGCAGCGGGCCGAGGAGCGGCTCCAGCGAGAGGAACTTCAGGTGAGCACTGGTCGCGCGGAGGTCATCGATCCGTTGGGCGCAGGAGGCGTGCTCGACGGTGACGCCCATCCAGATGTTCTCTCGCCAATCCAGTGATGGGTCCAGCTCAAGCAGCCGCTCTGATCGCTTGGTGAGGACCTGGAAGCGGTGGTGTGACGCCCGGCGCATCACATCGAAGACCCGCAGTATGAACTCCTGCGGGACGTCCTCGTGGAAGAGGTCGCTCATTGAGTTGACGAAGATCATCTGGGGTTTGGACCAGGTAAGCGGAAGCTCCAGCGAGTCCTCGTGAGTGGTCACCTGGAAGCCGTTGACGTAATGTGCCTGCCCCATCGCCTGCAGCCGCCTCGCCATCCGCTCGGCGTAGCAGTGCTGGCACCCGAGGCTGACTTTGGTGCAGCCCGTGACGGGGTTCCAGGTAGATTCGGTCCATTCGATTGTGGAGTGGGTGGACAATAGGCTATTGAGGCAACCGACTCAGACGGATCAGTTCAGCAGGCTCCGCAGCGCCGCATCGCTCTCAAGAGCGCTGACGATGCGTTTCTGAGTCAGAGTCTCAAGCGCGAGGTTGGACATTTGGAGTATCTCGCGTATACGGTTCATCACGCGGCCCCGCCGGGTGATGTTTAGACCCAGTGATTTCCATCGAGCCTTTGCCGACTCAAGCGTAATCCCCTCTTGCGGTGGGTCGGTTCTCAGTGATTCCACCAACTTAGAGTGATCGTCATTCGGAAGTAGCCACAGTGTCTTTGTCAGGAGCTGTTCAC
>CAZFYZ010000027.1:0-363 GCA_964523735.1 uncultured bacterium | reverse complement strand
TTACAGGCCAACCCGGACATCAATTACGACGACAGCTTTCCCATTCCGCTGGGCGAATGGGTGGTGGTCGGCAGCCTGCCGGACACGGTCTTGTTTCAGGCGGACGACTATCAGGAGCTGTTCACGCAGATCCTGCCACTCTTCCCGTCGAGCCTGGCTAAAGTCCGGCGTTGCGACCCGAGAGTACATGTTGCCTGTCAGCCAGCCGAGCTTGGCTTGGAAAACGCCCGCTATTCCGACGAGACGCGAGCGCAAGCATATGTCGTAGGTGCTTCCGTTGGGTTCTCCTTGCATGGGGATGGTAACGATAAGCGGGAGAAACGCACAGAGGGGCTCACGCACACGCCGCGTCTGATCCTCTCT
>CAZFYZ010000026.1:0-40027 GCA_964523735.1 uncultured bacterium | reverse complement strand
GCCCATGGCCTTGAGAGTCTTGGTGACCTCATCTCTAGCTGATGCTATCAGCGAGGCAGGAAAGAGACCCCGGTTGCCGAGGTAGAGTGCGAATCTGCTCTTGTTTGCTCCGATCATGATTGTCCTCCGTCGGTAAGCTGCTGACCCAGTCCCCTCTCAAAAGAACCCTGCCGCAGACGATCTTGTTGTCGGTTGATCCGCCGTATTATACTGCACCGGCAGGCAGGTATCAACCGCGATCCAACAGGCCGCCGTAGGGGCGACAGGATTTCGGGTAACGAGTGTCTCTGCCAACACCAAGCCTGATCCCCGAAATCCTTCGCCCGCACCCGAAGGCCAAGACGGAGGAGGTGACGAAGTATGGCCTGTATACCAACCGAGGGGGACCAGATGAGCAACCACACCGTAATCGACTGCCACGTGCACCTGAGGGACGTGGACACCGTTGATAGCCTGGAAACCGTCCGCAAGCACTGCGGCATTGACCGGATGAGCATCGTCTGCGAGTTCGGCCGCGAGGAAGTGAATGATAATGCGCCCGCCTTCGTCGCCAAGGCATCCTACCCCGACCGATTCTATGTGTTCGGCGGGCTGGACCACTCCAACCACTACAGCAACGGCGAGGTCCAGGCTCCCGGCTTCGCGGAACAGGTGGACAAGCTGATCGCGTGCGGCGCGGATGGAGTCAAGATTATCGAGACTAAGCCAACCTGCCGGAAGTACCTGCCGATCACCATAGACAGCGACTACTTCGAGCCCTTCTTCGCCCGGATGGAAGAGACAGGCTTCCCGATCCTCTGGCACTCGTGTGACCCTGAGGAGTTCTGGGACCCCGGCCTCACCCCCGAGTGGGCCAAGAAGCGCGGCTGGGGCTACGACGAGACCTTCGTCCCCAAAGAGGACCTATATAAAGAAGTCGCCAACGTCCTGGAGCGGCACCCGAACTTGCATATCATCTTCGCGCACTTCTTCTTCCTGTCGGCCCAGCTCGACCGCGCGGCGAAGCTCTTCGACGAGTACCCGACGGTCCATTTCGACCTCGCGCCGGGTGTGGAGATGCTCTACAACATGTCCCACGACCCGATTCGCACGCGCGAGTTCTTCGAGCATTACTCGACGCGAATCCTCTTCGGCACCGACATCTTCTCAGCCCACGAGCCGGAGGTCGCCAAGCTCCGGCAGGGGATCGTCCGCCGCTTCCTGGAGTCCAACGACGAGTACCGCATCCCCGAGGGAGCGGACTTCCTGCTCGGCCCGCCCGAAGACGGCATAATGCGCGGCCTCTCGCTCTCCGATACCGCCCTGGACAACATCTACCGCGCCAACTTCGAGCGCATCGCCTCGCCGACGCCCAAGCCGCTCGATAAGCCCATCGCCATCGCCGAGTGCGATCGGTTGGCGAGGGTGCAGGCACGCTTCATGAAGAAAGAAGCGAGCGAGACGCCGGCGTGGGTTGCGGGAAAGAGGCTGGAAACTGAATAGAAAACAGACATGTCAGCTCCAGTTGCGTACCCTGCACATAGATGCCGAAACGGACTGGGGCGGCGGCGAACGTCAGGTGAGCGCGCTGTGTTCCTACCTGCTGCGATGGGGCCACGGAGTCAAGATCATCTGCAGACAAGGCTCACGGCTGGCTGATTGGGCCTCGCGCGAAGGTGTTCAGACTGAGACTGTGGAGATGAGTTCGTCCCTCTCGCTGCGGGCCGTGGCGGCGCTCCGGCGGATCATCGCAAGAGATCAGCCGGACATCGTTCACCTCCACACATCCCGCGCCCACCTCCTTGGCTCTGCCGCGGCCAGACTCGCCGGCGCGAAGATGGTCGTCGCGACTCGCCGGATGGACGAGCCTATCCGGATGGTGTGGCCGAACACGTCGGCTTACGGCAAATGGACCGATGTTTTGGTTGCCATATCAAGCGCGGTACGTGATGTGATGGTCGGCTGTGGCGTGCCGGCGAGCAAGATCCGGGTGATAGAGAGCGGCTGTGACGTGGAGCATTTCGCTGCTGCCCAACCCGATCCTGCTCTGCTGAAGTCGCTTGGGGTCACCGACGACGTCACACTCGTGGCGGCCGCGGCCACGCTGGCCCCGAGAAAAGGCATCGATCACCTGATCCAGGCGGCCGCGATCCTTGGCGGGAGAGGCCGGAGGGTGCAGCTCGCAATCGCTGGTGTGGGGCCTTGTCTAGCGGAGCTTACGTCCCTTGCTGACAGGTTGGATGTGAGCGCATCGTTCCTGGGGTTCGTACAGGATACAAGATCGCTTCTGGCCTCGGCCGATGTGTTCGCGATGCCGTCTCTAGCCGAAGGGCTGGGGATAGCGGCCATCGAGGCCATGTCGGCTGGCTGTCCGGTGGTCGCAAGTGCTGTTGGCGGGCTGCGCGAGTCGATCGTTGACGGCGAGAGTGGCATCCTGGTAACTCCCGGCGACGCACACTCACTCGCCGACGCTATAGAGAGGATCGCAAGTAATCCCAGACTGGCGGCAGAACTGGGCGCCGCCGCGCAGGCAAGGACGCGCGAGCTCTACAGTCTCGAACGCATGGCGCGAAGAAACGAGGCGCTGTACCTGGAACTCATCGGCTGTTGAGGGTTGGGGCACGGCGCGTGAAGCAGCGGAACCGCGTCGGTTCCTGCAAATCCCGAAACACCGAACCTCATTGACGAGGAGGAAAGTAGATGAGACTCGTGATCGTTGTAGTGCTTAGCGCAGTGCTGTCACTGCCATCGTGCGGTGACAGGTACGCTGGATGCTCTGGTGCAGACGGTGCCCGAGGCATTAGGTTCGAGGCTGGGCTCGCCAAAGAACGTTATGTGGAGTCAGAGCCTGTTGTGGTTAGCTTCGTATTGAGGAATGACGCGTCATCGCGCAATCTCGCAGAGCTTGGTGCTGGTTACACAGTCAGCTGGACGGTTAGACAGGTGATTGGCAAGAAGCCTGTTCCTGCTCCTATCGCACCCAGTGTTGCAGAGGTTCCTGCAGACTACGCATGGCTGTTCCCTGCCGGTGGCGTCAAGTCTTGTCAGGCGGACATCCTTGCTGTGTACACGTCGAGTCTGCCGCAGGGTGACTATACAGTTTGCGGGCAGTACACCTCCCCTGCATCAGTCCAAGGCGTTTGGCACGGCACAATAACAACGCCAGAGCTGAGCTTCTCTGTTGTGCCCGCGGAAGGCGTTGATGCGTCGGCAGCGATCGCCTTCGATGAAGCCCGGCGCAGTACGGGTGGATCGAGTAGCCAGGCTAAGGACGCTGCTGTCGCATTCTCGCGTCTGAAGGATCCTGCCGTAGGCGGGATCTTCTCGAGATATGCTGGCATCTGGGCAGCATACGCTTACATTCGGATGGGGGAGCGCAAAGCACTCATCTCCGAGCTACGCGAATACGTCGCTGATCATTCTGACGTTCCGTTCTATGGCCAACAGGCGATCCTGCAGTTGGGTTCAGCGCTTTGTCAGGATGGGGACTATGCGCTGGCCCGCACGCTTTTTGACAGACTGCCTGAAGGATACGAGAGGAGCAAGTGGCTGGCGAGGTGCGATTCCAAATTGACTGGCAGTTAGTCTGTGTCTCCTTCCTATCGGGAGTTTGCGTCAGTGCCCGGCTGGTATAGGTAGGTTGAGCGATGTTCTGCGCTTCCGGCGGCTGTCCTAGCCGCATTACCGCACTAATCCAAGACGATATGCTTGTGTAGTTGGGGCCGTGGTGTCTCACGCGTTAGCATGAGATACCGGGGTGGAGGGGCTGGACTAGCCCTCTGCATCCGAGAGGATGAAGCAGCGGAACCGCGTCGGTTCCCAACCTGGAAATCCCGAACCATCTCGCCTGCGGCGGGTCGATGGTTCGGCTCCGGCGACAATGGCTGCTGTTCGCGAGGCTCGGTTCATCGGATCGGCGCCGGCATGTTTCGGGAACTCCATTCCGCAAGCTTCATTCAGTTCCCGGATAACCGCAACGGCTGACAGCAGAAGGAGGGCGGGAAGGTGCTTCCCCGGAAATCTGTAATCTCGACGGCATTGGATGCTGCCTGCTGGATATGTACAGCGTGTATCGCCTGGGGCATTATGTTCGTCTGCATTGTCGTTCAGCCAGATGACTACATCAGCGAACTCGACAACATCATCGGTCTCTTCGCACCCGCGTTTGTTGGCGGCGTGCTGCTGCTGCTGCTTCCTACCGGCAGATCGGTAATATCGGCAGCAGTTGGCTCGGTCGCCTTGGCCGCCTCTCTCGTTTCATTCTGGTGGCTCGTATGGGCTGCCGGTGCGCCTCGTCACGCGATCCCTGTGTACATAGCGCTGGGACTGGCTGGGATCCCAGCAGGCGTGGCGACAACTCTCCTTGCACGTCGCGTGCTTCGTGGTAGAGTAACCGTGGGCGCCTATGGGGTCGTCAGAGCACTATGGCTGGTTGCCTTTCTCGTTGGACTCGTGGGTGCTTCGGTTGCACTTCCTCAAGGTCTCGCTAGGAATGGCGAAGCGGTGTGGTTTGTGGGTCTGACTTCCGTGATTGCGTATATCGCCTCTGCTGTGTTGATCGTGCGCGCCGGGTTGCTAGACCACCTCGCCACGCGAGTATATGAGACCGACTTGCAGGACTAACGGCACCCTCTGTTGAATAATCGCCAGACAGGCAAGCACAACTCTGCGGAGGTTCAGTGATATGCAAATGCCCTACGGTGATGTCAGCGACAGCGTCCTCACCATGCGTTTCTCCTCAGCCGACTTCTCGGTTGCGTCGGTCATCTCGGCTATTCGGGCACACCTGGACGTGATGGAGGAGCTAGGGGTCAAGTTCCTCGGAATAGCCACTGAGATCACGTCCGGTCCCACGCCGGTCTTCCGCCCGACAAATATCGAGGCCAAGTTCGAATACTGCGGGCAGGGCGACTGTGCCCAGTGTCTCGATCGAACCTACCAGGTCATCTGGAAAGGCGTGATCGATACGTTCCCCAGCGAGGCTGAGTGGGCGCAGGCCAAGAGCGATTTCGGGGACTTCATCGCATCCCAGGCCGACCTCCTGAGAGCCAGAACAGAATCGTCCAAAGACTGATGTCACGGCTCGTTAGGCATATCTTTCGGGCGTTCTGCCTGCTCCTGATAGCTGGCACCTGCGCGTGCGCGACTCAGGTCGACCTGAAGTGGGTCGAGGTGGACATCTCGCCGACCAACAACGGCAAGGCCACGCTGATCTACAAGATCCGTTACCAGGTCCTGAACGGGGAACTCCACGGGTTCTACTTCGAGGGCTTCGGCGGCGCGACCCCCCACTTCGACTACGAGCGCTCCAACGCCCTGGACTCCAACGGCCGCAAGTACGGGCTCTCGATCTCCCCTGTCAGCGGCGACAAGTTTGACATTGTGCTCGCGAACGGCGCCGCTGTCTCCAGAGGCGAAGTCACTTACATCGTCCTCTACGGTGCCGATCTGCTCAGCGCCGGTCAACTGGGTCCAACCGAGAGCGAGTTCGGCAAGCTCACTTACCTCAACTGGTCGCCTGTGCAGTGGGATCTTCCCATGGAGCACATGACCATCTACCTGCACTACCCGATCAGGGTGCAGGGCAAAGAGGTCAGCAAGGAGTTCCTGAAGAAGGTCGGCTTCCGCACTGAGAAGTTCGTCAACACGAACTATCTGATCAGCTACTACGGCCAGCCCTACAACGGCGAGTACTTTCTCACGGTTCGCTTCCATAAGAAGAACCCGCCCGCGCGCTATCAGATGCGAGTGCAGTGCTACATCGACTCGCAGTGGTTCCCGTTGACCCGCAAAGAGCCCACATCGCAGCCGCTTGTGCCACAGCCTCGCGGGGAGACGCGTCAGGAGTATCCGTCGTCACAGCCGGTGAGCGCGCCTTCGTTTCACACTCCAGCCGAGCCGATTCGCATCGGCACTGGGATCATCGGGCTCGCGATCGTTGGCCTGATCGTCGGATGGGCCCTCAAGAGGCGCTTCACCACCTACTCCGACACGATCAACAAGCTGGACGAGATTAGCTGGGAAAGCGGCGACTGGGTTCCGCCGAAGATCAAGGTCTCGAGCTTTCGGCAGAAGGGCAAGATCGCCGACCTGGACCCGATCGAGGCCGCGCTGCTGCTCAACATCCCGCTTGTGAAGATCGCTGGGGCAATGGTCGCGCGACTGGAGCACCTGGGGCTTGTCAAGGTGAAATCGCTCGATCCCCTGAGACTCGAGCGGCTCTATCCCACCGGCGTCGCGGCTGAGAACATCTACGAGAACATCCTGCTCAACGCCATCCGCAAGGACGGGCATCTCGACGAGGCGGAGATGAAGTCTCTCTTCGAGGAGATGACCGACAAGATCCAGGGCAAGGCCTGGGACTGCGACTTGGACGCCACCAGGGAGTACTACAAGCGGCAGATTCAGGAGCAGTTCGAGCAGGTGCAGAAGGGCGAGGACGTGGACAGCTACTACACGAGCTGGGGCCATTCCTATCACCGCTACTATGCCTACTATTTCCATCAGGACTATACAGGCACCAGCGCCGGCAGGCCTGCGGAGATAAGCAAGACCTTCGAGGCGCACCCACCCGTTGTTGCCAAGGACTATGGCTCGTTCATCAAGTCAGACGCTTGCCACAGCGCGTGCTATGTCCATACGGCCTGCCACGATGCCTGTCACAGCGCGTGCCACTCGGCCTGCCACGATGCCTGCCACAGTGCTTGCCATTCGGCGTGCCATAGCGCGTGTGTGAGCGGAGGCGCGCACTGATGGCCGCTGATCTGGCGTGGGTAGATGAGTTTGTGAAGAGCATCTCGGAGCACATCTGCGTCCGCTCCAGGGACAGCCTGCTGATCCTGCTGCCGAATCAGGCCTACAAGCTGAACTCAACCGGCATTCATCTGCTGAAGCAGACCCTTGCGGGAAAGCCGATCGCGGAGGTGATGGGAGGCAGGCTGCAGGATGAGGCCGCCGTGGAGGACGTACACGCGTTCTTCTGCGACGTGCGCGCGCTGGTGATGGGCTGCCTCGGAGAGGGTGGGGACAGGCGAGCCGTTGAGGCTGTCCCATTCCAGAGGCCGCACAACGCGCTGCCGGTGCTCTCGGAGATCGCGCTTACTTACCGGTGCAATCTCTCCTGCCGGTTCTGCTACGCAGGGTGCAAGTGCACGAAGAAGCCGGACTCGCGCGAGATGACCACGGAGCAGGTTAGACGCGTGCTGGAGATCATCCGCCGCGACGCCGAAGTCCCGAGCGTAAGCTGGACCGGTGGCGAACCGACCCTGCGAGACGACCTGGTCGAGCTCACCAGGCATGCCACCGGCCTTGGCATGCGGGTGAATCTAATCACCAATGGCACTAACATCACCTCGGAGTTGGCCAAGTCCCTGAAAGACGCGGGGCTCAGGAGCGCGCAGGTCAGCCTCGAGGGGCCGAACGCCGAGGTTCACGACTCGCTGACTCAGGTTTCTGGCGCGTTCGATAGGACGCTTGATGGCATCGCCATACTCAGAAAAGTCGGCATACACGTCCACACCAACACCACTGTGAACCGGGTCAATGCTCCCCACTTGCGAGGGATCGTGGCGCTGGCGAAGGGCTTGGGGTTGGACCGGCTCTCGATGAACATGGTGATCCCGTGTGGCAGCGCGCCGGATACTGACGTCACGATCACCTACACTGAGATGGCGGATCTTGTCGGTGAAGTGAGGAAGGTCGCGCGAGAGCTCGGCATCGAGTTCATGTGGTACTCGCCCACGCCCTACTGCATCTTCAACCCGATCGCTGCAAGGCTTGGTGGCAAGTCCTGCGCGGCGTGTGATGGCCTGCTCTCGGTAGCGCCGAACGGCGATGTTCTGCCATGCTCGAGCGTGCCCAAGAGCGTCGGGAACCTGCTCAAGAAACGATTCGACAAGGTCTGGAACAGCCGGAAGGCACTCTACTGGCGCGGCAAGAGGTTCGCAAAGAGGGTCTGCAGGAAGTGCGAGCAGTTCGACCTCTGCACCGGGGCATGCCCCATCTACTGGGACGCGATGGGATATCAGGAACTCAAGGGCATGGGGGGCCGGCCATGCAGAAACTGACCCCCGAGTTCGCCTTCATGAAAGGCATCCCCATTGCGGTCAGGGTCAAGCGGATTCTGATCGTGGCGGCGATCGGCTTCGCACTGCAGCTATTCGTGTCGCCGCTGTTCGGGTGGCTCATCGTCCTTGCCGCCGCGTTGATGGGGCTGATGGAGAGCAGGTCCAACAAGCCTGAGGTGACTGACGAAGGCGACTGGCAGACAGTGACCATCGAGGAAGTGGAGAAGGCTCGCGAACTGCTCAAGAGCACATCAAAGGTCAAGGCGGAGGGGTCTATCGCGGAGGGCGGGTGCCTGACGATCTTCGGCCTGGTCTTCGGAGGTCTGGTGCTGTTCTTGGCGGTCGACGGCGGAAACGTGAGAAGCTTCTTCTTGCCGGTCATGTCGGGCGGGCCGTTGTCCGTGCCGCTGGTGATCGATGGGCTCACATTCGCCGCGGTTTTCCTGCTCGGCGGACGGGCCGGAACCTGGGAGCCCCCGGACCTGCGCGTCAAGTTCGAGCAGATGGGCGAGATCCTCGAGCTTGCCAGGACCAACCCACAGCTCGAGCTTCAGCCGAGTCTGCAGCTATCCAAGGTCGATGAGGGCGCGGTTCCGATGGACTGCAAGCTGCTGGTCAAGCTGAAAGACGGCGACCCGAACTTCATCGGTATTCAGGTGCAGGTCTCGTTCAACGAGGTGAAGAACGAACGGCTGCCCTACACTTATTGCGTCCTCCTGGCGAAGCCTGAGTTTGGCCTAACCAAGAGGACGGAGACAATCGAGATGCCCCCGCGCGGGGGCTTCTCCGTCGGCTTCCTCGGCCTCTTCGCCGAAGATAACGAGAAGCGCGAGGCCAAGTTCGCGCGATTCCACGGCTCCCTGATCGAACTCAAACGCGAGGGAGAGGTCGACATAGCCGTGGTCCGGCAGGATACCTCACACGGCGAGGGCTACACGACATCGACCAGCGAGGCAGCGGAAGTCTTCTCGGACGCCTACCTGCTCGCGAAGCAGATGATGCGGACAGCCTGATCGGGCAGTGTCGGCTGCTTTTCCTCTAGACGTGCGTCACGCTTGCCCGCAAGATGTGCTCGGGTATTCACGATGGCTGGCGACCGCTTCCATTTATGTTTGCATGAACATGTCCATGGAATGCTTATTCGCTTCATCTATTGTCATGAAGAAGCTCACGGGGTGGCCACTCTTGGATTATGTGGATAGGGATCTGGTTGCGGCGGCCAAAGCCGGGGACACGGCCGCATTTGACCAGTTGATCTCCCGCCACCAGGAGCGAGTATTCGCGACGGCCTATCACATGCTCTCAAATACGGACGACGCTGCTGATGTCCAGCAGGAGGTGTTTGTCCGTGCGTGGACCCATCTCCGTGGCTTCAGGGGTGAATCCTCGTTCGCAACCTGGCTGACCAGGATAGCAGTGAATGCATGCATCGGGCGTCGTCGGAGACCACGGTGCCTCTCGCTGGAGGACGAG
Organism: uncultured bacterium; assembly: GCA_964523735.1. Lineage (GTDB taxonomy): Bacteria > Armatimonadota > UBA5829 > UBA5829 > UBA5829 > CAZFYZ01. Next base: position 30,509 of record CAZFYZ010000026.1, on the reverse strand, counting down.
GCGAGAGCGCTGGAACGTGGGCCTGACCAGACGGATCAGATGGTGGACGGAGTGGTGGTTCGTCAGGTCCTGGCCGGGATTCCTGCTAAGCATCGGGCTCTTCTGGTGCTTCGAGAGGTAGAGGGGTTGTCCATTGGCGAAGTCGCTGAAGTGATGGAGTCATCTGAGGAGGCTGTCAGGAAGCAGCTCTGGCGCATAAGGAAGCTGTTCGCGAAGCTCCTGCGGGAGCATCTGTTGGAGGAAGACCAGTGAGTCTAAAATGCATAGATACTGCGGATGACATTTGGGACTCAGTCCGCGACGGTACTCAACTGAGCAGCGAAACGCTGCGTCACATCAGTTCGTGCCCCTCCTGTGCCAAAGCCCTGGCGGACGCGCAGCGTTGTGTGGGAGCGATGAGCAAGGCGAAACCCTATCCTGCCGCTCCTGACTGCCGCGGGGTTGTCATGGCGCGGATAGCACCTCGTGCAACAAGGAAGCCGGTCTGGGTATACGTATGCGCGACCCTGGCCGCTGTGACAGTGGTCGGCGGAGCGGTTTACTACACCGGCGGTGTTCGGCCCAGCCCTGAACGCAGGACGAACCTGGCAATGGATGCCGATCCGCAGCCCCGACATGAGCCACTGGTGCAGCCGACCAGGCAGTTGCCCGAAACTCAGGTTCAGGCTCCGCAACCAGCCCGAGAACTGATCGCGACTCGCCGTACGCACGCTGGGAGATACCAGGCTGCGAAGATCCACCGACGCCAAAAGTCTCTCGAGCCCCAAGCGGCCATTTACCAGCCTGAGTCACCGCCTGGGAGCGTGGAGCCGATTGCTGAGCCGTCTGAAGAGAGTACGGCCCTGGCGTATGTGACGTGGCGCGTCCAGGCACAGCAGTCGGATTCATACCACTACAGCTACAGCTCGACCGATCCCACAACCGGAGAGGTCACGAATTGCAGCGTCAGTCGCGAGGGGGGCGTGGTGGAGATAAACCTCGAGTCGGAGCCGGCCAAGCCCGCGGAGAAGCCCGTCAAGGAGAGCAAGATCAATGAAGCGGTTCGGTGCGGTTAGCACTTTTGCAGTTCTGGCACTGATTCTGGCTGCGCAAGCCGGGTTTGGAGCCGACGCAGCCAAGAAGCGGCTGAATCTGAATCTCAAGCAGGTTCCGTTCCCGGAGGTGATCCGAAGCATCTTCTCAGGGTCGGGCGACAGGTTCACCGTTGACCCCGCGTTGAGCGGTCTTCGGGTGTCTGCTACGCTCAAAAACGTCACTCGGGAAGAGGCCATCAGAGTCGTGACGAAGAGCGCCGGGGTCACGTACAGCGTCAAGGGGAATGCTTACAGATTCAGCCCTGACTCTCTGCCATCAAGTGTACAGAAGACTGACGCCCAATCGACTGCGCCGCCAGTGCCAAAGGGTCCCGCAAAGGTCGACGTCATCACGCTGCAATACATCACCGCAGGCGATGCTGCCCAGCTTCTCAATGCGGCTCCCCCGGATGGTCTAGAGACAATAACCGCGACAAGCGTCAACACGCTGATGCTCAAGGGCACGGGCGATTCAACCGACCAGGCGAAGCTGTTGGTGAAGCTCTTTGATGTCGAGTCTGCTTTGCCCCGCTCGGTTCGCGTGCAGTTGTCGCTTGATATCAGCGGAGCGGGTCTAGAGAAACCTATGGAGTTGGCGTCCGAGAGCGTCGGACCCGAGGGAACCAGCATGCCGCTCTCGATCAACTTCTCGAGCGAGAACGTTGGCAGCCTGAAACTGGACCTTCAGCTGACTCCGAGCGTCCTGCCTGATGGTTCGGTCAGTCTGTTCGGTTCCGGCGGGATCGATTGCGTTCGCCTTCAGCCGTACCATCGGCTGAACAGGGTATTTGACGTGGCGGCATCCGTTACGCCTGGGACTCCCACGGTCGTGGCCTCCGGGTCCGGCGACACGCCTGAGGGCGCGATAGGGTTCACTGCCCGCGCGACAGTGACTGTAGACAAAGGCCGGATAGTGGTGCCGCGCGGCGGTCGGCCGGGTTCGAGCCCATCAGTTTCGCTTTCCAGGCAGGACATCTTCAGCTCAGCAGCAGCGGTCAGCAAGCCGGACGACACACATCGCAGGATCGCTGATGCTCTGCTCAAGCAGATCTGGGACGCCGAACCTGGGCAGGCGAAGTTCGACGCCATAGATGCCGTCGCCCGCAAGTACGTGGAAAGCGACCTTGCGACTCGCAACGCCATCGTCGGGCTCAGCATCAACTATATGAAAGACAAGCGCCGCGGAGCAATGAGTCGGTGGCCTTGCTGCTATGTCATCTCTCGCTGCGGCTACGAGCCGGGGATCGCGGACCTGATCGAGGTGCTGCGGAAAGACGAGATGGAGGTGATGCGGGCCGTCGCGGCAGAGGCGTTGGGAGCTCTGAGCGACCATCCGGCCGCCCGTGATGCGCTGGTGCAGGCCAAGCGTAATGAGACCAACACGCGTGTTCGCGAAGTGCTGGATCGCTACTTGAAGGCTGATTCACAGTAAGTGCGGCTGTGCGCCGCTCCCAATCTTAGGAGGGTCTAATGTCTCACAAGAACTACCTCAGAGTCCACTTGGTTTGCCTGGTTGCCGTCTTCTTGATGGCTCTGGCCCCGGCTCAGGCTGCGCGCAGTGAGGCAGCGAACAGGCCGGCAGGTATCACGCCTCCCAATGCCCAGCATAAAGCTGCGGCGGAAGCTCTGCTCCAGCAGATATGGAGCGCGCGATCGGGCGCGGACAAGTTCAAAGCCATCGACGCTGTAGTCAGCAGCTACAGGAGATCGGATGCCGCCACCCAGAATGCCATTGCCTGGCTCAGCGTGGCCGTTATGAACGATAGGAATCGGGCGATCCTCGACCGCTGGCCTTGCGCGTATGTGATCGGCAAATCAGGTCATACGCCCGCGCTGTCCCATCTGATCGATGTGCTGTTGCGTGACCCCGTTGAGGTGATGCGTGCGGTTGCCGCGGAGGCGTTAGGCGGGTGGTACCTGTCAACTGGAATACCATCCATTCGTGAAGCACTATTGCAGGCCGATCGTGTTGAGACAAGCGCCAGGGTCAGAGAAACGATCACCAAGTACCTGAGCAAGGGGATCATAGACCCCGGTCCCACTCCGCCGAGCGACACACATCGGCTTGCGGCCGAGGACCTGCTCCAGCAGATATGGGATGCCCAGCCTGGCGCGCCGAAATTCCAGGCCATCGACGCGGTGGTCAAGAGCTATGCATCATCTAACGAGCCGACGCGATATGCGATCGCATGGTTGTGCACGAGGTATATGAAGGACCCGAGCCGAGGAGTGTTGGATCGCTGGCCTTGTGAATACGTGCTCAGCAAGGCGCGGTACGAGCCGGCCATACCGGAACTGATCAACATCCTGCTTACCGACAACGTCGACGCCATGCGCGCGGTCGCCGCAGAGGCCCTTGGTGCCTGGTTCAAGAGCACCAACAACACTTCGATCTACGACGCCCTGATGCAGTCCGCTCGCACCGAGAAGAGTCAGTGGGTTAGGGATACGCTGGCCAAGTATCTTGGCGGGAGCATGCCCAATCTGGAGACTGGTTCGTGATCTGATAGCTTGCCGGGGTCGGCATCCTCCGCCGGCCCCGGCCCAGATGAGCTTCTGCACATCCTCCAAACTTGCGCACCGCACGCTAGTCTTGCTATAATCCACCGGGCAATAAGGCCGTTCCGATGCTGCCGGGACGGCTGTTTTGTGATGTGAGGACGCTGTGACATGGCGCAAGTAACGTGCTTGGGAATCCTGGTTGCCGATGTTGTCGGCAAGCCGGTCGACCAGACCCCTGAGAGGGGCAAGTTGACGCTCGTTGACACGATGGAGCTTCACATAGGCGGGTGCGCGGCCAACACCGGCACGGACCTGGCTAAGATAGGCATAGACACGGCTATCATGGGCAAAGTCGGCGATGACGGGTTCGGCGACTTCATGGTCAAGGAACTCGGTAAATGGGGCACGGATTGCACCGGCATAGTCCGAGACCCCGTTACCAAGACCTCGGCCACAATGGTGATGGTCCACGGCGACGGTGAGCGCAGCTTCATCCACTATCTCGGCGCCAACGCAGTGCTGACCGAGGATGATGTCAACTGGGACATCGTCAAGGCATCCAAGGTATTGCACGTCGCGGGCACGTTCCTGATGCCGGCCTTTGACGGCGAGCCGACGGCGAGAATCCTCAAGAAAGCGCAGGAGCTTGGAGTAACGACCTGCCTCGACACGGCCTGGGATTCGAAAGGCAACTGGATGAAGCTCCTGGAGCCATGCCTGCCTTACCTGGACTACTTTGTCCCATCGATTGAAGAAGCGCGGATGTGTGCGGGGAAGCACGATCCGGCTGATGTCGCCAAGGTGTTCATGGACAAGGGCGTGAAGGTCGTCGGGCTCAAGATGGGCAGCGAGGGCTGCTACATCAGGAGTGCGGATAGCGAGATTTCCATACCGATCTATCGTGTGAATGCTGTGGACGCAAATGGCGCGGGCGATGCATTCGCGGCCGGGTTCCTCGCAGGGATCGTGAATGGCTGGGATCTGGAGCGGACGGGCAAGTTCGCTAACGCCACTGGCGCTTTCTGCGTAACATCGCTTGGATGCACCACAGGCATCAAGGACCAGAACACGATCGAGTCCTTCATTCAGATGTACGAGTCCGAAGTCGCGACAGACTGCGGCAGCGAGTGCGGGTGAAGCGTCCAGTAGTCGCGCGGTCGCGCGGTTGGAGATACTCTTGTGAATACGCGAGACGAGTGCCTAGATGAGATGGTTCAGCGCATCCGCGAGGTGGCCGATCCGGATCGGATCGTGCTCTTCGGTAGTCGCGCGCGTGGTGATGCACGACCAGACAGTGATGTGGATCTGCTTGTGATCAAGCCGTCCGCCGAGCCCCGACACCGCCGCGCGGCCCCGCTCTACACGAAGTTGGCGGACTTGCCGGTCGAGGTGGAGATAGTTGTCTTCACTCCCGAGGAGGTCGAAGACTGGAGCCAGGTGAGGGAGGCATTTGTCACGACCGCTCTTCGCGAGGGAAAGGTCCTGTATGAAAGAGCGGCGTGATCTGGTTCGAGGCTGGCTTCGGAAAGCCGAGAGTGATCTGATTGCTCTGGACGCCGCCGCGGAGGCCGGCGCGCTGGACGCAGCGTCGTTCCACGCTCAGCAGGCGGTAGAGAAGAGTCTGAAGGCGTATCTGATCAGCGCCCAGGTCGAGTTCCCGTTCACGCACAACCTGTCCAAGCTTGTTGAGCTGTGTGCTACAGCCCACGCAGGCTTTGCGTCTCTCTTGGATGTGGTAGAGCCGCTCACGCCTTATGCAGTTCAGCTTCGGTACGACGCGGAGTTCTGGCCCGACGAGCCGGAGGTGGCCGATGCCAAGGCGGCTGCGATAGCTGTGCGAGACTACGTCCTGGCACAACTCAACACTCAAAACTCATAACTGCGAGAACACATGACATCTTCCGAACTACGAACCGCATATCTGAAGTTCTTTGAATCCAAGGGCCACCTGATCCACGCGAGCGATTCGCTGGTACCGGATGATCCCTCACTGCTGTACACGTCCGCGGGGATGGTGCAGTTTAAGCCCTATTTCGTCGGGGACAGGGTGCCGCCGGCGCCCAAGATCGTGACGTCGCAGAAGTGCATGCGCACGGATGATATAGACGAGGTCGGGGATGCCGTCCATCACACGTTCTTCGAAATGCTGGGCAACTTCAGCTTTGGCGATTACTTCAAGCGCGACGCGATTATCTGGGCCTGGGAGTTCCTGACCGAGGTCCTCAAGCTGAACCCGGACAACCTCTGGACCAGCGTCTACCTGGATGATGACGAGGCCGAGAGCGTCTGGCTCAACGAGGTCGGGTTCTCCAAGAACAGGGTCGTCCGGCTCGGTGAGGACAAGAACTACTGGCCCGCCAACGCCCCGTCGAAAGGCCCCAACGGCCCCTGTGGCCCATGCAACGAGATATTCCTCGATGTGACCCCCGAGCTTGGCCCACCCGAGGACGCAGCGTGGGCGATCGCGCACGACGGTAACAGGTTCGTGGAGATATGGAACCTGGTCTTCCAGCAGTTCGATCGGCTCGAAGATGGCACGCTCAAGCCTTTGCCCACGAAGAACATCGATACGGGCATGGGCTTGGAGCGCACGATCGCGATCTTGAACGGCGTTGCGAGCGACTACGAGACTGATCTGTTCCTGCCCATCATTCAGCGCATCGAGTCGATCTCCGGCGCGAAGTATGGTTCCAGCGATGAAGCAACCAAGTCGATGCGCGTGATCGCCGACCACATCAGAAGCGCGGTCTTCGTGATCGGCGATGGCGTGATGCCCTCCAACGTTGGGCGCGGATATGTCCTTCGGCGGCTGATCAGAAACTCGGTCGTTAAGGCGCGGAAAATCGGGCTGGACAAGAACTTCCTGACGGATGTCGCACCGGTTGTTGTCGAGATCATGGGCGAGCCGTACCGCGAGATCGCCGACCGCCAGGGATACATCGAGCAGGTGATTGGGTCCGAGGAAGAGAAGTTCCGCCGCACGCTGGACGCTGGTCTGCAGAGGCTGGAGGATCAGGTTCAGATAGCAGCCTCGTCCGCAGACAAGAAGCTCGACGGCGAGGCGGCGTTCACGCTCTACGACACCTATGGATTCCCGCTTGAGCTAACGCAGGAGATCGCCAAGGAGCAGGGGATCGACGTCGATCTGCCGGGCTTCGAGGCAGCGATGGCTGAGCAGCGTGAGCGAGCCAAGGCCGCCAGCGACTTCGGCGCCGTGATGACCGTCGGCGAGGGCTCTGCTCTGCTGGAGCTTGAGAAGACGGCCGCGCCCACGGTGTTCCTCGGCTACGAGCAGACCGAGGCCGATGCGACTGTCATCGCGATAGTCAAAGGCCAGGACCTCGTCGTGACGGCTGAAGAGGGCGATGAGGTCGAAATCGTGCTCGATCAGACGCCGTTCTACGCCGAGTCTGGTGGACAGGTTGGCGATCTCGGCACGATCGCCAACGTTCGTCATTCCGAGAGCAGCGAGGAATCTGCTTTTTCCCTCCAAGTGAACGACACCATCAAGGCCTCGCATTTCTTCTTCCATCGCGCAAAGGTCAACTCGGGATCGATCTCGGTTGGGGATTCCGTTCACGCTGCTGTGGATGTGGCGCGGCGGCGTGCGATCGCGCGTGCCCACTCTGCCACTCACCTGCTCCATGCGGCATTACACAGCGTCCTGGGAGAGCACGCACTGCAGAAAGGCTCTCTGGTGGAGCCGGATAGACTGCGATTCGACTTCTCTCATTTCCAAGCCGTGACCCCCGACGAATTGCGACGGGTTGAAGATCAGGTCAACGAAATGGTCCTGGCCGATCTCGAATCGACTACGACCGTTACCGGCATCGACCAGGCCCGCGAAATGGGCGCGACGGCACTCTTCGGTGAGAAATATGGCGCTGAAGTGCGCGTTGTGAAGATGGGCGACATCTCGACTGAGCTTTGCGGCGGGACACACCTGTGCCGAAGCTCGCAGGTTGGCCTCTTCAAGATCACCAGCGAATCCAGCGTCGGTGCGGGATTGCGAAGACTGGAAGCCGTGACTGGCGCCGGAGCGCTTGCGCACGTGCACGCCATCGAGGACCAGGCCAAATCCGTTGCCGATGCTCTCGGAGCGTCTGCTGCTGAGGTCGTGGCCGCCGCCGAGCGCCTAACTCAGTCTCTGCGGGAGGCCCGCCAGGAGATTGACACCCTCAAGGCTCGTGGCGCGGCTGACGCGGCGGGCGAACTCGTGGACTCGGCCCAGGAGGCTGGGGGAGTCAAGTTCGTAACCGCATCTGCTCCGACCACAGACGTGCCGACGCTTCACAAGCTGATAGACGGCATTACTGACAAATTGCAGTCCGGCGTTGTCGTGCTGGCTGGCGTCTCCGACGGCAAGATCCTGTTCATCGGCAAAGTGACTTCCGATCTTGTGCCAAAGGGCTTTCACGCCGGCAACATCCTGAGAGACGTGGCCAAGGTCGCGGGCGGAGGCGGAGGAGGCAAGCCCGAGTTCGCTCAGGCCGGCGGCAAGGATGCCTCCAAAGTAACCGAAGCCCTGGAGAAGGCTGCTGAGATTATCAAGTCAGTGGCGAATGGTTAGCAGGCGCCGGGTGTCAGGTGTTGGGTGTTGGGGCAAGGGCCGTATAGTCTACTTGGCTCTGTGCCTTGTTCTTCTACTGCCGTGTCTGTTGACGCCCTCATCAGCAGGTTCGCGATACGCGGTTACCTTCGAGTCTAACCGCCAGGACTGGAAACACAATCCCCGCACGGTCTTGGTTCTCATTGTCGCCAACTGTCTTGTCCTGGATGATCTTGACGATCCCTCGCTCACGAACATCGCCAGGCTCTTCCGCACCGGCAGCTCCGCGCTGATCAGTCCCAACTGCCCCAGGCCACACACAGAGAACTCGGTCATCCTGACCGCGTCAATTGGCACGCCCTGTACCGGCGGATCGTTCCTCAAAGACTTCTTTGATTATGGCGAGCGGGTGCCGGGCTCCACGGTCCGGTCACAGGACGAGTACCGCGCCAGGACAGGCCTAGTCCCCGATGCAGGACAGCCGGTCTTTCTTGGATTGGGCCCGGCTCAGCGCGTGACCGGTCCAAACGGGCTTCCAATCCCGTTCGGGCTGATAGGAGACTCCCTGCAGAGGGTTGGCAAGAGGGCCTGCGTGATCGGCAACGCTGATCAAGGGGACGAGAGTCCAAACCGCGCGGTCGCGGCGATCGCGGCGGACTCCCAGGGACTGCTCTATCACGGAGGGCTGAACTGGTCGTTCCTGAAGCGAGGCAGTAAGCTCAGCATTGACACGAGCGGACTTCTGGACGCCATACGCGTAGAGACTCATTGGTGTGACCTGATCGTGGTCAACTACGGGCCATCCACCCAACTCGACGAGATGAAGCTCGATATCGCCGAAGAGGCCTATGCCACTTACAGGAGCAATATGCTCCACGAGCTTGATGAGTTCGTCGGCGGGCTGGTGGCCCTCCGGCGCTCGACGCCCAATATGAAGATCGCGCTGGTTTCGCTGAGCCCTTCGCAGAATGAGCCTTGGAACCGGTTGACGCCTATAGTGATCGATACCGGGGAGAAGCAGCACGGCGGACTTCTGACCTCCGCGACTACACGCACTCCCGGACTGATCTCCGCAACTGACATTGCGTCCACTCTGCTGGCAAGCCTCGATGTACGCCCAGTACACAAGACCGTGGGCTCGGCCGCACGAACGGTGTCTGGAAGCAGTGACCAGCTGGCTGTGCTCCACAATATGGACCGGCGGGTGGCGGACAACTGCGTTCTTCTCATTCCGTTGTTGGTCTCGTTCGCGGCAGTTGGCGGGCTTGCGCTTTCTGCTGCTGCCGTGCTGTTCGCCCTGCGCAAACCGATCAGCCGTCGAGTTTCATTGGCACTGAGATTCGGAATGCTCTACGCATCGTGTTCGGGCCTGGCTACCATGCTCGCGGTTCTTGCGCCCGCCGGCGCGGCAAGCTATGCTGTGGCCTCAGTGGGTATAGGATTGCTGCTGTCGGGGGCTGCCTTGCTGGCGGCGCGCCTGTTGCGTCTCCGCGCGCCCCTGCTTCTGACCTTTGGAGCTACCGCGCTTGTGGTGGTGCTGGATGCTCTGACAGGTGGGCATCTGATCAGGTTCTCTGTCACGAGTTCAGACCAGCTAGACGGGTTCAGGTACTATGGGATCGGGAACGAATACGGCTCTGCTCTCATATGCATGACTGCACTGGTCGCGCTATTCTCAGCGCCGCGATACAGGATTCTGATTGCCGCTCTTCTGGGGGCGGCCGTGGTCATGGTTCTGGGCGCGGGCAGTCTCGGCGCCAACTACGGAGCAACCGCGGCGGCTGTTGTGACCTTTGTGCTGATCCTGGTTGCGCTGCGACGCGGCGGCTATCAAGCCATCCACGTCTTCGGGTCAGTGGTCGCGGGAGTCTTGGTCGCAGGCGGATTCGCGTACCTCGATTGGCTGCTTGCGGGCTCGGCGAGCACTCACGGAGCCAGGCTGATCGGCGGTTTCGGCTTGGGTTCGGTCACTGAAGTGGCATGGCGCAAGCTGTCCATGAACCTTCGGATCGCCGGGCAGGGCTCTTCGGTCCGAATATTCCTGGCATTCGTGCCATTCATGGCGCTCTGGTTCTACGGAGTGCAGCCCAGAGTAAAGCAGATGATCGAGGACGACAAGCGCCTGATCGCCGGTCTCAAGGCATTACTGGTTGGGGCTGTGGCTGCGCTGCTCCTCAACGATTCCGGTGTTCTTATGGCCGCATTCATGGTAGCCATGACAGTGCTTGTGCTGGTATACTCTTTGGTGGAACTGCCCGACCGTCAGTTGCATTCCCAGTCAAGCATGGCAGCCGGTGGGAATGCGGGCGGTTGTGAAGGCGGGGCAGAATCGTGCCAAGGATAGTGGCGCTGGACGTCGGCGATGCAACCATTGGGGTCGCGGCGACTGATGAACTGCAGTTGATCGCGAGCCCCGTGCGCACGATTAGGCGAACGCCTGGTATCAAGGCGGACTTGCGCGCGGTCGAGGAAGTCTTGGCCGAGCTTGAGGCATGCAAGGTTATAGTCGGTCTTCCCCTAGACGCGGAAGGCGGCGAAGGCTCGCAGGCAATCAAGACTCGGGAGTTCGCGGAACGGTTGGCGAAGCGCCTGCGGATCCCTGTCGAGTTGTGGGATGAGCGGTTCAGCTCCGACGAGGCCGAGGAACGGCTCATCGGCCTTGATGCGTCTCGCGCCCGCCGTCGGAAAGCGATCCACGGCGCCGCCGCAGCGGTCATTCTGGAGAGTTATCTCAGCGGAAGAGACTGAGGGCTAAGAACGAAGGACTAGCCTTGTGAAACACATATTCGCTGTTACAAAAGGATACCTCGCTCTGCTGCTTGCTCTGATGGTCGTGAGCGTGTGGGTGCTTGTGCTCGGGTCAAGGCCCGTATCGAGCGAGCAGAAGCCGGTACGCGTGGCTATCCCCAGGGGCGCTTCGGCCAAGGAAATCGGCACTGTTCTGCGTGACAGGGGCCTGATACGCAGCCAGTTCGTCTTCGTCCTAACATGCAGAATGAGCGGGTTGAGCGGCAAGCTGAAGCCAGGCGTGTATGAACTCGATCAGTCTATGGCTGTGCCGGTGATAATCCGCAAGCTCGTCGATGGAAACTCCCTGGCAGCCTGGATTGTCGTGCCGGAGGGCTATACGGCGAGGCAGATCGCTGACGTTCTGCAGGATCGGCAGATCGCGCGTGCAGACTCGTTCCTCCGTCAAGCCATCGGGGGTGGGCGGAGTTACTCGCAGTACCCGTTCATCGCCGGCGACAGCCTCGAGGGGTATCTGTTCCCTGATTCATACCTGATTGCGCGAGGATCGCGACCGAACGTAGTCATCGAGAAGATGCTGGACACGTTCGAGAAGAGAGTAGTTCGCGATAACGCCGCGGAGATCGATCGAGTGATACGAAAGCGCTTCGCCGGCAGTTCGTCGGCGGATGGGCTGTTCAAGCTGCTCACCGTTGCCTCCCTGATCGAGCGCGAGGCCAAGGTCGCAAAGGATCGCCGGCTGATCTCGGCAGTACTCTACAACAGACTGGCCAAGGGTATGCGGCTTGAGATCGACGCGACCATATCATACGTGCCCGGAGACAGCCGGGGCAACAAAGACACCGTGAACTACGACGACCTGGAAACAGGATCGCCCTACAATACTTACAGGCACGGTGGACTGCCGCCCGGACCGATCTGCAATCCTGGGCTGGAAGCCATCAAGGCGGCGATGGACCCGGCGAATGCTGATTATCTCTTCTACGTTGCGAGGGCCGACGGAAGTCACGTGTTCAGCCGCACGCTGGCGGAGCATAACAAGGCTAAGCGAGCAATCAAGCGCGAGGCTGGGAGTGGATAGCCGCCAGAGGCCGTTCGGTCGTTGTTTCGGGACACCTTGCCGCAAAACCCGGCATTCGGCTACCGGTCGTTGTTTCGGGACACCTTGTCCCGAAACCACAGCAGGGCAGCACGTTTCGGGACAAGGTGTCCCGAAACAACCAGGGCTGGGGCAATGAGCACGTTCCTGGAGCGGTTCCGACCGGGCGTATCCGTTGAGCGGATAACCGAAGTCGACCTGCCCGTGCTTCAGGCGGAAGGATGTCAGGCCATCCTGCTCGACCTGGACAACACGCTGCTGCCGTGGCAGAGCAGCAAGATGCCTGATGACGTAAGGGAGTGGATCGAGCAGGCGAGATCGCTCGGCCTGAGGCTGTGCATCGTCTCGAACACGCACAACCCGCGCAGGTTGCGGAAGATCGCGGATGATCTGGGGATGCAGTGCATAGACCGCGCACTGAAGCCTCGCAAGGGCGGATTTCTGCGAGCAGCGGAGATGGTTTGCTGCAAACCGGCAGAGTGCACAGTAGTGGGCGATCAGGTTCTTACCGATATACTCGGAGGGAACCTTGCGGGCATGCGGACGGTTCTTGTGAAGCCCATGCACCGGCGAGAGTTTGTCGGGACCAAGGTCAGCCGACTTATTGAGAGGCTGGTTCTTATGCTCCTAAGACGGGGTAATGGAACGGGAACAAAGGGCCGATCTTTGCAGTCTGATACACAGGAAGGCAAGTGAACGTGCTCGGCAGCACAAGGGTGCTGGGAGTGATCGGGCGCCCTGTTACACACAGTGTGTCGCCCCCGATGCACAATGCTGCCATTCGAGCGCTGAACATTGATTACGTGTATGTTGCGTTCCAGCCGCGGCCGGAGAATCTGGCCCGTGCGGTTGAGGGGATCAGGGCCCTGGAGATAGCCGGGATCAACGTTACGATCCCCTACAAGGAGCGCGTGATCGAGTTCCTCGATGAGGTAGACGATGACGCGCTGAGAATCGGCTCTGTAAACACGATCATAAACATCGACGGCCGGCTGAGAGGCGCAACGACAGACGGCGCGGGGTTTGTGGAATCGGCGGAGGCCGAATGGGGCGCGATAGACGGCAGCCGTGTGCTGATACTCGGTGCCGGTGGGTCTGCCAAGGCAGTAGCCAACGCCCTGACCGGCAAAGGCTGTCACATAGCTGTTGCGAATCGTACCGCCGAGAGAGCGGTTGATCTTGTAGAGGGTCTGAAGTCCAGAGGCTGCGCCGATGCGCGAGCTGTGGGTATCGAGAGGGAAGTGCTGACAGATGAGATCGGCAAGGCAGACTTGCTGGTCAACACAACTTCAGTGGGAATGCATCCCGATGCTAATGGGATTCCACTTCCTCCCGATCTGCTGCGCCCCGGCATTCTGGTATATGACCTGATATACAATCCGCTCGAGACCCGGCTTGTGAGTGAGGCACGCGCAAAGGGCGCGCACGCGATGAACGGGCTCAAGATGCTGGTCCGCCAGGGAGCGATCTCCTTCGAGATGTGGACTGGTCTTGAGCCGCCGATAGACGTGATGGAAGAGGCAGCGTTGGACTGCCTGAGAACCTGAACACCTGAAGACCCGAGAACCTAACGGAGTGATACATAATGGCGACGCCAAGAAAAGACTTAGGTGATGTCCTGGTTACCAAGGGGGCTATAACGGCCGATCAGTTGGCCCAGGCGCGTGATGTCCAGCGCAGCGCGCCGGGTGACATTGGCCGGATAATCGTCGATCTTGGTTTCGCCGATGATAAGGCGGTAACCGCTGCCAGGGCCGAGAGCCTTGGGCTCACCTTCGTTGATCTGGCTTCGCAGAAAGTCGATCCCGCCGCGGTGAACGCGGTCCCCGAGAAAGTCGCTAGACGCCACAAAGTCCTCCCCATTGGCAAGAACGGCAGCAAGCTGATCGTTGCCGTTGTGAATCACTCCGATCCCATCGCGATGCAGGACCTGAAGCTTACCAGTGGTGTTCAACAGATCGCCATTGCCCTGGCGACTGAAGATGACCTGATGGATGCGATCGACCGCCACTACAACTCCGGCGGCAGTGCGGGAAACGAAGTCTTGCCGATGGGCGACACAAACGCGCCCTCGGCTTCGGCGGTTGGTGGCATGAACCCCGGTGCCGGCGCTGCGGGTGGATTCGCCAGCCTGAGCGCCGCTATGCGCCAGGACGTGGCCAGCTTCGGTGCCCGTGAGGAGGCTGGCGACGACGATGCGGATGCCATAGCCAAAGTCTCGGAAGAAGCGCCGATCATCCGAATTGCCAACACCATCATCATCCAGGCCATCAAGGACGAGGCCAGTGATATTCACGTGGAACCCGACAGGCGTGGTGTAAGAGTCAGATACAGGGTAGACGGTGTTCTCCACGAAGTCATGCCCCTGCCGAAGTACATCGACAAGCCCCTGATCTCCAGGTTCAAGATTATGTCCAGCATGGACATCGCTGAGCGGCGAATTCCGCAGGACGGCCGTATTCCGATCAGCTACGAGAGCAAGGACTACGACCTCCGCGTTTCGTGTCTGCCGACGATCTTCGGTGAGAAGATCGTTATGAGAATCCTCGACAAGTCCAACGTCTTGATCGGTCTCAACAGGTTGGGTATGGCGCCGGACGTGCAGGCCCAGGTCGAAGAACTCGTGCAACAGCCGAACGGTATGTTCCTGTCCACCGGGCCTACAGGGTCCGGAAAGACCACGACGCAGTATTCGGTTCTGCACAAACTGAACTCGCCTGAAGTGAACATTATCACCATCGAGGACCCGGTCGAGTACCAGCTGTCCGGTATAGCGCAGGTTCAGGTTCACAAGAAAGCCGGTCTGAGTTTCTCCAGTGCCCTGAGAAGCTTCCTCCGACAGGACCCTGACATCATCATGGTTGGTGAAATGAGAGACCTCGAGACGTCGAGTATCGCGGTAGAAGCGTCTCTGACAGGTCACCTTGTTCTCTCCACCCTGCACACGAATGATGCCCCGAGCGCCGTCATCAGGCTAGTAGACATGGGCGTTGAGCCTTACCTGGTCTCCGCGACCGTTATCGGCGTTCTCGCTCAGAGGCTGGGTCGAAAGATCTGCTCGAAGTGCAAGAAGCCCTACCAGGTAGCGGCGGGCGAGCTTCGCAGGTTCGGCTTCAAGTCCTCGAACCCTGATGAGATGGTTACCCTCTACAGAGGCGAGGGCTGCGAGACCTGCCGCAACACCGGCTACAAAGGCAGAATCGGTATCCACGAGCTTATGCGCTTGAACGACGAGATCGCCGAACTGATCGTCCGCCGTGCCCCGTTGGCAGATATCCGCGAAGCCGCCAAGGCAAATGGTATGCACGAGTTGCGCGAAGACGGTCTTGAGAAGGTTCTCCAGGGTATTACCACCCCGGAAGAGGTTATGAGAGTAGTCTTTACGGCCGGACACTAGATCCGAAGTTCGAGGTTCGAAGCTCCAATCTCGAACCTCGAACACCTAACATCGAGGAGTGACGATGGAAGTTTCGACTAAAGCGAGTTCGCCCGTTTCCCTTGACCTGACTCACGTAGATGATCTACTGAAGGAAGTCGTCGAGAGAGGCGCAAGTGATCTGCATATCTGCGTTGGTGTGCCGCCCATCATCCGCCTGGACGGGCAGTTGATCTCTCTCAACTACGAGAAGTTCGCCCCCATCCAGACCCAGCGCATGCTCTATGATATTCTCTCGGATGAGCAGATACAGCGGTTCGAGGACACTTGGGAGCTTGACCTCTCCTACTCGCTGCACAATATAGCCCGCTTCAGGGTCAACATCTTCAGAGAGAAGAGCTATGTCGCGGCGGCGTTCCGGCTTATTCCGATGAAGATCCCGACCATTCGGGATTTGGAGCTGCCGCCTATCCTTGAGACTATCACTCGCAAGCCGCGAGGACTGGTCCTCGTCACCGGGCCGACCGGCTCCGGCAAGTCTACCTCGCTTGCGGCAATGATCAACCAGATCAACCACGAGCGCAGCCTGCATATCATCACTATCGAGGACCCGATCGAATACCTGCACCAGCATCGCAAGTCTGTCATCAACCAGCGCGAAGTTGGTCAGGACACCAAGGAGTTCGCCAATGCGTTGAGGGCTGCCCTGAGAGAGGACCCCGACGTCATCCTCGTTGGTGAGATGCGTGACCTGGAGACCATGCAGAACGCGATCAGGGCTGCGGAGACCGGCCACCTGGTCTTTGCGACTCTGCACACGAATAGCGCGGCGCAGACTGTTGATCGCGTTGTCGATCAGTTCCCGCCGGATCAGCAGGAACAGATAAGGCTGATGCTCTCCAATAGCCTCGAAGCAGTGCTCTGCCAGCAGCTTCTTCCGCGCGCGGGGATGCCGGGCAGAATCTGCGCGATGGAGATAATGGTCGCCACCGCGGCCATTCGCAACCTGATTCGTGAAGCAAAGTCGCATCAGTTGCCGTCGATGATCCAGACGAGCGCGAACCAAGGAATGCAGACGATGGACCAGCACCTTCGGGATCTGTATCTTCGGGGCGGCATCAGCTACGAAGACGCGGTGTCACGTGCGATGAACGTGGACGAACTGAAGAACCTGATCAGCACCGGCAACACACCTGGCCAGAGACGATAGCTTGTTTCGGGGTGCCCTCGCCCCGAAACCCCAGAGGCGAATGCTCCGGGACGAGGCGTCCCGAAGCAACTTGAGAACTGAGGAGCGGGCGGATTGCCACTTCAGATGTCCGGGTCGAGGTGTTTGAACCTCGAACATCGAACATCGAAGCAAAGGACGTGATGAACGATGCCTAACTATGCTTACAACATACGCGATGCCACCGGACAGGTATTCGGCGGCACCTCCGAAGCCGAGAACGAGGACATCCTTCGGCGAAGGCTGACCGAAGCGGGCTTCACTGTAGTTGACGTCAAGCAAGTCAAAGGCGGGCAGAAGAAGGTCGGCGGATTCGGCTCCGTCAAGGCTACTGATCTGTCGGTCATGTGCAGGCAGTTCTCCACCATGATCGACGCCGGTGTCAACCTGGTTCGCTGCCTGAACGTACTCTCGGAGCAAGCGACCAGTCCGAAGCTGAAAGCCATCCTGAACGACGTCCGAACCGAGGTAGAGGGAGGCCAGACGCTCACGAAGGCGCTGGAGAGATACCCGGGCACCTTCGACAGGCTGTTCATAGGTCTTGTGAACGCTGGCGAGATCGGCGGCGCGCTCGAGGAAAGCTTGCAGAGGCTCTCGCAGTTCCTCGAAAGTGATGTTGAGCTGAAGCGCAAGGTCAAGTCGGCAATGACTTACCCCATACTCATCCTCGGTTTCGCTGTGATCGTCGTCATCGGGCTTATGACTTTCGTTCTGCCTAAGTTCATGACGCTGTTTGTGGACCTCGGCATCGAGAATCTGCCGATGCCGACTCAGGTCATCAAGACCTCCAGTGAGTTCATGACCAGTAAGTGGTACTTCATGGTCGTCTTCGGCGTGGGCTTCTTTGTCGCAATGAAGATGTTCCTGAAGACCAAGGTCGGCCGGCGCGTTTTCGACAGGATGAAGCTGAAGTTCCCTGTCTTCGGCAAGCTCAACCACAAAGTTGCGTTAGCGAGGTTCTCCAGGACGCTCTCCACGCTGCTCTCTAGTGGTGTCGGAATCCTGCAGGCAATGGAAACCGTGGCAGGCACAGTCTCTAATGACATCATCAGCGACGCGATCCTGTCGGCGAGGGCGAGCATCCGAGAGGGTGAACGAATCGGAGATCCACTCGCAAGGAGCAGGCTGTTCCCGCCGATGGTCGTGCAGATGATCTCGATTGGCGAGGAGTCTGGTTCACTCGACCCTATGCTTGCCAAGGTTGCGGACTTCTACGAGAGTGAAGTGGATGCTGCTCTGGCCAGTTTGACCGCCGCCATCGAGCCGGTCATGATCGTCGGGCTTGGTGGAGTGGTAGGTTTCATTGTTATCGCGATGTTCTTGCCGCTCATTGCGGTTATTCAGAACCTGTCGGGCGGAGCATAGATGCCTGGTTGGCTGGGAGCGACTATAGCATTCGTCTACGGCATAATCGTCGGCAGTTTCCTCAATGTGTGTATCTGCCGGATGCCTGAAGACCAGTCGGTAGTCACGCCTCCTTCCCATTGTCCGAAGTGCAATACGAAGCTGAAGGGAGCGGACTTGGTTCCTCTCTTCAGCTTCTTGTTGTTGGGCAGGAAGTGCCGCTACTGCGGGGCGCCGATAAGCTGGCGCTACTTCACGATCGAGCTGGCCACGGGCCTCTTGTTCGCCGCGATGTTCTGGCGGCACGGGCTGTCGATCGATTTCGTTGTGTTCGCGCTATTCACGGCGGCGCTGGTCGTGGCGTTCATGGTGGACGTCGATCACTTCATCATCCCCGACCAGTGCTGGATAGCCGGCACGATTCTTGGCGTGGGGCGTGACATTGCGCACTGGATTGCGGGCGACCCGAGATTGCTGCGGATCCCGCTTCCGTTCACGGAGTCCAGTCTGCCGGTCCCGGCGAGCGTTGCCGGATTTGCAGTGTGCGGCGGGATATTCTTCCTGATCGCCTATGTGAGTTACTTCGTCTTCCAGCCGAAGGATAAAGAGGAGCGCGAGCAGTACGAGGGCGCGATGGGCTTCGGCGACGTGAAGCTGGCGGCGGCGATGGGAGCTGTACTGGGGGTTCTCCCGGCTCTTACATCGTTCCTGATCGCGGTGCTGCTGGGCACCCTCTTTGGAGTCGCGCTGGTCGTGGCGAAGTCGATGGCGGAGAAGAAAGGCATGCCATGGCGGACGGAGATACCATTCGGGCCTTACATGGTGACAGGCGCGCTGGTCGTGATGCTTGCTTACCCCCAGCTCCAGATGGCATGGGGCTGGTGGATGAGGCTGGTAACGCCGGGATAGGGGACGGTCGATAGCGGATAGTCGATAGCGGATAGCAGATAGCAGATAGCCGATAGCGGGATGGCGGATGGCGGATAGTCGACAGCGGACGGCCTTCCCCGACTGTCATTTCGAGCGGCGCGAGAAATCTGCTTTTGCTCGGTCAAGACGAAGCAACCGGGTTAGGAAAAGCAGATTTCTCACTGCGTTCGAAATGACGAATTCTATCAAGCGAGCTTTGGACGGAACATATTGGCCAATACGGTCGCCAAACAGGTATAATTGGACAGTCGTCCTCGGTAGAGGTTAGGATCAGGCACGGAGGTGCATTAGCATGAGCGTTGTCGCGCGTCGAGGCGGTTTCTCACTAGTCGAGTTACTCACAGTTATCGCGATCATAGCGATATTGGCGGCGGTCATATTCCCGGTGATGGGCGTGGTGAAGGCCAGAGCGAACGAGAGCAACTGCATGGCACAGCTCCAGCAGATCGCGACGGGCGTGCAGATGTTCAAGCAGGACAATCGCAGATACCCGATGTTCCTCGGGCCTCAGGTGCTGCGGGATGGCTCTACTGTCCTCCCGATGGAGAGTGCAAAGAACCAGCAGAGTTCACTTTTCCCGGAGTACGTGAAAGGGTCTTGGAGGGTCTACCACTGCCGGACCTCGAACGAGAAAAACACGTCCGCACCGCTCTCCTATACTGCAGGATCGTCAGGCCCCGTGGAGACTTATGCCTATGACAGCTACGATGCGTTTCCATGGAGTTCGCCTGGCGGAGTGGTCATCGAGCCAAAGTACGTCCTGGGCTGGGCTGCGCAGCCGACCGATGTTACCTCCTGGCCGCCCTATCCGTCCTGTGATCCCAGTAAGGACAGCGAGCTTCTACAGAAAGAGGACTACGCCCGGCAGCTCCGGTTCCGCAATCCGCCCAGCGATACGGTCATCACCTGGTGTGCCTACCACGAGACCCGCCACGGCACCGATGCAGCGAACTGGAGCGGTCGCGCGCTCATTCTCTTCCTGGACGGCAGCGTGGACAGCATTCCCGCGAACGAAGTAGAGCGCTGCATGTGGCGAACGAGACCGAAGAAGAGCTAATCGCTAGTTAGAACGTTGGAATGTTTGAACGTTTCAACGTTCAACCTGCAAACGTTCAAACCGGATTAGGGACTAAGCCTGTGCTCAGAGTCTTGAATAACCGAAGAGGAACCTCCCTTGTGGAGATCCTGGTGGTCATGGTGGTGCTGCTGGTCGGCATCATGACGGTCGTCCAGATGTTCCCCACGGGTTTCCGCGTCGTCCGCGCCGCGGAGAGCCAGACTATCGCCACCCGGCTTGCTCAGCAGGAACTCGAGCGGTGGAAGAGCATGTCCGCGAACCTGCCCACGGGCATCCTGCCTGTTGACGATGAGACCGGCAACATCGCGATCGGGCAATTGCCCGGCCCTCCCTGGACCGGGCTGGCGGTTGTCAATGGCGCCTACGTCCGCGGCAGCGCGCTCAACACCCGCCAGGTGATTGGCGAGACGACCACAATACCCGTCGGCACCTACTTCACCTCCGGCAGTGGGACTCTCTTCGGCGCGAAGTACACGCTTGCGTTCAGCCCGATAGACGTTACCCTTGGGAGCGGCGGTCTTGTGGAAGGGATTGCCGTCAAGAGCGGTGACCTCCGCCGCAAGATCGGCGAACATGGGGAAGCCCCGCCCTATCTGAGGCCTGGCGAGTATGCTGTTGACTACACTCTCGTTGACGGGAAGTTTCGTGTGGCGTTCCCGCCGGACCCCGGAGCAGGTAACAGGCTCTACTACATCAGCTACTCGTTCTGGGCCAGCACGGGCGGAGGTGTGCCGGTTCTCTTCAGTGTCCTTGACCAGCCGGTAACCGTGTCCGGTGACAAACGAGACTGGGAGCCGGTGCCCGTTACCGGCATTCAGACTGGCTACCAAGTCACTGAAGTCGACAGCGACAGCGACACCTGCGCGCGCGGCTTTGAGCAGTGGACAGGACCCTTTTTGGATAATCCCTATCAGTTCAAACTGGCGGACTCCATCATGGGAGTCATCGCGTTCAATCCCACCGGCCACGGCAAGTATGAGTACACTGCCCAGGGCGTTCGACCCATTCAGGCGCGAATAGACTATCGGATTTATGACCCGCGCATCATTCGAGAGGACCGCACCTGCCCGCAGCCCAAGCAGGACGCAACAGGGACTGTACTCCCAATTCCGGTCAAGATGTCGCTGTCGTTCATACTCAACATTGGCGACCCGACCGACGATCCCGACTTGGCCGACCCTGACGCGACCGTGGACTATGCAGGTCTCATCCCGCCCGGCGGCAGTCAGGAACTGCCACTGCCGGTGCTTGTTATGGACCTTGCGACCGGTCTGCGTGTGGATTTCAACCCAATAGAGTCAACCAAGGCAGGTGACCCGGGCGTCGACTTCAAGAACGGCATCGTCCGGCTTCCTGCCACAGCGGGCCTGGTAACTTATGGTCACCAGCAGGGGAATCCGCCGGTGGCGACAGTTCCCCTCGCCGGCCGGCACTTGCGGTTCTACTACCGTGCAGATGGCGACTGGTCGATCCAGTGCAGCAAAGCCTACGCCAGCTACACCCGCCGGTGGGATACGGCCGACGTGGACTACCGGAGCTACATGGTTGCCGCCGGTGATACGACTAGCGGCCTCAGCAACCGCCTGCTCTTCGCCAAATGCGAACTCGGCAAGTCAGTAGTCGTGGACTACACGTACGTGACACCCGACGGGGTTGAGCACAAGACCGCCGGCGAGGCTCACCAGATCGACTTTGCCCCGGACGGGACAGGCGACGTGTGTGTTGATCTCAAGAACCCTAACGGCACCTACATATCCAAGACCGGCAGAATGATTGTGGTCGGTTCGTCGTTCACCGCCAAAGTCATCTGGCGGGACGGCAAGGTCTGGCGCCACGTTCAGATGGACACGAACCTGACGAGGACTCAATAGTGAAAAGTAGAAAGTCGAAAGTGTAAAGTCTCCGGACTCGGCACTTCTGACTTTCGACTTTGGACTTTAGACTTTGGACTGCCATGCATAGCAAACGTGGATTCACGCTAATCGAAATCCTGGTCGTGATGACCATCTCGATCATTTTGGTCGGGCTCGTGCTCTACCCGGTCTACCAGTCGTTCTGGATGACCCGGCAGGCGCAGGCGATGATCGACGCCCAGGACGCGGCTCGCGCGGGCATGGAGCAGATCAGTCGCGACCTCGGCGAGGCGATGTTCGTCTTCGACAACTCCGTCGTGCCTGTGGCCATTGCCGATCTGCCGATGGGGGGACTTCACGACGGTGAGCAGGGGCCGATACAGCTTCCGGTGAGGCAGCCCGGCAGCGGTGGTAATACCTCAATAGAGTGGTTCACTCTGCCGTCTGCCAGGATCGACTTCATCCTGCCCAAGATCACCATGCACTGCGAGAACCCGCAGCATCCGGCCAACGAGCCGCGAGACTACCCCAGGCGCAAAGCGGGTGAGCCTGACGACGAAGCCTGGCCGCCGTGCCCTGTCTGCACCAGGGATGGTCTGGTAGCAACCGACATAACCGCCAAGCCCAACATGCCGTTGACGCAGGACACTACGATCGTTCGCTATTTCCTGGGTCTGCGTTACAACGACCCACAGTACATGTCTATTCCTCCAGCCGGCCTGCCCCATGGCGAGGGCTTGTTTGGCTGGAAGTCGCCCTGGATTGGCGAGGTCGAGGCGGGCGCTGAAAACCAGGTTCTGCTCTATCGTGTTGAGTTCGACCCGCACGATGACTCGCTTTTCCCCGCGGCGATGCCGGTTCAGGACCGTCTAAAAGACCCGATCTTCTTCTATCGGCCGGGGACCTGCCGTGAGTGGATGAAGCGCGCCCGCGTGATAGGCATTGGCAAATACCAGGACCTGGTTGTGGGCACCTTCAACGCCAGTGACATCTGCACCGATGTCGAGCCTTCGATCACCTTCAAGTTCCAGGCCGTGAACAACGACACATTCGCCGGTGCCTGGTCCAACGACCGCAACTTCGAGTATCCAAACGCCGTCCCGTCGGTCTATACCGGCGGCTACGGCTACTGGATCGATAACCACGTAGACCCAGCCACCGCCCCGAATCTGGATGATCAGTCGATCTACAACTGGGCGATAACAATCTACCGCGACAATAATACGCTCTGCTACTACACCAGGTTCAACCCAGATGGGGAGATGGTGGTGCAGAAACGTGTTAACAGCGGTGGCAACTGGTCTGACCCCCAGACCACCTTCAACATCACACGCTACCTTGAGTACGGCGAAATCGTGCCGGATACCGAGATGGCGCTGATCCCCAACCTCTCGAGGGGGCAGGTCGGCTTTGCCATCAAGCCGCCACAATCGCGCGATGCTCCCGCGGGTTACGTCTGCAGCCTTGATTGCTCGCTAATCAACAAGGCCTACCACGCCAGATTCGTCACAGACCGTAGCGGAGCCCGCCGATCGGCCGCACTGCTCCAACCGCCGATCGCCGTCGTCGATCTGATATACGCCAGAATCGTCCCCGGGAGTGAAAGAGTGGTTGGGCCGGATATGTACTCGTCCGACCTGAACCCGCCAATGGTGCGCTATCAGCGCGCGCCGCTCACAGTCGGCAACCCTGGCCTTAATCAGTACACTATCGACTACGATACAGGCGACATCGACTTCAGCCGCGACTACGGCCACGATCTGCCGGACCACAGCAGCGTTTGGGTGGACTACCGCGTGCAGTTCAACCGCGACGGCGATATTATCAAGGGCGACTACACCACCAAGAGCCTGGTGACTGTGCGAATGGCGATTCGGATGCACGACCCCGAAACCGGGAAGGCTCACGTGGTCGACCTCACCAACTCGATAAAGGTGCGAAATGCTCAAAGATAGGTGTCAGGTATCAGGTATCAGGTGTCAGGAATCGCGGGCGGATGAAGTCCGCTCGCCCCGTCACCCGTCACCCACAACCCGTCACCCTCGCAAAGGCCAGACCCTGGTCATCGCTATCATGGTTATGTTCATCCTGGCGACTCTCGGGGCGGTCTTCGTCGCGTTGGTCGCCCGGAATCTGTTCAGATCAGCCAGGTTCTCGGATGTTGACGTGGTCGCGCAGCTCGCGGAAGCGGGCACTCGCTATGCCGACCAGATGCTGACAACCAGCGAGGACGGCGCCGACTGGCGGCCCGTTCCTGACAACCATGCTGCGCACTTGGAAGGCGGTGGCGCTTGGGTGCCTGATACCGATTGGGAAGCCAAGCGTGACGCCTACCCCGATTTCCAGTGGACGCGCACGTACTCTGATCAGGAGCAGGGCTGGGCTGGCCCTTCAGGCGGCTACACAACGTTCAACTCAGGCCAGGGCAGGTTCCTGCTCAGGGTCTCCTACAACCCCCGGCCTGACGATCCTAAGTCGAAGTTCATCAAGATCGAGTCCATCGGGCGCATAGGGGTCTTCCTCGAAGACGACCCCACAACCCACAAGCCGAACGGCAACTACCAGATGAGGCGGGAGATCACCGCCTACAAGCCCATTGGGATTACCGATTACGTTCGCTTCGTCACGAACAAGAACAACCGCGACCTTGATTTCGCGCTTGGTTGTCCTGGACACCCGCTCGAGCTTGGTCGCATCGGAGCGAACGCGGCCAGAAAGAGCTGGTACCGCGGCGGGCCGCTGCGCGTGAACGGGAACCTCGTCTTCCACGGCGACACGACTGACATCTACCTGCGCGGCACGCACCCATTACTGGAGAGCGGCAATCCCGATCACAGCACGTTCGTTCCCATCGAAGGGGTCGAGGTTTCCGGCAGCATCAGTTTCTCCGAGTCTGCGGGACCCGCAAGGATGTGGCGACTGAACCCTGACGGTACAACAGCCGACCCTGATTACAACCAGCTTCTGCCCAGCAGCGACCCCGGCTTCCGAACCTGGGAGGGTTTCTACCGCGACGGCAGCGACTCGACCGACAGCATAGGCAACGCTCGCGGAGTCAAACGCCTCGATCCACCGCAGATCGACCAGTACGACGCAACCAACAGCGTCTCACGCTACCTGCTGCTGACGCTATACTCCGGCGAACGCATAGCCGATCCTGCTGGCAAGGGCTACATCAACCTCGGCGAGTGGGGCTGGGGGCGCGGGATCTACATCAACAACCGCGCGGACAAGCAGGACGACAGCGAGACCCTCTTCGGCGGCTTCACACTGCGCACGGACTGGCTGAGGCCGGGCTACTTCATGGGCAACAAGCTCTCCGGATGGGTCGGGCCTGCGTATATCCCGCCGGGCGTGCTGATCGTGCTGCATCCCGACGATACTGATGGCGACGACCAGCCAGATATGACCATCACCCGGTCGGACACTGTGGCCGGCGGCAGGCGCTTTGTGTGGCGCGACGCATGGGGCAACCCGAGGCCCGCGCTTGGCGGGACAATCACGATGCCTTACCCGCACCCGAGCCTGGGACGCGAGGCCTTCCCGATGAACGAGAGGGGCAACTACATCACCAACGGGACCCCCCGCATGCTCGATGGCAACGGTGTTATCTACGCCGAGGGCAATGTCCGCATCAGAGGCATGCTCCCGGAGGGGATGCAGTTGACCGTGGTCTCGAACGAGACCATCTACATCGAGGGCAACCTGCTCAAGGCCCGAAGCGGGAACTACGACACCAACGCGCTCCATCCGTGGCGAGGGGCGGATCCCACCTGCGGTTTGGCGCTGCTGGCTCGAGAGAACATCTGCGTTAACACAACTCAGTTCTTCTCGCCTCTGAACTCGATCAGTTCCGAGAATATCGGCTCGGACGCGGACACCGGCGGGGCCCCGTATCACGTGTTGATCGGCAGCAGCCCCGACAGCCGCTACAGATGCGCCTTTGACTTCGGACCCTGGGAATCCAACGTCGGCAACCCGCCGCAGAACGCCTGGTGGATGTATCTGAGGCACGCGGGGCAGTATGGACCGACCTACATCAATGCGTGGCTGAACCCTTCGCAGGGCGTGCCGAACTTTGGGCTACTGAACCTGAATCTCAATCCCCTTGGCGGTATCTTCACTGCCGATCTTCCGCCGCACGTTCTGGGTGTGGGTGATGCACGGTTCAATGCGCCAGGTTTCGGCGCTTCCGGTTGGGGGATCGACGGCATGTTCCTGGGCTGCGCGTTTCCGCTGGATGCACCTCACAACGCTGTCCTGGGCACGAACTTCTTCACGTATCCGGGGATGATCGACGAGCTCATAATCGGGCTCGACCAGAACAGCTACACGCGCAACAACTACCAGATTGCCGGGGTCGCGGTGCAGCCGATGGATGTCCGCATCGAGGCCATCTGCTACGCGCAGGAGGGCTCGTTCTTTGTGATCCCCGGGACGTGGTTCAACGCGAACCCCGCCGATACTCAGGCAGCGTTTCTCAAGGATGGCGGCAGGCCGGCCGGTGTCCACCCGAAATTCCCGTTCTACGGTCAGCCGCTGGATGTCAGAATCATCATCGACGGCGCGGTCAGCGAGAACATCCCCGCCCCGGTCGGCGACGTTCAGGAATGGATGGCCAAGTGGGGTCTAATACCAGAGGATTATGGTTCCACCCACGAATCTACGGCACATCCCGGCGAGGGTTTCACGATACTCTACGATGACCACGTAGGCTGGCCGCTAACCGACCTGAGCCTGACAACAGTATCGCTGGAGCCGATTCGCAAGGACAGATTCGGACGGACACTTCCCATCGCGCCGAGACTGCCCGTCTGCGGCGGTCTGATCTACTTCGGCGACGTGATGTAGCTCAGCCCATGGCAGGGCAAATCGAGGTAATCCAACCATGAAACTCAGACGAGCCTCGCTCATCTTGATATCACTCGCCGGGCTGATTGCCTTGAGCGCGATCCAGGCGGACGCGTTCCTCTACGCCGGAAAGCGCAAGAGAATCAACTGCGGCGTCGTGTGGCTGCGCAACGCCGCCGGAGCCTACATCCCACACCAGCAGCCGATCGAAGCCGGCCTTGACGTGAACGGCTATCCCATTCCCGCCATCGACGGCAATGTCGGGGAGTTATTCTACCTCCTCGAGATGATGACCGACATGAAGCCGGCCGGTTGGACCTTCGAAAACCCCTATGCGCCGGGCAGTCCGTCTGGCGGCCTCCAGAAGAGCAATATCAACTACTGGCGCGTGGACCTCAGCTCCGCAACCGATCTATCCCGCATGAGCGTGCTCTACCTGCCTGCCTCGAGCAAAGTCGTCCTTACCATTCAGGACCGTGAGAAGCTCAGAGAGTTCGTCGACGGCGGCGGAGTCCTGTGGATCGACAATGCTCCGACGTCGACGAGCGGAACCCCGCTCGACCTGACTGACAACTTCTTCATACCGGGCCTCAAGTTCATGACCTCGACGGGCGGCGGAGACTACGCCGTCAGCCGGCATCACCCCCTGCTCTCACTGCCCTACTGGCTGACTGACCAGGAGATCTCAATCCTCGGCGCCAAGTACGGCCAGTACACCTGCAGTCCGGGTTACGAGTACAAGGGCACGACAGGATGGGGCTCCGTTGGCGAGCAGCCAAGCACATTTGACGTCCTCTATCCCATAGTCAACAACGGCTCTGCGATGGATGAAGCCCCCAGCATAGCGGTGAACGCCTACGGCAGCGGTCGGATCGTGGCCACCTCCAACTACGTCGGCAGGGGCTGCTATCTCAACTATCCCTTTAACCTCGCCAGCCTCAAGTTCGCCTACAACGTAGTGACTTGGGCGTCATCCTGGACCCATCTGCGCAAGGACCCCCGGCACTCGGGCGGGTCCATCGACACGGTTGGTGGCACCAAGCTTCTCAAGTTCTGGTCGTTGCCGGCTCCTACTTCGAGCGCCATTCACAACGCGCCGGTGATCTACAAGAACGTGGTCTTCTACTCCAGCGGCAACACGCTCTATGCGCTCGACCTGATGCCGCAGGAGGACCTGGACCAGAACGGCAACCCCGACGACGGTTGGCCGGATACTCCATCCGATCCAGCCTTCGATGGCCAGGATCTGCTCTGGCGCAAAGACTTCGACTCCGTTATTTCTGCACCGTCGATCGTGACCGCGCAGGACCCCCGCGACCCCAACAAGTCGATCGAAGCCGTGCTCGTCCAGACTGCGAACGGGTATGTCAGCCTGATGGCTGCTTTCCCAAGCATTCCCATCTTCCCGCCAACGGGCGCCCCGCCCGAGATCTGCAGCATGCTGACCGAGAGCTTTGGCAGCGGGGGCGGTCCCTTTCCGCCACTCTACGTGAATGGCTGGATATATGCCATCGGCGGCGACGGCAGGCTCTGCGCCAAGAGTTGCGCGCTCGAGAACTGGGTCGCCGCGGACGGTGGTCACACGGCGGTTACGGAGTGGTATCTGCCCAGCATTGATATCCAGGGCAACTCCGAGCCAAGAAGTGGGCCGTCTTTCGGCTATCTGAAGAACAATTCCAGCGGCGCCACCGTGGGAGTCATCCAGTGGTATGCGGGGCGCTGGTTGGACCCCGCGGGCTCCGGCGGGACTTACGAGCAGAACGACCACGTCTACAGTGCGCCTGTGCTCGTGTGCAATGACCGCATCCAACTGGAGGGTCACACTGCTGACGGGATGGTGTTCGAGGCGCGTGTGACCTACAGGGACGGGGCCATATCGCCATTCCCGGTACCCAAAGTTGAAGTAGCCAACTACGGCGGATTCGATAGCATCAATGTGACGCTGACTCCTAACAAGCAGGGCTACCTGACGATAAATTTCGGTAAGCCTGTCCCTTCGGACGCGCTCATCTATGCCACCTACGGCCTGGTCTATGATACCTACGCGATCAACGGGGTGCATTTGCAGGTAGCCGGGCGGCGGCATCCTCTGGAGCCCCGCTCGCCATCAGGCGGTCTCTCTCCCGTGCCTGTAACCAACTTTGCCGGAGTCCCCGCGATGGGCCCGGACGCAATGCTCTACTGCGGTGGGCGGCGCAGCGCGACTTCAGGAATAGGCTCGTCGGTCTACGGGCTGATGAACGACGGCAACACGCAATCAACTCGGTGGATCTATCATCTGTATGACCAGATCATTCCCGCCAGGCTCGGCGGCGCATCGCTGCCACCGGGGCTTACTGCCGGGCTGCCGGGCTCGATCTGCGATAGCACGGGCAAGACGCTCTCCAACCCGCAGGTCTACTCCTCGCCGGCTTACTATCATGACAAGGTCTACGTGACGGTCTCCGGCTCGCAGGGCAGCGGGACGTTCCCAACCGGCAGCCCCGGCGCGGCGCTGGTCTGCTTTAAGGCCAACTCCGAGTTCGTGATCCGCGTCACGGAAAACGCGGGCATTGACGCAAGCGGGATGCCGATCAAGCGTGCCAAGAAGCTCGTAAACGAGGGCACCGGCCAGCCGATGCAGGTCAAAGTCTGGCAGCCGAACCTCCTCGAGCAGCCCGGCGTGGTCACAGTGCCGCCGACCATGGGCTCGATCCCTGTCAGGCGCGATATGATCGACTACCAGCGCGGCACGATCACATTCAGCAACTTCGATCAGCTCAAGCTGCGCGGCGGGCCTGGCAACGTGATGCAGACAAACACGTTCTCACCATCCCTGCCCGTGTGGGTCTATGTTGATAACGTCGAGGTGCCGGTCGATTTCGCCACCTGGCCCGCGGCCAAGCGAGTGGTGCCCAATATCCAGTCGCCGCGCGGTGACTCAGTCGATCTCAGCGGCTGGAACAACATGCTCTGGTACTATCCTGTGCCGGAGCACGAAGGACATCCCTGCACCGGTGTCAGCTCATCACCCGTTGTGATCGGCAGCACGGTCTACTTCCAGTGCAACGACGGCTACGTGTACGCCATCCCGACTGAGACCGGCGTCAACGACGGCGGTCCCATAGACTCCAAGCTCCTCATCTGGGAGGGGCAGGTGGAGACAGGCGGCACAAGCGGTTCGCCGGAGAGCGGCCCCAACCTCTCGATGGCTGCTTCCAACAGCGTGCTTGTGGTGCCGACGCGGCACGGTCTCTACGCCTACACCAACTCCACCACCCTGATCGCCGATGGCAGTCGCGTGGTCGAAATGGACGGCGCGGGCGAGGTCCGGTGGGGGATAGATTCGATCTCCTGGCCTGTGGCCAAGCCTGCCTCGACCAACACCCCCGCGCCTGTCACGACCGGCCCGATCAACAAGCCCTCCCGCGTGAAGTATCTGCCATCGGGCGACATGCTGATCGTCAACTCCGGCGCGAACCAGGTCTGCACAGTGGACCGCACCGGGACCGTCGCCGTGGGAGGCATAGCCCCCAACTACACTCGCGGGATGTATGACAAGTTCGTGGACCCGCGGAACCTGCTGACCCCCGGCCAGCCACTCTCGATCTCCAGCCCGACGGACGCGCTCTACTGGCAGGAGTACGAGATGCAGGGCGGCACGGGTGGAGCGATGCAGAGGATAGACCACTGCATGATCGCCGACTCGGGCAACCACCGGATAATCGATCTCGTGCACCGCTACAAGTGGGACACCGAGAAAGGCCAGGCCACGGAGCTGATCGTCACGGACAACGTCTTTGGCGGCGCGTCGCCGCTCTTTGAAGAGACCACCGCCAAGAGCCAGGCCAGGTTGCTGCCGCTCATCGAGAAGCAGATCGTGCCGGTGGTCACGGGGT
>CAZFYZ010000025.1:27386-40451 GCA_964523735.1 uncultured bacterium | reverse complement strand
CCGTCTTCGGCGCATTGCTGCTCTTGAACCTATCCAGGTTCTGCTTTGCTTCGCCGTTATTGGGGTCGGCCTTTAATGCCTTCTGGTACTGCTGCTGCGCCTCGTCCATCTTGCCCTTCTTCTCAAGCTCAACGCCGAGGTTGTTGTAAGCGATGGCCATCTTCGGATCAGCCTCAACGGCCTTTCTGTAGGCGGCAATGGCATCATCCCCCTTGCCGAGTCTGCCGTAAGCTGCGCCCATCCCGAAGAAAGCATCGCCAGACTTTGGGTCTGACTCAGACGCAGCTTTATACTCTGCCAATGCCTCTTCGTTGTTGCCTGTCTGGAGCAGCAAACCAGCAAGATTGATGCGAGCGGCCGTGTTGGCAGGCTGGATCTTCACTACCTGTCGCCACGATTCGATGGCCTCCGTCTTCATGTCCTGCCGAGTGTAGATGGTTGAGAGGTTGAGCCATGCAGCAAGAAGCTGGGGGCTCTTTTCCACGGAGAGTTTGAGCGTCGCAATGCCGTCATCCGCCTTGCCAGTCTTGAACTGGGCCCAGCCCAGGTAGGCAAGCGCCTCGGCATCATTCGGTGTCACGCGGACCACAGTCGAGAAAGCGTCAACCGCCTTGGCAAAACTGGCGTCCTTCAGATACAGCACGCCCAGGTTGTAGTTGGCGGGCGCATCTCCCGGCTTCAGTTTGGCTGCGACCTCGTAGTTGGCGATCGCTTTGTCGCGCTGCCCTCGGACCGTGAGTACCTCGGCAAGTCCAACGCGAGCTTGGTAGTTGTCGGGATCCGTAGCTACTGCTTTGGCGAATGCATTCTGAGCGGATTCGAAGTCCTTCTCATTCTTCAGCGCATAGCCAAGGTTGGTGGCGAACTCAGCATTCCCGGGTGCAAGCGCTGATGCCTTGCGGAACTGCTCGGCTGCTTCAGCGGTCTTGCCTGCCTGCTGGAGCGCAAGGGCGTAGTTGTTTCGTATATCGGCATTCTTTGGCAGAGCTGCAACGGCTTTGGAGTAAGACCCGATAGCATTGTCCGTCTGCTTGTCCTTGAGGTACGCCGTGCCCAGGCTATCGAGGCACTCGCCCCAGTTCTTCCTGACCTTGAGTGCCTGCTGGAATTCTGGGATAGCCTTGTCATACTGGCCGAGCCCCGAATACGCCATTCCGAGGTTGCAGCGGATCTCCGGGCCATCACCATTGAGCTGGCGAGCCTCTTGGAGGACCACCACAGCCCCTTCATAGTCAGCCTTCTTCAGCAGCAGAAACCCGAGCCACTGCCTGGACAGGTGGTCCTTGGCGTCGGCATCGGCACACTTCCTGAACTCGGCGGTTGCTTCATCTAGCTTGCCATTCTTGTAGAGGTCAATGCCTTCCTTAATGCCGCAGATCGCTGGTGTCGCGAGCACGGTAAGGCAGACGAATGCGGGGAGAAGCAATGAGCGAATATGCAGGGTGCTTCTGGTGATCATGGTGCCTAAGCTCCTTATGCCTTGAAGTTCATACTGAGCGTTATGGCCACATTATACCAGTGGAACAATTGCAAGACAAGCCGATGATGGTGTATTGTCTGATCTCACTACCTCGCTGGAGCACGAGGCACACATATCAAGAAAACCGCCCCGGGATGTCCTACTCCTCGGGGCGGTCTTTGGTCAGGCAGGGCGAGCCCTTCTCGGGTCAGCTCTAGGTTGCACCGGCTCTCTCAATTTCCTCGGACTCCTCCAGATCCTCGCCCATCGTCGCGGAATAGGCTCTGGAGCATTCCGCGCTGCAAAAGGTCGCTAACGCCGGCACACCGCGTTCTACTTCCTCTTTCGTTGGCAGGATCGGGTTTGTTAGCGACCGCCCGCAGTAGAGGCACGTCTGTTCAGTTCCAAGAGCTCGGTACGTATCCATCTGCCCGCTCCGAATATCTGTTCTTCACAATAATTGTATACCCTGCCTACAATTCGTGAAACCGCTGCTAACGCGAGCTTCGACTAGGGAGAACTGGGCTTGAGCAGCAGAAAAAAGGCCCGAAGCCCTCAGGACTTCGGGCCCGCGCTTCCTGCGCGGAAGTCATCACACCACAACACTTGAAAGGAGAAGGAAGATGTTTGTTTCCGGCAATGCATACGGCTTGCTGTGCCGGGACTATCTTTCTTATGCTGCCCACTCCTTGCCATTAGTAAACGCCTCCTGCGGAATGCGGAGCATTTCCGATCCCTTCGTGGCGAACGCGGTCGCGCGTGCTCCGCAGAGCTGTCGTGTTCGCCAGATCGCGTTGACAAACGTGACGAGTACTACTGGTTCTCCTCGACCTTGACCTTGTGGGCCTCTCGCACCTCCGACTTGGGCATCACCACCTCAAGGACACCGTTCTTGTAGTGCGCCTTGACTTCTTCTGTCTTGATCTCGGTTGGCAGCGGATAGGACAGCCTGAACGACCCATAGGTCTGTTGGCGAACGTGGAACTGCTCGCCTGGCTTGTCCTCTTCTGACTTTCGCTCACCGGATATGGTGATGTGATCTGATGTCACATCTATGTCGATATCATCTTTGCCAAGGCCCGGAACCGCCGCTGACAGCAGCAGCTCATTCTCTGTTTCCTTAAGGTCAACGTCGGGCATGTATTCGGCGAACCGCGGCCTCATACTCATCCTTGATCTCAGGTGGGGGAACGGCGAGGTAAAGAAGTCCCGGAACATACGCTCCATGTCCTCGAATGTGTCCCAAGGATCCCACCTCTGCAGCTCACCGCGCTCAGTCTTTGCCAGACCCTTTTCACGTGCCATTTCTTTCACCTCGCGATAAGTTTGGACGATTTTCTCTATGCATGCTTTACCCGTTGCGCTGCGCAACAAAACGTTGACATGAGCAAAGGCGAGGCAGGCCACTTGACAGTCGGTCTATCAAGACGCGCTGTGATGGGTCGAGATCACAGGAGGTGATGATCGCCTCGTTTGACGAACTAACCCATCGGGTAATAGCGATCAAGCTACGCTCACCCGGAGGAACAGCAGATGCAATACACGCGTTTGGGCCGCACCGGCCTCAAAGTCAGCAGGCTTTGCCTGGGCACTATGAACTTTGGCCCAGAAACAACCGAGGCCGATAGCTTTGCCATCATGGACCGCGCCATGCAACACGGCATCAACTTCTTCGATACCGCCAATGTCTATGGATGGAAGCAGGGCGAGGGAGTCACGGAGCAGATTATCGGCCGGTGGTTCGCCCAGGGCGGAGGAAGACGCGATAAGACCGTCATCGCCACCAAGGTCTACGGCAAGATGGGCGACTGGCCCAACGAGTCCGGGCTCTCCGCGCTCCACATCAAACGCGCCTGCGAGGACAGCCTCAAGCGACTTCAGACCGACCACATCGATCTCTACCAGATGCATCACATCTACCGCGACAGCCCTTGGGAGGAGATCTGGCAGGCGATGGAGCAGCTCGTTCAAGAAGGTAAGGTCCTCTATGTGGGCAGCTCGAATTTCGCCGGTTGGCATATCGCCCAAGCTAACGAAGCCGCCAAGTCTCGCCATTTCATGGGCCTGGTCTGCGAACAGCCGAAGTACAGCCTGGCCGAACGGACGATTGAGCTTGAGGTGCTGCCGGCGTGCGAAGCCTACGGCCTTGGGGTCATCCCCTGGAGCCCGCTCGCCAGCGGCATGCTCGCCGGAGCACTTCAGAAAGCCTCCGAGGGCCGTCGAGCCCAGGGTGGGGTCCAGGAGATGATAGAGAAGAACCGTCCGCGGCTCGAGCAGTACGAGGCATTCTGCTCTGAGATCGGCGCCAAGCCCGCCGACGTCGGGCTTGCCTGGCTTCTGGCTAACCCGCTCGTGACTGCCCCGATCATTGGCCCGAGGACGATCGAGCAGCTCGACAGCTCTCTCTCTGCGCTCAATGTAAAGCTGGAAGAAGACGCCTTGGCAAAGCTGGACGCCATCTGGCCTGGTCCCGGGGGCGCCGGACCTGAAGCGTGGGC
The DNA here is from genome assembly GCA_964523735.1 of uncultured bacterium. GTDB lineage: Bacteria > Armatimonadota > UBA5829 > UBA5829 > UBA5829 > CAZFYZ01. The sequence continues at coordinate 36,494 of CAZFYZ010000025.1, read as the reverse complement.
GTGGTAGCCTTGTAGACTCGTTCAGCACCCACGCCCCAGTGTGGGTGCTGATACGAGGCCAGCATCATCTGCCTCTCATTGAGAGTGAGCACCAACACCGCTGGGAACTAACGTCCGCTGTCTGGCTCGTAGTATACTCTAGTAGGAATTGGGTCTACCTGCTTTGGGCTCCAACTTCGGAGTCTGGTCCGGTTGGAACCCGAAGCATACGCGCGTCGTCCAAATGCTGACTTGACTAAGGGCAAGTAGTGCCTGCACGCCTGGAGATACCATGAACAGACTCCGCACAGTCCTCCCTCTTATCGTCACTGCTATGCTTGCCGTTGCGATCTGCGGCCCCGCCTCATGTGTTGCAGTTAAGTACAAGACCTCTGGAACCTACGTCGATGGCGCTGGTGGTCAACACGCGTGGAGCGTGAACGACGCCCACACCCTGATCTGGGACAACCAGCCTTACGTCCCTGTAGGTGGAGTGCTGGTCTCGCGTTACATCTCGTTCGGGTCTGAGGACGACTACCAGGCGGATGTTGCCGCGATCCAGGCTGCAATATCCAGAGGCATCACTGACATCGTCATCAAGGCCTCAGGCCCCGCGACACTCAGCGACCCCGCCGCGTGGCAGAGGATCATAGACTACCTCGATTCACAAGGCATGAACTACGGGATCGAACTCAGCGACGGCCCCAAGGATCCACTCAAGGGTCATGTCGTCTCGCCCAGCCGATACAGGCTCGAGGGTCCCGTAGAGTCCACCACAATCAAGTGTGACTGGCCGGGGGTCGATTCGGCTATCTATGTGATCGTCAATAAGACAACAAACCAGATCACCGCAACCGGCGGCGCCTTTGTGAAGGACGGCGAGATAAGCATCAAGCTTGCCCAGCCTCTGACTCAGAACGACATCCTGATCGTCTATCCTCGCCGGGCATTCGGGGCTCTAGCTGACGGCGGGCAGGGGGACATATGGACGGGGTTTGGTGAGTATCGCGACCGCGTGCTGGCGTTTTTCAAGCAGATAAAGCTCGGGCCGGGGATGCGGTTCTTCCTGGAGCCGTTCACCTGCAAGATGGACTTCACCGGAGAGATGGTCGGCTTCGTGCCGGATTCCCAGGGGTTCCGCCTTGGGCTGGAGGCCTACCTCACGCGCAAGTACGTCCACGAGGGCACGGTTAACGCGAAGTGGGGCCTGAACGAGAATCTGGATTCCATAGAGATAGCGGCTCGACTGCTGCCCCTATGGAACATGGGCCGAGGGGCTACTTCGGCATACGACCGCGCCGCGGGCACGGCTTTCCCTGTTGATGCCACTGTCAGCCAGATGTGGCGAGACATCACGGACTACCGCGACACCTCGACCCAGGAATACATGAATACTATCTCCGACACGCTCCGCAAGCAGGTCGCGAACGTGCCGGTCATCTTCAAGAACACCACGTACCACCGAATATACGCTAACCCTTATGGGATGGGTGGGTACGATGGCCTTGGTGTCCAGGCCTACGGGACAGGTGATGCACCTGTGGAGGAGGTGGGGGGTCCCGCCTACTCGCTGGCGGAGGAATCGGGTAAGTCCACCTGGTTCATAGTCGCCGGCACGGCCGCCGCTGCCCCGACCGCTTCGTCAGCAGGCTATCCCAGCGAGAGGGCCTTGACATCAACTCTTGACTCGTTCCGTGAGGTCGGCTGCAAAGGCTTCTTCGTTGACGGGCTCGGTTCGGATGCTAACCAGCTCGATTGGCTGAAGACCTTCAAGGGCAGCCTGAAGCCGGACAAGCTCCTGAACTACAAGCCGGACGTCATCAACTACCCCATGGCTCCAGCAACGGGCGCTCATTGCAGGCGCCTGGCTCCCAACACGTGGTGGTTGCCCACGCTGCGGATGGGGATGAGTTCCTATATAGGTGATGGGCTATCGGCCTATGCGCTTGCGGGTGAGGATCGGACGTACATCTGGTCGAGCACGGGCCCCAAGACAGTCACCCTAAAGGCCGGTCCGACCGGTTTCCCGACTGCGGAGTTCCCGCGCGACAGCGGCATGTCCAAGGGCAAGGACAATCAGTTCACGTTGAAGCTTACAGACGTTCCGACAGTCCTGCGCGGGATGGACATCCAGCTTGTGTTCCCGTATGAGACGGCTTTCACGGAAATCGATCGGCTGGCGGCTCTCGTTCCGGTGGCGGATAAGGCCGGGCTTGGAACCAAGCAAGCCCGCGATATGATAGAGAAAGCTCGAAATGTAGCAAAGAAAGGTCTTCCCTCGACTGCCTACGGGATGGCACAGCAGGGGCTGATGGAACTGCTCACCGGTCTCGGTCCTGACGTCTGGCTCGAGGGGGAGTTGTCTCCCGCGAACAACTTTGATGGTCCGTATCCAACGTATGGCGCGAGCAACAACCTGGCCCTCACACTGAACACGCCGGATGATCCGCCTCTTGGCAACTACACTGCTATGTTTCTCTTTGATGCGCCGTCCAATTCCAGCTATGAGCTCTGGATTGCAGCAACGCCGGTTGCGGACGCCTCGCCGATGAGCTACAACGTAGAGGGGACCGGCTGGGTGCCGGTTGAGGCACAGGGACCTGCGGATGGTGGGAGCGGCCCGGCTATGCATCCCTACGCGAAGGACCTGGCTTGGTATAGGCTCGGCACTGTCAACCTTGCCCCCGGCAGGCACACCATCAAGTTCCGCGCGGACGGCAAACGAGCAACCGATGGCCGTTACTTCTTTGCCATCGACGCCCTTGTTCTGAGCCCAAGAGGATTCACGCCTAACGGAGTTATCAAGCCATTCTAGGGGCTAGACGTTGGAGCGTCATTGCACAGAGCCCCCATCGCTCGCGGCGGCTCTGTGCTTGTCCAGCCGATGACGCTCACGGAGGTGAGACGACACTCAGCAGTGAAGAGGGCAAGGGGACCGCGGTGACCGTTCTACTACCAATGCCGCGCTAGCTCCTCAACCGCGATTTGGGTACTATAGCTCTCGTAACGACGATACTTTTCTCCGGCATCTTCGCGCTCGGCTACAAGGCTGCGACGCGCTACAACTGCGAGTTGCGCGCCGTCAATCTGTGGCTGAACATCAGCAGTCTTCTAGCCGTCTTCTTCTACTACCTCTGCTCCGGTCCGAACTTCAGCACGGCAGCAATGCTTATGGGGCTTGCTTCCGGCGCGTGCGGGTATGCTGCTACTCTGAGCTTCTTCTATCATATGCGGTCCGGCTATCTGTCCGTCTCTTGGGCGGTGATCGGAACGGCAGTTGCGTTTCCTGTTGCGGCTTCGGTGCTGATCTGGCACGAGCACCTGACCGTGCGGCAATGGTGCGGTGTTGCTTTGATCCCCGTCGCACTCTTCCTCTTCGGGATCGGGAGGAGGAACAGCGACAAGTGAGTCTCCTTCTTCTTGCCATAGCGTGGGTGATGACTGGGGCCTGCCTGGTGCTGAACAAGGTGCTCATAGGAGCCGACCTTGGAGAGTATATGAGCATCTACATGATGAGCGGCTCGATGCTCGCGGTCGTTGTCGGCATTGGCACCAAAGTCAAGCAGCTCTACAAGTCAAAGGCGGCAGAGGTAGTTGTCGGTGTGGGCATGGGGATCACTGCCGCTATCAACATGTTCGCGATGCTGGTTGCTCTCAAGTACCTGCCAGGCTCGATGGTGTTCCCGGTTCGAGGATGTGGAAATGCATTGTTCACTGCGGTTCTGTCGTATCTACTGCTCCGGGAGAGGCTGAACCTGCTGCAGGTGCTGGGGATTCTCTGCGCAGCGGCGTCGATCTATCTGATAGTCTCGTGATGAGGAGTCTCGGTTGATCCGTGCCGCAGCCGAAAGCAACTGCTTCAGTCCGCCTGCACATCATGCGTACTAGCCACGGCACGGATCGCTGGGGGAAACCGTTGCGACGTCTGATCCCTGTCTATCGCTCTCGCGACATCCCACCCAGACCGCCGCACCTGTTCTATACCCACAAAGCAAGCAGCCGAACCATAGTGGATGTACCGACGCCAGCAGAGCGGATCCCCCCTCTCTTTAGGAGGGGGCTAGGGGGAGGTCCGTTACCGTGCAAGCGCGGCAACCGCTGCCTCTGCCAGCCTGATTAGTGGGGTGGGGTAGACTCCGAAGAACAAGACCACGGCTGATGAATTGACCAAAGACACAGAAACCATGGCCGACGGCCTCTGAACAGGGCCCAGCTCCGCGCCGACCGGCGAGAACATGGCCACGATCACGCGCAGGTAGTAGAACGCGGCCAATCCGGCGTTGACAACCCCGACAATCAGCAGCGTCCACAGCTCGCTTTGCGCCGCAGCGCTGAAGATGAAGAACTTGGCAATAAATCCCGCGGTAAGTGGGATTCCTGTCAGTGACAGAAGGGCAAGGGTCATCAGGGCTGCCAGAACCGGGCTTCGCAAGGCCAATCCCCTGTATTCGCTGGTCTCACCCAGTTGACCGTCCGCTCTTGATAGCGCCAGCACACTGATGACTCCGAATGCAATGATAGTCGTGGGGATGTATGCGGCGAGGTAGAACGCGATGGACGACGCCCCTGCCGGTTCGGCTGCCAGCAGGGGGATCAGCAGGTAACCCATATGCGCAACAGAAGAGTAGGCCAGCAGCCGCTTCACGTCGGTCTGCAGTAAGGCAAGCAGGTTTCCGACGGACATCGTCGCGATTGCCAGGACCGTCAGCGCCAGGTACATCTGTCCATTGGAAATGAGGTCTGTCATCGCCACCAGCCGCAGCAGCAGGGCGAACACCGCTCCCTTTGAGCCCGTCGCGATGAGAGCAGTGATCGGGGCCGGCGCGCCCTGATAGACATCTGGTGACCACATATGAAACGGCACGAGCGCGAGCTTGAATCCTATTCCCACAATCACCAACGCCAGGCCAAAAAGCACTGTCGGCGGGAGCAGAGCGCCGGACATTCTCGCTGCAAGCGTCGTGAAGCTCATCGTGCCGTACTGAGCATAGATCAGCGCGATTCCAAACAGCAGAAACGCGGATGCGGTTGCTGCCAGGATCAGGTACTTGATCGCGCCCTCAATCGAGCGTTTGTAGCTGCGCGTGTACCCGATCAGGCCATAGAGAGAAACGCTCAGTATCTCGAGCCCGAGGAAGAACGAGACGAAGTGATTGCTCGCAGCAATCGCCATCATGCCCAGAGTCGCGAACAGGATCAGTACATACAAGGCCTCGGGCCGCTTGGAATGTACTCGGGCGTACTGTGGGCAGAGCAGCGTCACGAGAAGACTGGCGGCGACAATCAGCCCCATGAAGTATAGGGAGAAGAGATCGATCTCTACGAGCGTTGTCACCGTCCTGGGGGAATACGGCAAGGCCAGGACAACTGCTGCGATGGCCGCAGCCAGCGTCAGCAGCGTACACGGCATGACAAGCGACCGTGCCCGCCGAGACGCGGCGATGAGCATCACAATCACGCCGCCATAGGCGACCACCAGAAGCGGCGAAAGAGCGATGAAGTCGACTCTTGTCATTGCGTCGGCCTCTCGATAGTCGTGAGTGACTCTCGCGCGGCATCAAACACCGGCTGCGGATACAGCCCGAGATGAAGTATCACAATTGCCATCACCGCGAGCACTGCTACCTCACGCGCATTGAGATCAGCAATGGACCAGTTGTTCTCGTTCGGCCCGAAGATCGACAGCTGAACCAACCTGAGTGAGTAGATCACGGACAGGACAAGCCCAAGCGCTGCCACGATAGCGATCACCGGAGCGGTCTGGAATGCGCCCAGCAGGATCAGGAACTCCCCGATGAAGTTGCCCATGCCCGGCAGTCCAAGCGCGGCGAGTGCAAACAGAAGTGCGAACCCTCCCATCTTGGGCGCAGTCGCCCAAAGGCCTCCGAGCCTGTCGAAGTCTCGCGTGTGCGTTCGCTCCTGGAGCATCCCGGCGATTGCGAATAGCGCGCCTGTCGAAATGCCGTGGCTCAGTATCTCAATCACAACGCCTGCCAGCGCCAGGGGGGTGCCGGCGTAGATGCCGAGCAATACGAACCCCATATGGCTGACGCTCGTGTATGCGACCATTCTCTTGAAGTCCTTCTGAGCGAACGCGAGTATGGCGCCGTACAGTATGCCTGCCGTGCCCAGAATCATCGCAGCCGTGCGTATATCGCCGGACGCGGCCGGGAACAGCGGGATAGCAAACCGGATGATGCCGTACGCCCCCGTCTTCAGCAGTAGCCCGGCCAGTATGACGCTGCCTGCTGTCGGGGCCTCCGTGTGAGCATCCGGCAGCCACGTGTGCACCGGGATAGCGGGCAGCTTGACGGCGAACGCTATGAAGAACCCCATCATCAACCAGAATGCGTAGGGCCCGGTCGCTGCCGCCGTTGCCGACAGGGTAGGATAGTCGAATGTGTACAACCCGGTTGCACGGCCATTGAGCATCACCAGCCCCAGGATGGCGATCAGCATGAACAGGCCGCTGGCGAAGGTGAAGATGAAGAACTTGATCGCGGCATAGACCCTGTTCTCGTGCCCCCACAGCCCGATCAGGAAGTACATCGGGATCAGCATCAGCTCCCAGAATGAGTAGAACAGAAACAGGTCAAAGGCCAGGAATACGCCGAGAATGCCCGATAGCAGCAGAAGCAGCGAGAGGTGAAACGCGCCGACGCGCTCGTTGATCTCGCGCCAGGACACAGCGACCGCGACTGCTCCCAGGAGGCATGTCAGCAGCACAAGCAGCAAGCTGAGTCCATCCATAGCAAGGTGATAGCCGATCCCGAACCTCGGTATCCACGGCACGCTCTGCTCGGCGATCATCCCGCCCCGGTATCCGCCTGCCGCCCACAGCCCCACGGCGATTCCAAGGTCGACGAGGCACGCCAGCAGCGCTATCCACCTGGCAGCAAGCGCGCTCTTGCCGCTTACGATCCAGGCAAGCGCTCCGCCGATCGCCGGTACTGCTATTATCCAGGTCAGGATCATCTCTTATCTCGCCAACAACATAATCGCCCCAAGCACAACCGCGCCTAACACAACAGCTGTTGCATAATGCCGTGTGCGCCCTGTCTGCGCGAACGCCAGGGCGCGGTTCAGGTACGCTGCGGTCAAGGCAAGGCCCGCGTACAGCTTATCCACGAAATCCGCCCGGTTCGCAAACGCGATCGCCTTGAACGGTCGAACAAACGCCCTATCGTAGAGCCAGTCAAAGCCCCATCCCACGAACAGGAATCGGTGGGTAGCACGCCCAACAGGCGACCGCCCTACAGCCTCAGAGAGGGCAGGCTTCCTGAAGTGGATGTAAGCCATCCACAGGCCTAGAAGCGCGACTGCCGAGGATATCGCCATCAGCAGAGCCTGTACCGACGTCCCCGACCTGGCAGGCACAAGCTGGAGTCCCGGGAACACGCTGTGCATCAGTTCCTCAAACGGCTCGAATCCGCCAAGCGCCCTCGGCACTCCCACAAACCCCGTCGTCAGAGCAAGGAACGCCAGTACGATCACGACTAGCTCCATCAGCGAGCCGGGCGGCTTGGTGACTTCGGTCTTGGGCTCACCGTGAAACGTCAGGAAGACCGCCCTGAACGAATAGGCTGCCGTGATGAGCGCCCCCACGATGCCCGCGGCCCACAGAGCAGTTCCTCCTGATTCCGACGCCCAAGCGGCGTAGAGTATCGCGTCCTTGCTGTAGAACCCCGCAGTCACCAGTGGCAGCGCCGAGAGCGACGCAGCGCCGATCAGGAATGTCCAGTAGGCCACTGGCAGGCGATTCCTGAGTCCGCCCATCCTGAACATATCGTGCTCGTGGTGCAGTGCGTCGATCACGATGCCGGCGGAGAGGAACAGCAGCGCCTTGAAGGACGCGTGGGTCATGAAGTGGAACATGGCAGCCGTCCACGCGCCAACTCCCAGCGCCAAGAACATGTAACCGATCTGGCTGATTGTCGAGTATGCCAGCACGCGCTTGATGTCTCTCTGAGTCAGCGCGCTGAACCCCGCATAAACGAGCGTGGCCGCCCCGATGACCGCGACAACCATCATAGCCATCTGAGACATCTCAAAGATCACATGGAGCCGCGCGATCAGGTAGACGCCCGCTGTCACCATTGTGGCCGCATGAATCAAGGCGCTTACCGGGGTGGGGCCGGCCATCGCGTCAGGCAGCCAGGTCTGCAAGGGAAGCTGGGCCGATTTGCCTATAGCTCCGCCGATGATCAGAATCGCGATAGTCGCTATCACCGGGCCGCCCGGCGTCCAAGCCCCGCGCGCGATGTCTGTGATCGTCCGGATGTCCAGGGACCCGATCCTCACAAAGATCAGGAACAAGCCGATAGCCAGTGCGGTATCTCCCACGCGCGTAACGATGAACGCTTTCTGCGCGGCGTTGCCGTTGTTTGAGTCTCTGTACCAGAATCCGATCAGCAGATACGAGCAGAGGCCTACGCCTTCCCATCCCAGATAGAGTAGAACCAGGTTCCCCGCCAGCACCAGAGTCAGCATCGATCCCACGAACAGGTTCATGTAGGCGAAGAATCGGCTGTAGCCATCCTCGTCGTACATCGACTGTGCCGCATAGAGGTGGATCAGGAACCCGACGAACGTAATCACGCCGACCATCACCATGGACAGTGCATCCAGTCGCAGATCGATCGTAATCCTGAGCCCACCCACGCCCATCCACTCGTAGAGCACGGAATCCAGCGCCCCACGCCGCACGATTGCAGAGAGCACCATCGCCGCGATCCATGACGCCCCAACCGAGGCGCAGCCGATCGTGCCAGCCATCTTCTTGGGCATATAGCCGCCGAAGACTGCCAGCACCAGCGCCCCCACGAACGGCGATATTACGACTATCCAGAGCAGTTGCTCCAAGACCTACCCTTTCATCGAGCTAAGCTCGTCCACGTCCACTGTCTTCCACTTGTGGTGTATTCTCAGCACGAGCGACAGTCCGACCGCAACTTCCGCGGCTGCGGTGACGAGTATGAACATCACGACCACCTGTCCGTCTGGCTGGTTCCATTTCGAGGCCGCTGCCACGAAGGCGACTGCTGCCGCCGTTAGCATTATCTCGAGAGACATCAGCACGAACACAAGGTTGCGTCGGGCCATCACTCCGACTAGCCCAATCGCGAACAG
>CAZFYZ010000025.1:25889-27376 GCA_964523735.1 uncultured bacterium | reverse complement strand
GGACCGCGGCAAGTATTATCGCTTCGTTTGCGCTTGCGCTATTCAATCGTCGCCTCCGACGTCGCGTTCTCCTCGTGCCGGCCGATCTCCGTGCCGGCCCGCCGCCCATAGTGAAACGCTGCCACTAGCCCCGCTAGTAGGAGCACTGACGCGAGTTCCACACCGATCACATAGTCCCTGAACAGACTGATCCCCACCGCTTTAGGAAGCACTACTGCCGCTCCGCGAAAAGGCGCGCGAGTCGAGACGGTTGCCACGAACTGCACCAGCAGCGCTGCGGCCAGCACTATCGGCGCCACCCAAAGCACACTCGATACCCAGTCCCGTTCCCTCTCCTGAGCCCCCGGCCCCAGATTCAGCATCATCACGACGAACACAAAGAGCACTATGATTGCTCCGGCGTAGACTACTATCTGCAGCACTGCCGCGAACGGTCCGCCAAGGGTGTAGAATACCGAAGCCACCGCCAGCAGCAGCACGACCAGGCTCAGAAGCGCGCGCATGGCGTTCGTCTGAGAGATCACCAGGAGCCCGGCTATGACAGCCACGCAGGCCGAAACATAGAAAAGTACGCTCACGGCAACAGGTCCTTTGCGTCTACCGGCTTCAGCTCATCGATCGCTTCCCCTTTGTCCTTGCCCTCGATAGCCAAACCGGAGTGTTTGTAGAAATCGTAGCCGACGTACTTGCCCTGTCCGCTGATCGTGAGGTCCTCCTTCTCATAGACCATCTGGCTGCGGTCATACTCGCTCATCTCATAGTCGGTTGTAAGCTGAATCGCATAAGTGGGACATGCCTCTTCGCAGAACCCGCAGAATATGCATCGGCTGAAGTTGATCCTGAACCACTCCGGATAGCGCCTGCCGTGCTCGTCCTCCGTTGCCTGCAGTGCGATGCAATCCACCGGGCAAGCGGCCGCACACAGATAGCACGCGACACATCGCTCCTTGCCCTCAGGGTCGCGCGAGAGGATGATCCTCCCCCGCCACCTGGGGGGGACATACGCCTTCTTCTCCGGGTAAGGCACCGTCACTCGCCGCCGCCACAAGTGCGTCAGCAGGACCCACAACGCTCGTAGTGTTGAATACACTCTCCCGCTCCGCGAATTATGAATTATGAGTTATGAATTGCGAATTGACCCGATGGGCTCCCCAATTCATAATTCGTGATTCTCAATTCATCATTGGAGCACCAGCGCCACCGCCCCTGTCACCAGAACATTGACTAGCGCGAGCGGCAGTAGCCACTTCCATCCAAATCGCATCAGTTGGTCGAACCTGAACCTAGGCAGGGTCGCTCTTGACCAGATGAACAGGAATATCACCGCGAACATTTTGATCAGGAACCAGACGACCCCAGGCAGAACTGGACCGTGCCATCCTCCAAGGAAGAGCACCGTGGCCATTGCGCTGATCAGGATCACGTCCAGATACTCCCCCATGAAGAACAGCGCGAACTTCATGCTCGAGTACTCAGTGTGATAGCCA
>CAZFYZ010000025.1:19579-25879 GCA_964523735.1 uncultured bacterium | reverse complement strand
AAGTCGAACGGCGATCTGCGCGCTTCCGCTAGCCCGGCTATCATAAATACGGCAAACCCCAAGGGCTGAAGCAGAACGTACCAGACCCCAGACTGATCGTTGACTATGTCGACCAACCGGAAAGAACCCGCCAGCATCACGGCGCCTATCATCGCCAGCGCCATGGGAATCTCGTAGCTGATCATCTGAGCGGCGGCGCGCATCCCACCGATCAGGGAGTACTTGCTGTTCGAGGACCATCCTGCCAATACCACGCTGTAGACGCCAAGCGAGGTCATCCCCAGGAAGAACAGCAAGCCAACGTTGGCGTCCGACACTCTGACTGCCTCCGAGAAGGGTACCACCACGAAAGCGAGCAGCACCGTCATCGCAAGAATCGTTGGTGCAAGAACGAACACCAGCCGGTCCGCGAAGGGCGGGGTCCAGTCCTCCTTCATGAAGAGCTTGATCACGTCGGCAATTGGCTGCAGTAGCCCCATCGGCCCCACTCGATTCGGTCCAAGTCTGTCCTGGAACCGCGCGAGAACCCGGCGCTCGATCCAGATCATGCCGGTCGTGATACCGAGCAGGACCGCGAGCACCCCAACGCCGATCACTAGTGTCCACAAAGCCGCTGTCATTCGGCCCTCACGATCTTGACCGCCATCGGTCGGACAATGCCAACCGTCTCAGGCAACCCCGCGGGCACCTGGGCAGCGTCCAGCTCCAATGCCTCGTCCAGTCTCACAGGCAGCCTTAGCGACCTCTCTGCGACCCGAATATCCGCTAGCTCCCCCTCGATCAAGCCGAGCTTCTCGGCTGTCTCCGGATGCAGACTCACCCCCGCCTTCGCCGCCAACTCGGCAACCCCCGGCGCCAACCGCGACAGTTCCTCCGAGCCGAACACATACGTCCTCGGACTCAACCACACTTCCCCCGGTTCAGGAACCACTTCATCCTGAGCCCGTCGAAGGATGCCCCCACCTGCCGACTCACCACTCACCTCAGGCCGAAGCACGCCCCCCGTGTTGCCTCCATGCATCGAGCCATTCACCTCTATCTGAAACTTCGTGATTGAGTTCGTCGAGTTCCACCCCGGCCACCAGTACCTGGGCTCAAGAGCGCCGGGGACAACGGCCTGATCCCCTTCCATTGAGAAGGCAAAAGGCGTGCCGGGGTCATCCTGCGGCTTTGGCTCATCCATCGTCCAGTCGGCGTCTTTCGCAGTGCGACCGCTGAACCGATGAGATTGCCTGGCGACATTCTGATCCGCTTCCGATCTCCAATCTGCCATGGGCGCTGCATCAACAATAGCCTCGAAAACCGGAAGTGATGCGCTCTCGTTCAGCACGTCCTGGTAGCTGGCCCACCAGTGTTCCGCCGCCAACTGCTGGCAGACATCCCAGGCGTGACGTATATCGCCCTTTGGTATGAAGGCTTGATAGAACCTCTGCGCCCTGCACTCGTTGTTGACGAATGTGCCATTGGTCTCAACATACGCTGGTACGGGGAGCACAACCTCCGCTTGACCCGTGACGTGAGTCTCGATGCAGTCCAGCGATGTAACCGATGCAATATCCATCGCCCTCTCGAACAACGCTGGCTCGACCCTGCGTGCAAGATCATTCTCCAACACGATCAGCGCGTCGCCCGGCTCGATTGAGCCCAGCGCTTCGTCAACGCTCTTCCCGCCCATCATCGCAACGCCGATGGTGTTGGCTTCAGGCGCGATGATCGAGAGCATGCACTCAGGCACTGAGGCTGCGATCTCCCCCGCCTGCCTCACGACATCAGCGCCGGCTGACAAGCTAGTAACAACGAGCGGCCTCTCCGCCCCGGCCAGCCCATCTGGGCTTTCCACTCTCAAGTCTCTGCGCTCCACCCCCGCGGCCGCAGTCGCCACCGCGTTAGCGTCCCAGTCGGGTATGCCAAGCGCGCGGGACACTTTCAGCCTCAGCCGATTCTGCGCCTGCCGGAGATAATACTCCAACATTGGAGCTTCGTTCAGCGGATCAGCATCGAGAACCAACACCTTGTCCGCCGACTGAACTTCAGCAAGCGATGCCATCCTCGTCCCGTTGCGCATAAGCTCAAGCGCCGCTTGTGCCGCTTGCTGTTCATAGTCTGACAGTCCAGTTGAGAAAGAGTTCTCCCCAACCAGTTTCCTCAGTGCGTAGTTCGATTCCAACGAAGCCCTTGGCGAGCCGATTCCGATCACCCGGTTGGCGCCGTCGAGGATCGCTCGCGTCTTCTCGATTGCCTGCTCCCAAGGAACTGCTTCCCGGTCTATTCGCGCTTGCCTGGCACGAGCCTTGGAGTTCACGAACTCATAGCCGTACCTGCCCCGGTCGCAGAGGAAGTAGCCGTTGACATTAGGGTTGTAGCGAGCCCTGATCCGCCGCAGCTTACCGTATCTGGCCCCCGGAATCGTGTTGCACCCCAAGCCGCAGTGAATGCAGACCGACGGCGCTGTCTCCAGGTCCCACTTGCGCGTGTAGTGCTTCTGCAGGGTCTTGTCCGTAAACACACCCGTTGGGCAAACTTCGACCAGGTTTCCCGCAAAAGGCGACTCGAGTATTCCATCCTTGGCTCGGCCGAAGTAGACCCGGTTCTTGGACCCAAACACGTTGAAGTCGCGACCGCCGGCCATGTCTCGATAGAACCGCACGCACCGCCAACACTGGATGCAGCGGTTCATCTCGTGCGTGACGAACGGTCCGAGATACTGGTTTCGATAGGTCCGCTTCCTGCCCCTGAAGCGCCGATAGACGTGCCCGGTCATGCAGGTCATGTCCTGCAGATGGCACTCCCCGCCTTCGTCGCAGACCGGGCAATCGTGCGGGTGATTGGTCATCAGCCATTCGATGATGTATCGACGGAATTCATTCGCTTCCGGGTCTGTGATCGAGATGCGCGTGCCGTCCTTCGCGGGGGTCATGCACGCCATCTCGATCTTGCCCCTGGTGTCGGACTCGTCCTTGTACACGCGCACTGCGCACTGACGGCACGCGCCCACGGAACCCATCGCGGGATGCCAGCAGAAGTAGGGCAGATCCAGCCCCACGCTCAACACGGCATCGAGCATGTTGATCCCGTCGCGGACCTCGTATTCCTTTCCGTCGATCCAGACTCTAGGCATAAGCTGAATGAAGCCCAATCGCGAGAGCCAGAAAGTTAGAAAGCCAGAAACCCATTTCCTGCTTTTCTAGCTTTCTCCATTTCGCGAGAAGGGTATCTACTCTCCATACTTGCACGTCTTAGTCCGCACGTGCTCATCGAAGTCCTCTCGGAACATATAGATGCCGCTCACGAGCGGGAACATCGCACCGGTTGCGAGTGCGCAATACGTGTTACCGTCGATATACTTAGCCTGATCGAGTAACAGCTCTACATCTCCCGGCTCGCCGCATCCCTGCTCGATATCCGCCAACAAGCCCTCGATCCACGGCAGTCCGTCGCGGCAGGGCGTGCACCACCCGCAGGATTCGCGCGCGTAGAACATCTGTAAGTTCTTGAGCGCTGCAACGGGGCACGTCTTGTCATCAAGCACAATGACTGTCCCTGTTCCCAGGTACAAACCCAGCGGCTTCAGCGTCGTGAAGTCCAGTGGCACGTCAAGCTGTGAGCTATCCATAAAGCAGGTCGAAGCCCCGCCCGGCAGCGCGGCCCTGAATTCGTGTCCCCCGCGCATCCCGCCCGCACGCTCCATCACGACCTCGCGCAGCGTCGAGCCCATCGGCAGCTCCCAGCATCCGGGCTTTTGTACCTTGCCACTGGCTCCATACATCTTGGTGCCGGAGTCGGCTCCAAGCCCGAGCCCTCTGAACCAGTCCGCTCCTCGCTCGATGATGTGTGGCACGCAGCTCAAGGTCTCGACGTTGTTGATGATCGTCGGCCTGCCCCAGGCTCCCGATGTCCCAGGGTAGGGGGGCTTTGACCGTGGCCGAGCAGGCCCGCCTTCGAGCGCGTTAAGCAGGCCAGTCTCCTCACCCGCCATATACCTACCCGCGCTGGTGTGGATGTGCAGCTCGAAGTCCCAGCCGCTGCCGAGCACATTCTTGCCGACATAGCCTTTGTCGCGTGCCTCCCCAAATGCCCGCAGCAGTATCTCGGCGATCTCCTGATACTCCAACCGCAGAAACACGTAACCGACATCCAGCCGGCAGGCCCAGGCTGCGATCAACATCCCCTCGATAAGCTGATGCGGATCGCCCTGAACCAGAATTCGGTCCTTGAATGTCCCCGGCTCCATCTCATCGAAGTTGCAGGCCAGATACCTGGGTCGCGCGGCTTGCTCAACCGGAAGAACAGAAGCCCACTTCAACCCAGTTGGAAATCCGGCGCCGCCGCGTCCTCTGAGTCCTGAATCCTTGACGAGCGCAACCACATCTGCCGGGTTCATCCCAAGCGCCTTGCGCAGCCCCTGGTACCCGCCGTTAGCTTCGTATTGCTCCAACCAGGTCGTCCCCTGGCCAATGTTCTTCGTCAGCACTGGTTCCAACTAGGAGCCTTTCTTCATCACGAAAGCACGAAATCCGAGAAAACACGAAAACGGGAATCTGCTTTCGTGCTTTCTCCCTTTCGTGTTTTCGTGATAGGGGAATCCTACTCGCATTTATCAAGCCTCTCGTCTATAATCTGAGGCGTCAGGTTGCCGATGATCTTCCAGTCGAGCATCATTACCGGAGCCTGTTCGCAGTGACCGAGGCAGACCGTCGGCAGCAGCGTAAACCTGCCGTCTGCTGTCGTCTGTCCTGGCTCGATCTGCAGCTTCCGCCGCAGATGGTCCATGACCGTCTCTCCACCAGTCAGGAAGCAGCTAATGCTGTCGCACACGAAGATCACGTGTCTGCCCACGGGCTGCCGGAAGATCAGGTTATAGAATGTTGCCACGCGATCGAGTTCCTCAGGTGTCATCTGAAGCTCACGCGCGATATCTTCGAGCACCTCGTCCGAAATCCACCCGCGATGCTTCTGCACGACCTTTAGCGCGTCGATAGCCACAGCCTCCCGCGTCGGCGAGTGCTCCATCTCCGCCTCGATCTCTTTGAGTTCCTGCTTGCTTAGCATTCCGCCAACTCAAAACTCATAACTCAGAACTCGCAACTCCCTACCTGTCCACGTCCGATAGCACAAAGTCGATACTCCCCAATATGGTGATCAGGTCCGACACCAGCAGCCCGTTAGATATCACCGGCAGCGACTGCATGTGGGGGAACGAAGCCGTTCGGATATGGCACCTGTAGGCCCAGTTGCTCCCGTCGCTGGTGACGTAGTATCCGTAGTTCCCCTTCGGCGCCTCAGTGGAGATCATGCACTCCCCAACCGGCATCGGCTGCCCCCAGCTCACGGATAGGAAGTGGTTGATCAGCGTCTCGATCGCCTGCATCGTCTGTTCTTTGCGCGGAGGCATCGCAAGTCTGTGGTCACTCTTGTAGCTGCCCGGTGGCATCGCATCAGCCGCCTGGCGCATCATCTTCAGGCTTTCCCGCATCTCATAGATCCGGATGAGCGCCCTGTCATAGCTGTCCCCTGCATGGGTGACCGGCACGTCGAAATCGAACTGATCGTAGCCGGAGTAAGGCCGCTTCCTGCGCAGGTCCCAATCAGAGCCCGTTGACCTCAGGTTGGGACCAGTCACACCCCAGTCAATGGCCGAGTCTGTGCTGTAGACGCCCACTCCCTTTGTCCGTTCCTTGAAGATGCGCGTCTTGGTCAGCACCTTCTCATACTCATCGAGCCGGGCGGGCATGTAGGCCAGAAAGTTGTCCACAAGGCCCTTCCAGCCCTCCGGCAGGTCTGATGCCACTCCGCCAATCCGGAACCAGTTAGGGTGCATCCGTCCGCCGCAGATAGCCTCGACGATATCAAATCCTCGCTCGCGGTCGTTGAACGTGAAGAACACGGGCGACAGCGCACCGACGTCAGCCCCGTAGGTTCCCAGGTAAACCAGGTGGTTGATGATCCTGAAGAGCTCGCAGAGCATCACCCGAATCACCTGAGCCCGCTCAGGGACATCGATTCCTGCCAGCTTCTCCAGAGTCAGCACATACGGCAGCTCGTTCTGCACTCCGACCTGGTAGTCCACACGATCGGTATAGGGGATGTATGTATGGAACGTCTGCCGTTCGGCCATCTTCTCGGCGCCGCGGTGGTGGAAGCCGATATCAACGTACTGATCGACTGTTTCCTCCCCATCCAATTGCAGCACAACTCGCAGGAGCCCGTGGGTGCCCGGGTGATGTGGACCGAAGTTGAGAAACATGGTCTCCACACTGTCTGTCGCGCTTTTCATCCCGTACTGCTCCGGCCGGAACTGCA
>CAZFYZ010000025.1:1572-19569 GCA_964523735.1 uncultured bacterium | reverse complement strand
AGCTCTTCCTGCTCATCCTTGCCCTCGGGCAACTCGTAGCCCGGCAGTTCGGTAGCTCGCGCCGGGTGATCCTTCCGAAGCGGGTGTCCGACCCAATTCGAGGGATTCAAGATCCTGCGAAGGCACGGATGCCCCTCGACCTTGATCCCGAACATGTCCCAGACTTCACGTTCATACCAGTTCGCATTGGGCCAGAGGTTCGTGATCGACTGGATTGACGGGTATTCCCCCTCCAGCGCGATCTTCAGCCGGATGTCCGAGTTCCGCTCCATTGAGAGGAGGTGATATACAACGGTGAACGCCCCGCCCGGCTGATCCTCAGGCTTCGTCCGACGAGCCCGCTCATCGATAGCGCAGAGGTCATAGAGCATCCTGTAAGGGCGCTCGATGCCGGTTTTCAGGTGGCCTAGAACCTGCCGAACATCACCCGGCCGCAGCCAAACAGTCGGCACGCCGTCGCAGGTTGCCTGCTTCCGCAGCTCAACCCCGGGCATAGCCTCCCGCAGCTCTTCGAGTATCCCGCTCGCCTGCTTGTTCAAAACTCAGAACTCAAAACTCAAAACTAGATTCTGTCCATCCCCGGCAACTCAGTCTCCGCCACTCGCCTCTCCCGCTTGGCATCTCTCTGCGAGGGCATCTCGGGCCGCCAGACTCCCTGGTCACCAACCACCCAGCTCAGCGGTCTTCTTTCGACGTTGATCGCCTTCTGCAAGAGCATGAGTCCCTCAAGGAAAGCTTCCGGCCGGGGCGGGCACCCGGGGATATAGACATCCACGGGAAGGAATCTGTCAACCCCCTGCACGACGCTGTAGATATCGTACATTCCCCCGGAGTTTGCGCACGAGCCCATCGAGATTACCCACTTCGGCTCCATCATCTGGTCATAAAGCCGCTTGATCACCGGCGCGATCTTGACGAACACCGTCCCTGCGATCACCAGCAGATCAGCCTCTCTTGGGGACGATCGGATCACCTCCGAGCCGAAGCGCGCTATGTCATACTCGCTCGTGAATGCCGCTGACATCTCCACAAAACAGCAGGATGTGCCAAACCCGAATGGCCAGATGGAGTTCTTCCTACCCCATGCGAGCAAGTCCTGAAGTCGGGCCATCGCGAAGTTCTGCCTCGGTGGCGCCGATCCGATGACTTGATCCTGTCGCTGGACTCTCATTCGTCCGGGCCCTCCCCGCGCTGTCTCGCGCCAGGGTACCAGTCCAACCCTCCAAGTCCCCACACGTACACCAGCCCAGCGACCAGGGTTAGTATGAAGAGCGAGGCAGCGATGTACCCCTGCCACCCAAGCTCATAGAAAGCGACCGCCCACGCGAACAGGAAGGCCGCTTCGATATCAAAGAGGATGAAGAACAAGCCGACCAGGTAGTAACTCGCGCCATACCTCACGCGAGCCGAGCCCGTAGGCTCCATGCCGGACTCATAGGGGATGTTCTTGCCCGTGGCCCGGTGCCTCCGCCCGAGCAGATAGGACGCCGCCACCATCGCGCCAACAAGCAGCAATACCAGCGCGCCATACACAATCACCGGCCATATCTCACTCACGCTATGCTCGCTCACCACAGCCACCTACGACACTAGTTACCCTCGCCGCCCTCTAACCAAACTCAGCAATTGCGCACCAACCGGTCCCCCTCTCTTTAGGACGGGGTTAGGGGAGGTCTGCGAGGGTTCCGTCTCCCGCGGCCTCCAGTCTGTTGATCTCGATCGCCTTCCAGAACATCCACGCCACCAGCGCGAGCCCGGCCAGGAACAGTCCCAGAAAAACCAACAGCCCTGACAACTGCAGTGTCACCGGCCTAGCCGCCAGGTCTGCATAGCGCCGGAGTTCGACGTTCTGCAGCCACTGCCGGCTTACTGCGTTCAGAGCGATCATCACGAACTGTGTTACGCCAACGAGAGCCGCCAGCCGACTTGTGGGGTCCTTCCACTGAAGCACAATCAGCAGCCACGGCAAGCCCGGCGAGACCATCGTGAGTGGGAAGATGATCCTCATGACCGGGTTCTCCATTGCCGCATGGAACGCGAATGCCCTGGTGCCGAAGTACCAGCTTCCGAAACCAATGAAAAGCAGCATCCCAACCGAATACAACTGCGCTGCGAGTCTCGCGGCATACTTCCGGTAGTCATCGCCGTCCTTATGCGACAGAAACGCAGCGTCCACGACTACAAAGGCCGCCGTTGTGGTCAAAGCTATGGCGAACATGAATAGCCATCTGGGCACGAGCGTAGGGTCGTGCAGGTTCAGCGCAATGCCCGAAGCCGCGCCGGCCACGTTCGCCCCCTTGAACAACGCCCACCAGTTATCGGGAGAGGTCATCAGACTCATGGCGTTGGCGAATATGAACCCTACCAGCACGAACGCGCCGGCTGCAAGCCATCCGCCCCGCAGACTCCACCGCACAGGACCTTTCCCCTCAAGCGCGAGCTTGTAGAGATAGACAAGGAAGTATCCGACCATCACTATCCAGAAGACCGCAAACCACGGCCAGGCAATCAGCACTGTCGCCGGGTAGAAGAACTGATGGTAAGCGACCTGGACAAAGAGCAGCGGAACGATCCCGAAGTTGATTCCAAACGCCAGCGCGAACGGCAGCACGCGCGCGATGTGATGTCCGACAGTCTTCGCGTGGCCGCGTCCGAACGCTCCAAGCACTACCGCGACCACCGTCCCCGCATACCACAGGTTCATCGGCGCAACGTGAAGCGAGAATCCGAGCACCTTGAATAGTTCTATGAACCAGAAGGGTGTCGGATATCCAAGCGGGCTGGCGGGAGCGGAGAGAGCCTGCGGGTCCATCTACTTCACCTCCCTTGAACGGGTCAGCGGGGTAGGTCGCCATCCTGAGCCCGTCGGAGGATGAGCGGCCGGCGAAGCGTCAGTCGGCGTCAGAACTTCCGGCGCCGCGGCCCCCGGGTGCGGATGCCTGATGGATTCTATATAGTCAGTCAGTACCTCTGCCTCAGCATTGGTCCCTGCCCATGGCGGCATGAAGAAGTGAACCTGATCAAGGTGCGTCACGGTGTATTTGATCAGCGGCCTACTCCAACCTCTTGCGAGCTGCGACACTGCGGAGTAGCCTTCCACGGAGTGGCAGTCACCGCAGTGGTACTGGAAAACTGTGTGTCCCACCTGCCTGCGTTCTTCTGGCGGCAACTCCAACAGGCGCTCACCACTGATCTTCCCATCGACAATCACGCCGGGGAACCTGTCTCGAACATAGGCCTTGGTCCAGACGCCGCTCTCCAGGTAACCCACCCGGCGCATCTTGGGGATCTCTTCCGGTCGAATCTGGCTCCCGAGCACTCGGTTGTAGACGATGTAGGGCTTCCTTACACCCTCACGAATGAACTCTCCTGTCCCCGTCGCGGCATGGCCTATCCCGAACATCAGGATTGCGAAGCCCGGAGTCAGCCAGGCCGGGTTCTTGAGAGGGCCGATATACATCATCACCGCGGTCGCCGCCGTCAGGGCGAAGATGATGAACATGAGCACGTTCAGTACCGCTGCTCCAACCAGCGCCGCAGACCCGGTCGCTGGCAGGTTCATATACCAGCCGATGCCCCCGGCTATCGTCAAAGCGGAGCCAAGCATCGACCACTTGGCGCCCTCGCGGCTTACGATGTCGCGCACCCTGCTGTCCCTCGAGAGCTTCACCGTCGCGTGCAGGAAGAAGAACAAGGCGCCCAGGAGGATCGACCCGCCGGTCCGGGCTGTGATCTGAGGCAGTGCCTGCGGGTTCCACATCGCTCGCCACAGCCCGTCCGCCGGTGTCCAGGAACCGATGTTGAGTTGAAAGGCAGTGATCGCTGTTATAATCACCAGACTGCCAAACGCGGCTGCGGCGTAGATATAGCCCATTTGCAGGTGAGTCTTCTCGGCCAGCCGGCCCCAATAGTAGAAGAACATGAAAGCCGACGCGATCTCCAGTATGAACGTGACCCACTCCATCCCCCAGGCAAGAACAAAGACCTGAATCAGTTCCTCCGTGGCCAGAGGCGAAGCCAGCCCTATTGTCCACCAGATCCCCACACCCAGAAGCGAGCTGTAGACCAGGGTCACGAGCACAAAGAACCACGTGTGACCCCTGAGATAATCGAGATAGGCCTTGTCGCCGGTTCGGTACGCGAGTCTCGTTTGCCAGACAAGCAGGATCGATCCGCCGACGGCATACATGGCTGTGTAGACGTGCAGCACGGCAACAACCGCGATCCACATCGGAGAAGTCATCCAGGGAACATGCCAGAATGGATAATGCATATGCTCCTCAGCCCTCGTCCCGCGTGCTCCCTCCCTCTGTAGGTGAGGACTGGGGTGGGGTTCTGACCGTCATGTCCCTTTCCCCCACAGCACGCGCTCATCCCCGACCCGCCTGGTCACCTTCGCATCATCGAAGTACTCGACCAGGGGCACCACGTATTTCCTGCTGGATCCGATGAGGTCTCTGAACTGGGCCACTGTGATCTGTCCGTGCTGGACTAGATAATCTCGCAGAGCTGACTCGATGTTACCCAATGCCTGCCTGTGAAAAACTACCTCAGGTGTAATCCTCACGAGCATTCCTCTCTCCACCAACATCGCCACTATGGCGCGACCCTCCGGCCCGTAACGCTGATCGATCTCCGAAGCCAGTGGAGGGTTCGAGCCTGCCTCCAGGAAAGCTCGCTCGATCCGATCCGCAAGCTCCTTCTGCTTCGTGCTCAGGGTGGGGGTGTGCTCGGGCAGTCGTATCGTGGCTTCCGAGACCACAACTCGCGCATCGACAGCCATCAGGGCCAGCAGAGCCTGGAATCCCTTCTGATCGACACGCGGTCCGAGCTGAGCCCTCATCTCCTCCTTCGGCGCGCCCGGTTTCATTGGGTTCGCGGAGTGATAGGCCTCCAGCGCGGACTGAAGTCTCGCCGCGAGCATTTCATATGACGATCTTGCCAGAAATCTGCCGGCCTGCTCAATGGCCTGTCCGTCCTCGGCAAGCGACTTCAGAGACGCAGAGACGTCGTTCTCCACGAGCCCCGTCTTCTGCACGATCTGCGGCTTCGTGAGCCCGGCTTCCGCCATCGTAAGCGCGTCAAGCACGATATCCTCGGGGCTTCCTGCCAACGCGCGCTCGAGCCTCTCGATGACACCTTTCTCACCGCGCTTGTGCTTCAATGCCCTGGGCTCAAGCACCACTCCGCCGCCTAACAAGTGCATCGGGGAGTAGGATCGGAGCACAAACCTGTCACCTCGTGCAGCCACCACAGGACGCTCGAGTCTGATCTGCGCCATGCCCTTCGCGCCGGGCTCGATCTCTTGCGCACCGATGACCATCACGCGACCAATCGCCTCGGCCGTTCCCAGGTGAACCCGCACCCGCAGGCGATTCGTCAGAGAGCGCGGCGCGTCTGCCAGCATCGACACTGATGCGTCAATAGCCTTTGTAGCATCCAGGTACCCCGGCGGGACGATCGCGCTTCCCCGGGAGAAGTCATCAATATCCACTCCCACGAGGTTGACCGCCACGCGATTCCCGGCTTGGACCGATTCCAGCTTCCTCCCGAAAACCTGAATCTGTCTTACTCGCGAATTGATCCCTTCCGGGAGTATCGTGGCGGCATCTCCCACTCGCAGCGTGCCTGAGACAAGCGTTCCAGTTACCACAGTTCCAAACCCGGTGATTGTAAAGACACGATCAACTGGCAGTCTGAACGGCCCCTCCATGGACCTCTGACGGGTGCTCTGTGCCAGTCTCTGAATCTCCTGCACCAGTTCCGGCACACCCTCACCTGTCGTGCCCGAGACCCGGACGATCCTTGTCTCTCGCAGGAAAGTCCTGCTGAGGTACTTGCGCAGGTCCTCCTCGACCAGGTCAACCCATTCAGGCTCTACCATGTCGCACTTGGTTAGCGCGACGACCCCTTGCTTGGTCTCGAGGAGCTCAAGGATCTCCATGTGCTCGCGGGTCTGGGGCATGACTCCCTCGTCAGCCGCGACCACCAGCAGCACGATGTCCACACCGCTCGCGCCAGCAAGCATGTTCCTGAGAAAACGCTCGTGGCCGGGGACGTCGATGATTCCCAGCACCCCGCCGTCCGCCAAAGGCAGCCAGGCGAAGCCGAGGTCGATCGTTACCCCTCGCTCCTGCTCCTCCTTCAGGCGGTCGGGATTGACCCCGGTCATCGCCTTGATCAGCGTGGTCTTGCCGTGATCAACGTGCCCGGCGGTACCCAACACCAGGTGTTTCTGTGCTTGCTCGTCCATTATCCCTCATATTCCCAATCCGGCACTCCCATCCCTTCCCCAACACCCAATGGCCAACCCCCAGACCCAGTAGTAATACCTAAGCACTACACCGGAATAGTGCTGCGGGTCCACTGCAAAATACGTTGAAAAGCTAATTGTAGCAGTCGGGGGTGTGGGGTATGATGATGATAGCCGGTGACTGGACGGTAGCTTCCGAAGGTGATCTAGGCGGAAAACCGGAGGAAGCGACTAAGCAGTTCGGGGAAGACTTTCTCCCAACAAACTGCCTGCCCGCAGAGTTGGACCCGAACCAGGCTAGTCCAACCGCGACAATGTGACCTGCCAGCACGCCGCAGAATTCTGGACGATCCTGGCACCGGCTGACATTATCCATAAATCATACTCATCTTCTCTCCATCCTTTCCATCTCCCGGTGGCCGCGGAAAACCCGCGGCCACTACCATTTGTGGGGGACGTGCGAAGTCTGCCACCCCAGTCATATGCTCATCCCCGCCAGCTTACGCGCCCGCACCCACCATGTGGCGAAGAGACTCGCGACGCCCTTCCGGAACTTTGCGTGCGCAAGCTTCTCCAGGAAGTCCTGCGGACCGCCGAATGGGTCCATGATGTTCACTGCCGAGCCGATCGACTTTACGTAATGAGAGTCGCTCCCGACCGCGGCAACCTTGCCAAGCTGCTGCGCAAGCTTCTTTGCACTCCGGTTATAGATAGCCAGGCTCGCCTTCGCGTTGTAGACCTCGATGATGTCCACCATGTCCACTATGTCCATCAAGTGCTCTGTGTGAACGCGATGGATCTTGAACTTGTCCATAGGGTGTGGAACGTAGACAAGCCCGCCCTGTGACTTGATCTGCTCGCACGTATCCCGCAGAGGTTGGGCTGGGTCGATCCTGTCATGCAGAAAGAGCCCAATGACTTCTCCCTCGCGTGTGGATACTTCCTCGCCCGCGATAACCTTGAGCCAGGGCGCCACGGCCTGCAATCGCCACGCCCCCTCGAGTTCGTTGTGGTCGGTTATCGCTATGGCCTCTATCTCCTGGGTACGGCAGTACTCGGCGATCTCCTCCACTGGGCTCTCGGAACAGGCAGAGACATTCGTGTGCACGTGCAGCACTACCAACATCAGTCATGCTCCTCAGGTGCAGTCACCTCGACGCAGCCAGGCATCACCTCGATGGTTGCAGGAGTGTAACCGACGGGCAGAGCGTCGGCGTGGACTTCCACAGGCTCAGGACGCATTGTCGCTATCTCGATCTTCCTCGCGCGTGTGGTGTAAGTCTTGGGCAGGCCCGCGATTGTCCCGTTTCTGGCCGCGTTTGCGTACTCTATGATTTCCAGCTTCGTCAACTTGCCCAGCATCACGATATCCAGTAGACCATCATCGATCCTTGCGTCAGGGGCGATGGTGAATATCCCGCCATAGTCCGGAGTGTTGGCGGCAGTCACCTGAGTCAGTTCCTCCAGATAGGGCTCTCCATCGATGATAAGCCTCATCAACTGCGGCTGCCAGTCGACGATGGCTTTCACTGCCGCCGAGGCCCCATCTACCTTGCTCTTCTCCCGACGCTCGCCATAGATGTGAAACGCTCTCGCGTGCAATCCGGCTCCTGCCGCTTGGGAGAAGACGGTGCCATTTACTATGCCGAGGTCGATGCGCCTGGTGCGGCCCGCGGCAACGATGTCGATCGCGGCATCGATGTCGAGAGGTATGCCAAGAGACGTAGCCAGATGATTTGCGGTCCCGCCTGGAATGATGCCTAGCCGCAGTCCACAGGCCCCGGCAGCCTTGAGGACAGAGTGAATTGTGCCATCGCCTCCGGCCACTATGATCCTGGCACCGGTCTGAGCGATGGAGGCGATATCGTCCTCATTCGAGGGAACCCTAACCTCGACAGCTACGCCCCTGGCTCCGAGCTTCTCAGCAAGCTCCTCTGGCGCCATTCCGTCGCGCATCAGCGTCCCAGCGTGAGGATTGAAGAGCAGTATGTCCACAAGCAGTTTGTTGCCGCGACCTCACGATACCAAACAAGACCGCCATGCGCCAAGACACACCGAGCCGCCTCGGCAGGAATCATCGCGAACGTGCTCGAAGAATCTTGCGTATAGACTCATAGACTCAATGATTGCAGGACCCATGACTCACGACCCACGACCCATGACCCACGACCACCAATTCCGTGAGATCGCGCGCCACTACGACGATCTCATGCACGGCGTGCCCTATCGCGGGTGGGTGGCGTATATCGAAGATATTCTGGAGCGGGTGGACTATCATCCGAAGACAGTGCTTGATGTCGCTTGTGGCACTGGAAACGTCAGCGAGGTCCTCGCGGCGCGCGGCTACGAAGTCGTTGGAGTCGACATCTCGGCTGAGATGATCGAGATCGCGCAGTCCAAGAGGAGCCCTGTCGAGTATTACGTTCAAGACATGGCGAAGCTGCTAATACCCCGTCATTCCGAGTGCAGCGAGGAATCTGCTTCTTGTCCTCGTCAATTCGACCTTGCCATCAGCCTCTTTGACAGCCTCAACTACGTCACAGACCCCGACTACCTTCGGCGGGGGATCAAGCGCATCGGCGAGCATGTGGTCCCTGGCGGGCTTTTCATATTCGACGTCAACACCATCTACGCGCTCTCGCACCACTTCTTCGACCAGGCCAACCTTGGCGGCGAGTACTACCCCAAGTACATCTGGTCGAGCGAGTATGACCACGCCACGCGCATCTGCCGGGTGGACATGCTCTTCAAAGTGATGGAGGATGGCGAGGAGCGAGAGTTCAAAGAGATTCACTTTCAGCGCGGTCACTCTATCGAGGAACTGACGCAGTGGCTCAACGAGGGCGGCTTCGATGTGGTGGACATTTTCCACGCCTACAAGTTCCGCCGACCCACCCGCCGCTCCGACCGCGTCTTCTTCGTTGCGAGGAAGAGAGCATGAAGGGACCGATCACGAAAACACGAAAGTACGAAAACACGAAATCCAGAGATTCCCTTTTCGTGCTTTCTCCATTTCGTGCTTTCGTGATAAGAGAGAGGTAGCTCATGAGCAGAAGTGTTGCCAAAGGAATCGCCCTGGTCGCTTTCGCCGCGATCTTGATCGTAGCGATGCTGATGCTGCCCGGCACGCGTGCGCCGAAGCAGCATCCGCCGAACGACGATCCCTGGCTGCTCGTGAACTACGATCCGAACGACAAGTTCGGTACCTATCTCGGCAACGGGTTCATCTCCACCCGCATCATGAGCGATGGCGTCGGCAGCCAGGACGGGAAGCCTTTGCCTTGCTACATGGCCGGTTTCTACGACAAAGAGCGTTTGATCCCCATCCCCACCTGGAGCGACCTGCGCTTCTACGACGGCAAGACCCAGTTCAAGATCGACAAGAACGCTGACTACAAGCAGGTCCTCAACATGCGCACCGGCATCCTCACCACCTACGCCACGTGGCGCGCCGGCCGCAAGACGCTGAAGGGAAAGATCGAGGTGATCGTCTCGCGGGCGGAGCCAGGCGTCGCGATCATAACCGCCCGACTGACTCCGAGCTTCGCCGGGAAGTTGGGGGCATCTGGCGTCGTCACCAGCGAAGATCAACGGCTAAGACGCTGGGCATCTGAGACGATGGAGACCGTTGATGTGCGGGCACCTCTGATCACGTGTTGGGAGACATATCGGCCGGGCACTGGCGAGACGCTGAGGCAGATCGCTGCGGCCTGCTATCTCCAGACAGACGCCGAGGACAAGAGTGGACCTGCGCCGACCGTCGCTCCGCCAGGTGACACTGCTAGGTGTTCCTGTGAGAGAGGGCGCGTTCTCACTGTCCGGAAGTACGTCTGCGTGTGGAGTAGTGAATACCTGAAGTTCTACGCACTGCACAACTTGACGCATTTCATTTCCCCGAGCTTGCGGAAGGCCGTCTCGAGTCCGTCCAAAGTGGTTGCCGACCACAAAGCCGCCTGGGCGAAGCTCTGGCAGAGCGACATCCAGATCGATGGCCCAAGAAAAGACCAGCAGATTATACACAGTTGTATGCTCTACCTGCTCCAGAGCGTTCGGGAGGGGAGCAAGTGGAGCATCCCGCCGATGGGGCTTTCGAGCGATGGCTACAGCGGGCATATCTTCTGGGATGCGGACATCTGGATGTTCCCCGCGCTCATCCTGCAACACCCTGAGCTTGCCAGATCGATCGTCGACTACCGCTACGAGACCCTCCCGGGCGCCACTGCAAACGCCAAGGAAGCGAAGATGCCCGGTGCGCAATACGCCTGGGAGAGCGGCTCCTCGGGCAGAGAGGCCACGCCCGAAGGCCTGGACTATCGCCACGAGCGGCACATCAATGGTGACGTCGCGCTCGCGCAGTGGCAGTACTACCTGGCCACCGGCGACCTCAACTGGCTCAAGACTCGAGGCTGGCCTGTGATCAAAGCAACGGCAGACTGGTGGGTCGGCAAAGCCACGTTCGTCCGGGCCAAGGATCGCTACGAAATCCTGAGAGTTGTCTCACCGGATGAGGGCGCGGGCATCATCGACAACTCAGCCTACACCAATGCCATCGCTCAGATGAACCTCGATATAGCTTCACGAGCAGCCAAACTGACGGGGCAGCGTGCGAACCCGAAGTGGGGCACGGTCGCTCGGAAGCTCTACATCCCATTGGACGCCGCGAACCGCCGCTTCAAAGTCTTCGATCAGTACGACTCCGGCGGGCAGTTCAGCGAGCGCTACCAGGCGAAGCAGGCCGATGCCGAGCTCCTGGCATACCCGCTGCAGTATCAGATTCCCGGACAATCTATGACAGACATATACAAGAACACCCTCGAGTTCTACGCCCCGAGGGTCCACAAAGGCGGCCCGGCGATGACCAGTTCCGCGCATTCGGTTATCTACGCCCGCCTTGGCGACTGCTCCAAGGCCTACTCGAGCTTCTCCAAGAGCTACAAGCCTTACCTCAGAGGCCCGTTCAACTACTTCAACGAGCAGCCCTCCAAGTTCCGCGACAACTTCTGCTTCCTCACCGGCGCGGCCGGCCCCATCCAGGCCATCAACTTCGGCCTCGCCGGGGCGCGAATGGACTACTCCGGCGCCAACCCAGACCTCACGTTCAAATCTTGTTTGCCGAAGCAGTGGAAGAGCCTGACGCTTACCAATGCTCACTGGCGAGGCAAAAGCTTCGATGTCAAAGTCACTTCCGCCGACGTAAGGAAGAATCCGCGCTCATAGCCTAGGCCGTTGCAGCTGCCTGTTAGTTTTGCCGCTGGTGTGATTGCCGGTTTGCCGAAGAACCACCTAATCGTCAGGAACAACGTGCCTATCTGCTGCGTCAACACTATTGTGTGCAGCCGAGATGCTTTAGCATCGGAAATAGGAGGTCGTCAAAGTTGTTAAGGATGATGCGCCTATGCATCCTGCTCGTCCTCGCGGCTCTGTTCGCGATCGCGGTTACAGGATGTGGCGGGGGAAGTTCGAGTGGCACCGGTCAGCTACAGGTCTCGCTGGTAGATGCCCCGCTCAATGCGGACGAGATCAATGTGACCATCACCAGTGTCGATGTCCACAGCTCCGGCGGTGGATGGAAGACCATCAAGGCCTACAATCCAGGGCTTGAAGTCAATCTTCTTGACTACAGCACCAGTGGATCTTCCCTTATGCTTGCGGATGTTCCACTGGAGGCAGGACACTACACCCAGGTCCGCCTGATGCTCTCAGACGCGGAAGTTGTCATCGACGGAACTCCCCACGACGTCGACCTGACTAATGTTGCCCAGACAGGCGTCAAGTGCGTCCGGGAGTTCACAGTCCAGAGTGGGCAGCTAATGGCCCTCATCCTGGACTTCAACGCCGCCAAGTCATTCGTCAACAACCCGCCCGGCAGCGAGAACTTCAAGCTCCATCCGGTCATGACAATGTCGCCAGTCAACATCGCCTCCGAGGTGACCGGCACTGTCAAGCTGGAGGACTCAGCTCACGTGGAGCAGCCGATTCCTGAGGGAACCACCGTCGATGTCTATCCCCAGGGAAGTATCGGTGTTGCGGACGCGTTGATCACCGGCGCTGTCGTAGCATCAGACGGCACGTTCAGGATCAGCGTACTCGCGGCGGGGACCTATGACATCCGCGTGACTGCAGGCACAGTCACCAAGGACCTCACCGGAGTCGTCATCACGGCTCCAGCGACAGATCTGGGCACTATCGTCGTCGTGACCGGGACCTAACGTCATAGCCTCGAATAAGACAGGGCGGCGCTTCTCGCGCCGCCCTGAATCACTCCTTACTCCAGACATCTGGTGATCCGCTAATCGATCTTCACCGTGGCGATTCCGTTTGCCGGGATAACAACGCTGATCGTGTCCCCCTCCATCTTCGCCCCATTCTTGGCAAGCGGCCTCTCGAGAACATCAGTCTCCACAGCCTTAGCCCCTGGCTTGACGATCCCGCTGACCCTGATCTTTGCCGTCGTCTTCTTGCCCTCGGACTCGAACATCCTGATCACGACCGCGTTCGAGCGCTCCGCCTTCTTGACTGTAGAGATGAAGACGTTCGGCGTCAGCACCTCGACGAAGCTCTTCTCAGCGGAAAGCTCGCCCTTCTGAACCGTTGCGCTTACGATCGCCAACGGCGAGTTGAACTGCTCACCCGCCCGAGTCGACGCAATTACGTCACACGAACCCTCGTGCGGAATCACTGCAAAGCTGATCTCGTGTTCCGCTACCTCCGGCAGAGGATCCGGAGAGTAGCTCGACCTGAGCAGTGTCAGCCGCAGCGTGTCCTGGTTGCAGGAGTGGCCATACTTGCTGTTGTTCACCAGCGTCAGCCCGTGCTCAGCGTCCGAACAATCAGCCCATTTGAGCGCTGGAATCTCCTGTTCGCCCTGCGGGCGCTGCTGGCTGCCGAACGGGATTTCGTACGTCGCGGTCCCATCGATGACATTCACGGGGAAAGCCGCGCGAAGCATCGGAGTTCCCGTCTCGGGTGTCCCGATCTCCAGCCACTTCACCCACACATTGAAGTCCACCATCCTCGATCCGGCATTCAGGCCGATCCCAACCACAATATCCGAACTCTTGTACTTGCGCGTGCATTTGACTGCGACCCGATTCGGCCCGCGCTGAGTGATTTCCAGCCTGCCGCCATCTATAAGCTGCTCGGCTTCCTTGATCTGGCCGATCCTCCAGGCGCTCATGCCGTTCGGCGCTTCCTGATATCCCTCAAGCACTCCCAGGAACTCACCCTCCGGCACGTAGTCAAACCCGGTTGCTTTATCGATCAAGTGAACAATCGCTCCCGATGCGGAGTCCACCTCGACTCGCAGGAACTCGTTCTCCATCACTCCGGCATCGCCGAGTTCGGAGACCATGGTCGTCATCCGCTCGGGGACAAGGCTGACGATCTTTGCTCCCTCACCCGGAACAGGCGATGGCGAGCTATCAACTGCATATACCTTGTATCCCAGAGCGGGAACGTCCTTGGCCTCGAACGCGACTGTTATGTACTTGTGTCCCCAATAGTTGCCGCGATCTACAACCTGTCCCTTTTCTTGGTTCCCATCGGAATCACGAACCAGCACCCTGTCATCCGCCAGTTCCTTGTTCCAGACCTTGGCGTAGACAGTCTCCGTTCGCGGCCAAGCTTTGTGGTTGTAGACCAGGACCGGTTCGGCGCACAACGCGCCGACGTTATAGGTCGTTAGGCCGCCGGGCAAGCTTGCGTCTCCGACGCCGGCGCCGAGGCCGTCACCAAGCCCGCCGCCGAACGTTGTCTGCCTGCACTGAGCCGCGGAGGCGGTGTTCACCTTCGAAGCAAGCACGCGCATCGCCCGAGTAGTGATAGCGCCCGCCGCCGCCTGGACTCCCTGGAACAACCCTTCTGAGTAATCATAGGTGGCGTGAATCCCCGAGCCCGGCAGAATGTCGTGGAAATGGTTGAAGAGCACATCTCTCCACGACTTCGTGACCATGTCAGCAGGGTAGGGCATCTTCGCAATCGAGCCGGCCACCAGAGCGGCGGTCTCTGCCTCGGGAATTATGATTTCCCCGATCCTGTTCGCCCGCTTTACGCGGCTCTGGGAAGTGTAGCACCCCTCGAACACGAAGTTGAGGTCTCGGTCGATAATCGGCAGCTTCGCGTTCGCTTTCTCCACTGCGGTGAAGAACGCGTCGGTCGTGGAGAGCTTCACCGTCGGGAAGATCGGCCACTTGGAGACCTCGCGCGCTTTCCTCAAGTCTTGCCTGGTCGGTCCGCCGCCGTGGTCACCAACGCCGTAGACATACAAGTAGTCCTTGAGCCCCGTCTCCTTTGCGAAGTCCACAAGCATGGCAGCCATGTCGGGGGGATCGATCTGACCGTTGTAGGCACGCCTGTCCTTGTCCTGAAATGCGGTTATCTCCGACCCGTCCGGTGATCGCCACTTGAACAGCCAATAGCCTGGCCCCGCACGATGAAAGTAGTACCGGCTGACTCCGCCGCGTTGGAGTATTGCTGGCAGCGTGTGAGCGTGCCCGAAAGTGTCCGGCGACCAGTCGATCTTAACATCCTCAGGTTCCAGCCCCAGCTTGTCTTTCATATACTCCCTGGTGTAGAGCAGGTGCCTGCACAGCGACTCGCCAGAGACGAAGTTCTTCTCGCCTTCGACCCACATGCTGGCGGTGACCTCCCATTGCCCGCTCTTCACCCGTTTCCTGATCTTCTGGAAGACCTCGGGGCAATACTCCTCCATTGCGATATAGGTGGAAGCCTGGCTTTGTGAGAACCTGAACTCGGGGAACTCCTCCATCAGCTTGTCAGCCGTAAGGAACGTATCGTGGGAGACGTTGACTGTCTCAGGCCAGGGCCAAAGCCAGTTCATATCGATGTGCGCGTGCCCGCAGCAGTGGATCGTGTAGTCCTTTGCTTTCTTGCCGATCGGAGCCAGAAGCTTTTCTGCCTTGCCCACAATGGCTTCCGGATCTACTCCGCCCTTCTTCGCCAGCCCTTCGGCCACCGTATTCAGGGCCTTGATTATCAGCCTCTCCCATTCGGGCTGCTCTTTGGTGAAGAGTTCGGCGAATCGCCTGGCAAACTCCACTTCACACTTTAACCGCTCGAGCGAGGCGTTTACCGAAGCAGCAGACTGCCCCAGCGTATGAAAAGATAGCTCGTAGTCATCACAGAACGGCATGACTGTCCCCCAATAACTCAATACCAATGAGTGTGTTGCTATGGTCCAGGTCGTTCTACCCTGGACACATGCTTATCATTTATGGCAGGGTGCCAGTGAATCCTGCCCCTCGTTCGCAGACCGTCATATAGTGTGTAGTTGGGCTTGGGTGCTTTGACACACTGCATCTGCTTCGGTATAGTGGAATCGTGCTAAGCGATTATGAGCGGCTTATAGCACTGCTCCGCGATCTCGGTGGGGCGGTGATCGGGTACTCGGGAGGCGTCGATAGTACGCTGCTCGCGAAAGCGGCAACTAACGCCCTGGGAGAACGGGCGGTATGCGTTTTGATCGAGTCCTGTCTGATTCCTGATGCAGAGCTTGCTGAAGCGGCGTCGACCGCCGAAGAGTTGGGGCTGAACCTGGTCAAAATCAGAGCCGATGCTCTCGCCATTGAGCATGTCGCCGACAATCCTCCCGACCGCTGCTACTACTGCAAAAGCGCTCTGTTTGGCAGGATCGTGGAGATCGCTCGCGAACGCGATCTACCGTTTGTGCTTGACGGCGCCAACGCAGACGACGAATCAGATTTCCGTCCGGGCACGAAGGCAACTGCGGAACTCGGTGTTCGCAGCCCACTGAAAGAACTGGGGTTTGGCAAAGCGGAGATTCGCTCGATCTCCAGGGAACTGGGCCTGCCGACGTGGAACAAGCCGTCTTACGCTTGTCTTGCATCACGCGTGCCCTATGGCACTGCGTTGACGCCTGAGGTGCTAATACGTATCGAACGCGCTGAGGCGTTCTTGTATAGACTGGGCTTCGGCCAATGCCGTGTCCGTCACCACGGTGATACGGCTCGCATCGAGCTTCCGGCCGGCGACATCGCCCGGGCTGCGTCGCCGCACACTCGAGAAGCCATATTAGGTGAACTCAAGTCCCTCGGCTACACGTATGTATCTCTTGATCTTGCCGGATACCGCACCGGCAGCCTCAATGAAACTCTAGAACAGGAAGCAAATGGATACTAACGTACTCCGCCATCTACTCGAGGGTGTTCAGCATGGTGAAGTGAATATAGATGACGCCATGCACCGCCTTCGTTCACTGCCTTATGAAGACCTCGGGTTTGCAAAGCTGGATAATCATCGGGGCGTCCGCACCGGCTTCCCCGAAGTCGTCTTCTGCCAGGGCAAGACCAACGCCCAGGTCTGTGAGATACTGAAGCGCCTGTCGTCGACCGCAGGATGCGTCCTCGGTACCCGAGCAACTGACGAAGTGTTCGAGTTCGTCAGGCAAGTGATCCCCGAGGCTACCTATAATGAGCACGCGCGTATCATCACCGTGGGCAAGCCCGCACGCTCGGAGGAAGAGCTTGCGGGCGACCAGAAGTATGTGATGGTTCTATGCGGCGGCACGGCCGACATACCGGTAGCTGAAGAGGCTGCTGTGACGGCGTCCGTGCTTGGCAGTCGTGTGGAGCGCGCATATGACGTAGGCGTCGCGGGCATCCACCGGCTTCTGGACCAGAAGGACAAGATCCTGAGTGCTAACGTCCTAGTTGCGGTTGCAGGAATGGAAGGCGCTTTGGCCAGCGTGGTAGGCGGACTTGTCAGCAGGCCGGTCATTGCAGTGCCAACGAGCGTGGGCTACGGCGCCAGCTTCGGAGGACTTGCGGCACTCTTGACTATGCTCAACTCCTGCGCGGTTGGCGTAAGCGTGGTTAATATCGACAACGGGTTCGGCGCTGGCTACCTGGCACATCTGATCAACAAGTAGGGGATTTGTATGCGACTAGCCTATCTCGATTGCTTCGCCGGTATAAGCGGCGATATGGCACTTGGCGCGTTGGTTGACGCTGGCGCGGATATCGGCGCCTTAAGGGCTGAGCTGGAGAAGCTCCACCTGCACGAGTTCGAGATAGCAGCCGAGAAAACTGTGAAGCGCGGCATCAGCGCGACCGATGTAACGGTGTCCGTTCAAGAGCATCACCACGACCACGCCGAAGGTCATCGCCACCACGGCCGGTCGTTCACAGATATCAAGCGCCTCATCGAAGATAGCGCTCTATCGGGCGCAGTAAGGAACCGGTCGGTTGCCATCTTCAGACGCCTGGGCGAGGCCGAAGCGAAGATCCACGGCAAGGACATTGAAGAGATTCACTTCCACGAAGTCGGTGCGGTTGACGCTATCGTGGACATCGTCGGCGTATGCATCTGCCTTGAGCTATTGGGGATCGACCAGGTGTACGCCAGCCCCATGCCAACATTCCAGGGCACAGTCGAGATAGCCCATGGCACGTTCCCGCTTCCAGCGCCGGCAACGTCCGAGATCCTGAAGAACGTGCCTTGGCGCCAGCTTGGTATCGAGGGTGAGTTGGTCACCCCAACCGGCGCAGCCATAGCCGCCGAGCTTGCCGCAGGCTTTGGTCCCATGCCTCCGATGAACGTCACCTCGATCGGCTATGGCGCGGGCAAGAAGGACTTCGGCATCCCCAACGTCCTCCGAGTCATGATTGGCGAAGAGGTCTCTACCGAGAGCACGAGCGTGCTCCCCCTCAGTTCAGGAGGGGGCTGGGGGGAGGTTGGCGGCACTCCCTGCGAGGTTGCCCTCCTCG
>CAZFYZ010000025.1:0-1562 GCA_964523735.1 uncultured bacterium | reverse complement strand
CTACGATGTGCTTATGGACCGGCTTTTCGCAGCCGGCGCACTCGACGTCTACCTCACGCCGATCCAGATGAAGAAGAACCGCCCCGCTGTCCTGGTCTCCGTGATCTGCTCTCCCGGCGATACGGACAAGATGAGCAGCATACTGTTTGAGGAAACCTCTACAATTGGCGTTCGCGTGGATAGGCGGAGCCGCATCTGCCTGCAGCGCGAGATTCAGACCGTAGATACGCGTTTTGGCTCAATCCGCGTGAAGATCGCTCGACGCAGTGGCGAGGTCATCAATGCCCAGCCTGAATACGACGACTGCAAGTCCGCCGCCGCCATCCACGGAGTCCCCCTCGCGCTCGTCCGCGACACCGCCCTCGCCACGTTCCTGTCCGGCCAGCAGGAGCACTAGGTAACATCCGATTTCGTGACCTCCCTTTCGCTCTTGACGCCTGCTTGACCGCATGCTAACCTGATCTCACTGACTATCCCGGAAAGGAAGCCGTGAGAGCACGTTACCTAGGCCTGATACTGGCGTTGATAGCCGCGTCCGCCGCCGATGCAGACGACACCACCCTTCGCGTCGGCTTGGTCAGGTTCTACTCACGCGTCAACCAACTAACCGTGTCCTCGACCGCTGGCCTGTCTGTCGCGGACGCCGGTGGAACCGAGTTGCTCGCGTGCAAGCCCTCCGATTCGATCTTGATTTCGGCCGACGGAGGCACAATCGTCGCCAAGTGCGGCGCTGAGGTCCGCCCAGCCGCCGGATCGATCTTGAATATCGTTCCCAAGGAGCCATCCGCAGCCATCCGCGTCGCCAGTCCCAACCGCCCAACCCGCGAATACCGCGGCTACATCGAGGCTCGTCCAAAGGCGGGGGCACTGCAGCTTGTCAACGTCGTTGCCGTTGAGGACTACCTGCTAGCGTGCGTTCCTGAGGAAATGCCGTCCGGGTATCCTATCGAGGCCATCAAGGCCCAGGCCGTTGCTGCCCGCACGTTTGCGCTTCACAACCGAAGCAAGCATCGCTCGCAGGACTACGACCTCTGCGACACCACCAACTGTCAGCTCTATGGCGGAGTCCAGTGCGAAAAACCGCGCACCACCGAGGCCGTTCGCGCGACTCGCGGAATGGTTGTCGCCCATGGCGGGCAGCCTGCCTCTGTCATGTATTCGGCAGACTGTGGTGGCGTCACAGCGTGCGGCAACGGCAGCACGCCCTACCTGTGCGCCGTTGTCGAGCCGGACGGGGTGCCACACTGCCAATGGGAGGTCTCACTTGGGGCGAACGAACTCGCGAGCAGACTTACCGCCGCGGGGGTGCAGGGTGTCGGTGAACTGACTGGTGCCGAAGTTGTCGAGTTTGACAAGTCCGGCAGAGCCGCGCAAGTGGCGCTCGGCACGCCTGCAGGATCTGTGCGGGTCAGCGGGAGTAAGCTGCGATCCGCGCTTGCATCGTGTGGAGTAAAGAGTCAGCTCTTTACGCTGGAGACCGTGAAATGGAATGTCGTCATCAAAGGAAAAGGGTCCGGCCACGGGATGGGGCTCTGCCAGGCAGGCGCGAAGTGGCTTGCGTC
>CAZFYZ010000024.1:0-41652 GCA_964523735.1 uncultured bacterium | reverse complement strand
CGAGCAACATGTGCCCACCCCTATTACTTAACGAGTGATCGTATCTCGATCTACTTCCTCCGCAGTCTCCGGAGTCCGGCGACGCTGCTGAGGCCCAAAACGCCGAGCATAACGCTCATCGGCTCGGGGACAACCTTAGCCTGGATGTTCCCTGTCTGGTGCAGAATACCCTGCCCGTCGGTGTAGTAACCCCAGTTATAGGTTCCTAACCACTCGAGAGAGAAGTCGCCAAAATGCCCACCGCCAACGCTTCGGAAGTTCTCTGCGTATGGCCTAACGGGTGAACTGCCTTCGCCGAGTCCGGTATAACCCGGTCCGTCGTAAACAGTCGCATCATAGTAATCCGGCCACTGAGGCCCATTACCCGTCAGCTTCACCTTGGTGTAGAACCAACCATCCATAGAATTCACGACATCGGCTGTGCCGGGAGCATACCATGTCATCGTAGCCTGATCGTAGTCCGTTCTGAACTCAGATCCGACAACGTACCCAGCACTGCTATTGGTCGCATTCAGCGTGAAGTAGTACAGGTTCACGCCGGTGCTCCAATCCTTGACCCAACCGCTTCCTGTCACCACCATACCCGCCTGGCCGATACCGTTAACGAACGCCTGGTCAAAGTCATCCTGGAGGAAGAAAAGGCCATTCGCCGAAGCGGTGGTGGCTATCAGAAGCGCCAACGCCACAAGCAAAATACCAAGTCTCATGTCTCTACGTCCCTCCTTTCCTGAAACGATGCACCGCGTCCTTATCGCCAGTCCGACTGGCTGATCGACCCAACGCGTACTACACTAGATGCGCTTTATGCGCATATCCATATTGTGTCCGATCCTTGGAGATGCCGAAGGGATCGTCCCGTTTGTACGACACGCCCTATGTTGAAGTATAGCCCAGCTTGGCTGCTACGTCAACCGATACGTGCGAAAAAAGGTGGCTGTCTGCAAAAACCTGGTAATTCTGACAGCTAACGTGACGCTCCAACCCCGTACGACACCTCTTCGGGAAGGTGTGATGCGCGCGCGCGCGTAAGTAATCAACCATGCAGACTCCACAGCAAGTGTCAGCAGACCCTGTCGTGTTGCCGGCGCG
Organism: uncultured bacterium; assembly: GCA_964523735.1. Classification (GTDB taxonomy): domain Bacteria; phylum Armatimonadota; class UBA5829; order UBA5829; family UBA5829; genus CAZFYZ01. The sequence goes on along the minus strand of CAZFYZ010000024.1, from coordinate 40,563 downwards.
GCGGTTCGCCTCGATGAACAGCATGCTAATCACCGCCGGCATACTCGCACTGCTGATGGCGTTCGCCGGCATCTATCACAGGCAGAACTTCGCCGGCCTGACCGACCGAGAGTCTGCAGATATCGGCCAGATAGCCAGGAACATCCACGCCGGCAGGGGCTTTACAACCCGCTTTCTGAGGCCGTTTAACGTCGCGCTGATCAACCCCCAAGCGGGAAGGATGCCGGAGGCAAACCGGGCTCCGCTCTACCCCTACGCAGTATCAAGCGTGTTCAGGGCGAAACGAGCTTGGAGTGATCAAGCAGTCGCGTGGGTTTCGCTGGGGTTCTTCTGCCTGATGACTGTAGCTACCTACTTTCTGGGCTACACGCTCTTCGGCCGGCGCGCAGGCTTACTTGCCGCCGCATTTGTTGGCACTAGCGCACCGGCGCTCCAGGCCGCCATCTCCGGGCAGGAGTGGACGATGGCAGCTTTCTGGATGGTGCTGCTGCTGATCGTGGTCGCCAGGCATCACGCCGCATCGCTGGAAGCGGGCTTGCGTCAGATGGTCTGGCCCGTCGCCGCCGGCCTCCTCTGCGCGGCCCTGTATATGACGAACCACTTGCTCCTGTTCACGGTGATTCCGGTCGCGCTCTATTACGGCTTCACCGGGCCCAGCAGGAGAACTCATCTGCTGCTATTCGTGGTCGTTGCCTTACTGGCCGTGGCTCCTTGGGCCTACAGGAACGCACAGCTCACCCACGGGTCGATTTTGGGCGCCGCTGCCTGGGACCTGATGAGGAATACGCTCGCGTTCCCGGGAGACACATTTGCTCGCAGCATGGCTGGAGCCGACCGAGGCGTTGCGGCATTGCTGTGGTTCCCACTGGAGAGGTTTGCGTCATTCGCACAGAAGTTAGTAAGCGGATCAACGGGAGTCTTGGCGGCGATGGTGTCAACGCTCGGATTGGTCGTGCTGGGCTTCGCGGCTGTAAGCATGCTCTACAGGTTCAAGATCCCGCAGGCGAACGCCACGCGCGGGTTTGCGTACGTGTTTGTGCCGCTGTTTACGGTTATTTTTGCTCTGTTCAGCGCGCATAAGCACTGCGTAGTCCTCTTCCTCCCTGTCGCCGCTGTATTTGCTTCCGCCTACTTCTTCCTTCTGCTCGACGCGAAGAGACTGCACATCGTCTACAGCCGCGCACTGGTTGCGGGCCTGGTGCTGATCAATGCCTGGACGGCAATCGGGGCAATCGTGTGGCCGGATGGACGCTCGATAGATGACGCAAACCTGTTCTTTGTTCGTGCGGCAGAAAGCTCGGATATAGTCTATACCGATGTCCCATGGCTGGCGGCATTACGCACGAACGGCAGGGCGGTCTGGCTTCCAAGGACCGACGCGGATGTCGAAGCGCTAGCATCGGAGGGTCTACCGATGCCTTTTGTTTGCCTAACCCGCAAGTCGGAGGACTACCCCGCAGACGAAGCATGGTATCTGCTCTACCGTTGGTGTGTCTGGCGAGACTACATCAAGGACCCCAATGCTTGCATCGAACGACTTGGCGCGGAAGTGGAATCCCACAGCAGGCGAAAACTGCAGATGGAGAATGTGGGCAAGGCAGCATTCGAAGACATAGCAATCACAAGCCGTGCCAACGCCAGGTTCGTTATGGACCGCCGCAGGCGTGCCTGCGTGATCTTCTCATCGCTTCTGGGACTGCAGGAACTCGGCCGACCCAGAGTCTATGAGATGCCATGGCCCACACCTGGTGATAAGTCAGACGCACTCAACGACACAAATGCGGCCAGCCCGCGCCTCGTCCTCTTCGTCATGCCTGAAGACGATCACTAGACCGTTCAGGGCGACTGACCTGCATTGCCCCGCCCGGCTTGAGCGCGCAGCCCACCGACGGCCAGGCAGGGCCCCTATGTTAGTCCACTTGGCAGCATTCACGCCCTCGAACAGACCCGTTCTTCATCCCGCCCAAAACCGGTAGCCGTACCAGGCCGGCACGTAATCTCCCCAGGGAACAACCTCATTGATATAACTCGAGCCGCTTCCCCTGGCTCGTGAGGATTCACTGGAGAGAGCACGATGCGCCATACCTTGCTGTCGGCCGTACTATTGCTGACTCTGTCAGCCGCTTCCTGCGTCTGGGGAATCGGCCAGCGCGCCGGAACTAAGATCCAGCTCGTCGCGGAGGCACACTACTCCGATACCTGGGACCAGACGCATGAGGCTGACCCCGCTGTAGCCGAACTCACAGTGGTGCAGGTAGCGGGAGTAGAGATTGTCCATCAGCCGGCGGCAGGCGCCGCAGTACTGGGCGAGGCACTCTATGTTCCCGTGCAGATACACAACACGGGGAACGGCACTGACTCCTTCAAGCTGCTCTCCTACTCATCCAAGGGCTGGGCGACCTCGGTCATCCTTGACGACGACGCCAACGGTGAGCACGCGTCAGACGAGATAGTCGAGATCACCAATACGCAGCTTGTCCTCGCAGATGCCTACCTCACTTGCTTCATCAAAGTGGTCGTGCCTGCGACGGCACAGACGGGAGACACTGTCTCATTGCTCGCCAGTTCGGGTTTCGACCCAGCACGCGGATCGGACCTATTTCACTACACATACACAGTCCCAGAGCCGCCGACTGTAGTCATATCAAGTCCGTCGGGAGCAGAGCTCAATACCGTCTCCCCTAGCACCAGCATCTCCGGAACAGCCTCTTGCGACGAGGGCCTGACAACTGTTGCGTGGTCGACCGATAGAGGCGCTTCCGGCACGTGTACGGGAACCACAGGCTGGAGCGCATCAGATCTGCCATTGCAGTCAGGTCAGAACACTATTACCGTCACGGCAACCGACCCGCACGGCAGAACCGGATCAGCCGCGGTAACAGTCACCTATAACGAGCCGGGGGCGCCTGCCATATCCATCAGCATTCCCACAAGCAACCCCACTTATGCAACAGACCAGGCAACGATCAATATTGGCGGAACTGCGTCAGATCTGGCCGCGCTTAGCCAAGTCACTTGGGCCAACGATAGGGGCGGATCGGGCACGTGCACTGGAACCGCCTCTTGGACAGTCAACGCCATACCTCTGTCCGCGGGCCAGAACGTGATCACAATCACCGCGACCAATCTGGCAGGCAAGACAGCGTCCGACGTGTTGACAGTAACTCGGACCGTCGACGCCGAGACGCCGACGGTGCAGATATTACTGCCCACCACTGAACCCACTCTGATAACCAGTAGTGATACCATCGACCTGGAAGGCACAGTGGTCGACGATGGCGAGGTCACGGGGGTGGCGTGGTCGAACGATCGAGGTGGATCCGGCGCGTGCACAGGCACGACCTCCTGGACGGTCGAGCAGATAACGCTCTCGCCCGGAGAGAACGTCATCACTGTCACGGCCACAGACAAGTCCGGCAAGAACGGCACGGATGTTGTTGTAGTCACGCGTATGGTGGACGCGACGCACCCGACTGTGGAGATAATGGGGCCTACCGATCAGGCCACGTACTCAACCACTGACCAGACTATCATGTTGTCGGGCATCGCGCAGGATGACGTAGGGCTCAACGCGGTTACCTGGGTCAACAGCGAAGGCGGTTCGGGCACTTGCGTCGGTGCTCAAGACTGGAGCACGGGCAGCATCGCCCTCGTGCCGGGACAGAACGTGATCAGTGTAACGGCCACTGACACATCAGGCAATACAGGCACCGACGTGCTTACTATCACCAGGATAGCCGATGTGGCCAATCCCACGATCACCATCACTTCTCCAACGAGCAGCACGACTTACTCCACGATCGGGAGCAGTGTAACCCTCACAGGTACTGCCGCCGATGACATGGGCATCGCGAGCGTGGCTTGGGCTAACAGCCGCGGCGGCTCCGGCGCCTGCACTGGCACCGCATCCTGGAGTGTTGCCGACCTGGCATTGCAGCCCGGAGAGAACATCATAACTGTGACCGCCACCGACACGGCAGGAAAGAAGGGCACCGATGTGATCACGGTGAACCGCGCGGTCCCCGCAGCGGCTCCCGTCATCCACATAACAAGCCCTACAAGTGCCACCAGTTGCGCCCGAAACTGCGCTTTCGTGAACCTCGCTGGTACAGCCACTGACGACGGAACCATTTCGACTGTTGTCTGGGCCAATGCTGACACCGGACAATCGGGCAGCTGCACGCTCGCCGGCTTCAACTGGACCGCTCAAGCGATCGACCTTGTCGAGGGCGACAACGTAATAACCGTTACTGCAACCGATGCAACCAGCAGTTCGTCTGCCGCGACGCTGACCGTGACATATATGGACGCGGCTCCCGGCGACGCCTGGATCGGCACCGCGATGGTATCCCTTCCGATCATACCTGATAGCACTGATCCTAAGCCGGTTGTTGGGTTCTTTGAGGACAACTGGTTTGCGTTCAACACGTCACTCAACGCCTACGCCGGCTATGCCGATCTCTTCTCCTGGTTTGACCCTCAGGATGCGACGCCAGGACGCGCGTTTTGGGCTTCGTTCGACGGCTCCGCAGGCGCGCCCTATGGGACGATTCCGCCGCAGGACCAGCCTGCAACGATTCATCTGGAGCAAGGCTGGAACCTCATCGGGACACCGTTCATCACATCAATCGCGTGGGACGAGGACGCAATGCTTGTGAGCGAGGATGGCCAGAGCTGGCTGCCGCTTGGTCAGGCGTCTGACGTGGTTGCAGCTTTCGCATGGGGCTGGGTCCAAGACCCGGAGGACCCATTCAATGGCTGGTACACGCTTGTCTGCGATGACTCAGTTGTGGGTAACGCCCAGCACACACTCGAGCCCTGGCGCGGATACTGGCTCAGAGCCTACCGCGAGTGCGACCTGAAGCTCACTCCGGTCGGAAACTGAGTAATCCACGCTAACCGTCCATCCTGAGTAGCCGCAGCGTATCCAAGGCCAGGCGCGGCGCTTGGATACGCTGTCGCTACTCAGCGCATGCGGACCTATGCAGGCTGCAATGAATCACTTAGAAACGGCAATCTTGCCCGGCGCCGTCTGCTCAACTTCTGACCTCAGGTTTCGGGATTCCCTGCGGATAACCCGGCAAATCCAACAGTACTGGTGGCATATTAGTTGCAGCTTACTCTCATGGTGGAGTAGAGCAAACGACTTCAACAAGGGAGCAGCAGACATGAACCGTTGGAAGGCAGCATTCGCAATCGTTTTCCTGTTGTGTATGGGGCAGGCCGCCCAGGCCTACGACTTCTGGGGCATCACGCTTGGCAGCACGATCTACGACGGCTCGGACCAGCTCACATTTGATGGGGTTGCAGAGTCCGGGGTAGGCTACGCGGTCGGCGGCTACAAGTACACCCGCGTGGACGGCACCTGGCACGGCGCCTTCGAAGCCGCTTCTCCGGGCGAGGGCTTCATAGCCAGCCGAAAATCGGACGCCCAGGGGCTCTTCTTCCGAGCAGACAATGACGCTGCGAGGTTCACGATCATCACCGGATCGAAGCAGACCGGCGCCGCCGCTCCTGAGTGCGGAACTGGCACGCGTCTATTCGGCCCCGGTGATCTGAAGATCGACGTCGACGGCCGCACGTACGGCATCGGCATGCGACTCAACAATCTTCGCTGGGCCCTGGACCCCTCTACAACTGATCCCGAGTTCGTCATCCACGGCGCCGAAGGCGGAATCGAGAGCATCTTCGCCAGAGATGAGGGGACTCTCGGCACTGTCGAACTCGGCCCCAACTGGGCTCACATGGGCAACGCCGCAATACCCGATTCCGCTGACTTGGGCTACGCATTCTTCATCAGTGGAACCGGGTCCCAGGTCGGGTCGGCTAGCGTCAGCTCCGCCTACACTGGAATCGTCGTGGGAAGCGCCGGGGTGTATGCGTATGAGATCACGGTACCGTGGGCGACCCTGGGCCTGGACCCCACAAGCTACCAGTTTAGAGCTTCCTGGCGACCGGATTGCGGTAATGACATAATCGCAGCCGACTTCGGCAGCCGCGGCGTTCAGCCCGTTCCGGAGCCTGCCGGCGTTGCTGCCCTGATGAGTGGCTTGCTGACTACCGCAGCGTTCCGCAGACGAGGCTAGCTTTCTATCAACTACCGGGCGCCAAGAACCATCTGGCGCCCGGTGGGCACACCCCTCAAAGCTACCCGACCTTCACGACCCCGCCACCCAGGATGCGTTCGATCTCCGAAACCAGGCGGGTAGTGGCGTCCACCCTGTAGGGCGTAGAAATCCTCTGCCTTTGGCCGCAGTTGCAGATGTGGAAGAACACGGGGCTATCGCCTGGGCTGGATTCGATCAGCTTCTTGAGTATCTCGAGGTTCATCACCCCGCTGCCGTTGATCTTGATGTGAACGGCGCGCCCCCCGTTTCCGTTGGACTTGCCATTGCCGTTCGTGACCGGGCGAACGACCTCGCCGAGAATTTCCACTTCGAATACCGTGTTCTCTTCGTCATTGGCGATGCGTTCTCTGTGGCTGGCCTTGCCCTCGATAAGGACAATGCGGTCTTTCGCAAGATGCTGACCACAGGTCTTGAACGCGGCGGGAAAGAAGGTCACGTTCATCGTGCCGTGCAGGTCCTCGAGCCGGATCGACGCCATCCGCTCCCCGCGGCGCGTCTGTCGGTAGCGGATGTCTGAGACAATGCCACCGATGACGCATGTCTGATCGTGTCCCAGGTCGGTGTAGGTGCCGCCATTCGCGCTGCAGTCGCGTTCCAATCGGGCCCGCACGCTCTCAAGCGGATGGCCGGACAGATAGAGCCCCACCAGGTCTTTCTCCATCGTGAGAATCTCGTCGCTCGGGAACTCCCCAACGTGGCCGTACTTGGCCAGGTTCGGACGATATGACTCGTCCTCGCTCTCTCCACCGAAGAGACCCGATTGCCCGGTCTTGCGGTCCCGCTGGCGAGCGGCGGCGGCGCTGAACGCATCCGGCAGCATCTCGATCAGTCTTGCACGATTGGGCTCGATCGATGCAAACGCCCCCACTTTGATCAGGCACTCGACCGTGGCCTTGTTGATGGCGTTATCCTGCACGCGTGCGCAGAAATCGAAGAGATCGGTGAACGGGCCGCCGGACTCTCTGGCCTCGACCATCGATTCGATTGCCCCTCGTCCGCACCCCTTGATTGCGGCGAGGCCGAACCGAACTGCGCCCCCCTGGACCTCGAACGAGACCCCACTGTGGTTCACGTCCGGCGGGAGCACTGTGACGCCCAATCTGCGGCAGTCATCCATGTAAGCCGCGAGCTTATCCTTGTCGTCCATGTTGGCCGAAAGCAAGGCGGCGTAGTATTCGACGGGGTAGTTGGCCTTCATATAGGCCGTTCGGTATGCCACAAAGGCATAGCAGACGGCGTGGGCCTTGTTGAATGCGTAACCGGCAAAGGGCTCGATCTGCTCGTAGATGCGCGTCGCGATCTTCTCCGGCATCCCCTTCTCTTTCGCGCCCGCAAGGAACCGCTGCTTCTCGCGGGCCATGATGTCGGCCTTCTTAGAAGACATAGCCTTGCGAAGCACGTCGGCCTGACCTAGCGAGAAACCGCCTACTGCCTGCGCGATCCGAAGCACCTGGTCCTGATAGCAGATGACTCCGTAAGTCTCCTTGAGAATCGGCTCCAGCGAGGGGTGCAGATACTCGATCGGCTCCTGACCAAACTTGGACTTGATGAACTTGGGAATGAAGGCCATCGGGCCCGGGCGGTAGAGCGCAACGATAGCGGCGAGTTCTCGTACGGAGTTCGGCTTCAGCTCGATAACGTTGCGACGCATTCCTGGGCTCTCGAGCTGGAACACGCCGTTAGTGTCGCCGCGGCCGAGCATCTCGAATGTCTTAGCGTCGTCGAGTGGGATATTGAGGATGTCGATCTCGACCCCGTGCTGGCGCTTGACGGACTCCACAACCTCGGCCAGTATGGTCAGGTTCGCGAGACCGAGGAAGTCCATCTTCAGAAGACCGATCTTCTTGATGTCCTCTTTGTCGAGCTGAGCGACGACCTCGCCTTTGCCGCCGTACTGGACAGGGACATGGTCAGTTAGCGGGTCATCTGAGATCAATACACCCGCCGCGTGGACACCGACGCTTCTGTTCAGTCCCTCCAGTGAACGCGCAGTGTCGACGAGGTTCTTGACCTCACGCCTGCCGGTATAGGCTGCCTTGAACTCATTGTTCTCTTCGAGCGCACGGTCGATGGTCACGCCCACGGGGATTGTTGGGATCATCTTGCAGACCCGGTCTACCTCCGCGAGGTCCATCCCGAGCACTCGGCCGCAATCTCTGACAGCAGCGCGGGCCTTCAGGCTGCCAAATGTCGCGATCTGCCCTACGTGATCCCGCCCGTACTTGTCCACCACATACTGGATCAGCGCGTCACGCCGGTCGTCCTGAATATCCAGATCGACGTCCGGCATCTCCACGCGCTCAGGGTTGAGGAACCGCTCGAATGTCAGGCCGTACTCGATAGGGTCAACGTCCGTGATGCCGAGAGCATAGCAAATAAGGCTTCCCGCCGCCGATCCTCTGACTCCGACGCATATTCCCTCCCTGCGGGCGAAGTCGGTGAAGTCCCGCACGATGAGCATATAGGTCGCAAACCCGCACTGGCGGATGATGCTGCACTCGTAGTCGAACTGCTTCTGATAGTCCTCGGAAATCGAGCCGCCCATCCGCGCCTGCAGACCCCGGAGCGCTTCGGACTCCATGTGGTCGTTATCCGGCACCCCTGCGGGAATCCCCGGGTCCGGAAGCTTGTTCTTGGAGAAGTCGAACTCGATGTTGCAGCGGTCGGCAACCTCGAGAGTGTTCTCGAGCGCTCCGGGCACGTGAGACCACAGTTCGCGCATCTCCTGCGGGCTCTTGAAGTAGAACTCCTGCGAGCCGAAGCGCATCCGCTTGGGGTCACTTATTACGGCGGCGGTTTGGATGCAGAGCAGTACGTCGTGGGCCTCGGCGTCCTTCTTGGTCAGGTAGTGAGTATCGGTGGTGGCGACAAGCTTGACGCCGGACTGTCCGGCTAGCTTGATCAGCCCCTCATTGACCGGCTTCTGCTCGGCGAGGCCGTTCTCCTGGAGCTCGACATAGACATTCTCCCTGCCGAACATATCGATGAGTTCGCCCATCGCACGCTCAGCTTCGCGTACACTGCCTTTGCCGAGATGCGTCGGCACCTCACCCGAAAGGCAGGCCGTCAGCGCCAGCAGATCGCCCGAATACTGGCTCAGCGCCTCCTTGTCCACACGTGGCTTGTAGTAGAACCCCTCGGACCAGGCGAGGCTCACCAGCTTGATCAGGTTCCGATAGCCCGCCTCGTTCTGAGCCAGAAGCACCAAGTGGTACTGCTCTTTGTCCAGCTTGGGGTCACGATCCCCCCGCCCTCGCATCGCGACGTAGACTTCGCAGCCGAGTATGGGCTTGACCCCGGCGGCCTTGGCAGTGGTGTAGAAGTTGATGTTGCCATACATCGCGCCGTGGTCAGTAAGCGCCACAGCTGGCATCTCGAACTCTACCGCCTTGGCAACGATATCCTTGACTCGGCAGGCGCCGTCGAGGATGCTATACTCAGAATGCGTGTGCAGATGTGCAAAACCAGCCGCCAAGGCAATGACTCCGGGGGGTGTTATCTGGGGTATATTCTACGCCTTTTGGGGCCGGTCGCCAAGGGATTTGGGACTGGAGATTCCGGATTTGTGATGGGCCGGCGTTCTTACATTCGGCACCCCCGGCAGGAACTATCCCCCTCCCCCGCCAATATCACATCTGGTGAAGTGATATGTGGATAGCCATAGCCCTCATTGCAGCCGTCATCGTCTACGTGATCGTTACGTACAACTCGCTTGTCTCGCTCAAGAACCGCGGGGTGAATGCGTTCGCGGATATCGACGTGCAGCTCAAGCGGCGGCACGATCTGGTCCCTAACCTGGTCGCGACTGTCCAGGGATATGCCTCGCACGAGAAAAGCGTCTTTGAGGATGTCGCGCGGCTCAGAAGCCAAGCGATGGGCGCTCAATCGACCGACGAACGTTCGGGAGCTGAGAGCCAGTTTGCGGGCGCGATCAAGTCGCTGTTCGCCGTCGCTGAGAGCTACCCTGAGCTCAGAGCGGACCAGAACTTTCGCGACTTGCAGTCGCAGCTTACCGAGGTCGAGGACCATATCCAGTACTCCAGGCGCTACTACAACGCCGTCGTCCGCGACCTCAACACCAAGCGCGAACTCTTCCCCTCGAGTCTCATCGCCAGTATCTTCGCGGTCCAGCCCATGCGCTACTTCCAAGCCGCTGATGAGGATCGGGAATCAGTCCAGGTCCGCTTCGACAAGGAGGGGCAGGATGGGGGTTAGGAGTTGGGGGTTGGGAGTTAGGGGGCTTGCGGCCACCTGCCTCCTTACATTGCTTGCCGGGAGCGTCTGCGCATTTCCCATCACCAGCTACGTGACGCAGATGGACGTGCAGCCGGACAGCAGCGTCAATGTGACTGACACCATCACGGCCGACTTCACCGGTGAGCCACACCACGGCATCTGGCGGGAGATTCCCCTCTCCGGCAAGGACAGGTGGGGGAGCAACATCCGAATACGGCTGGAGGATGTCGAGGTAACTGATGAAGCCGGTAACCCGATCGAATTTGTGAAGTCCTGGCAGTCGGGCAGGCTGAAGCTGAGAATAGGCAGCGCCGATCTAACGATAGATCGCCCCCAGACTTATGTGATCAAGTACAAGCTCTGGCGCGCGATTCACTTCTTCCAGACCTGGGACGAGCTCTACTGGAACGCGGTTGGACACGAATGGGAGGTGCCCATCGAGAGGGCCACCGCTATCGTCACAATCCCCAGGGCCGCCAAGTCAGGCGAGCTGCGGATCCAGAGCTACACAGGATCATATGGCAACACCACATCCGAGGCCAATGGAGTGACGGAAGGCGACCGAATCGCCAGGTTCACGATGTCCCGGCCGCTCCCGCCGGGTGAGGGAATGACAATCGTGGTTGGCTGGCCCAAGGGCATCGTGACCCCGCCGAGCTTCGGCCAGAACGCGATGTGGTTCATACTGGATAACGGCTACTTCCTTGTAGTGCCGATCTTCCTGATCGGGCTGGTGATCCTCTGGGTGAAAGCCGGCGCCGACCCGGACACGGGCAGGTCGGAAGTAGTGAGCTACGATCCGCCGGACAACCTGAACCCGGCGGAGCTTGGGACTTTGATCGACGAACGTGTGGACATGCGGGATATATCAGCCTCTATTGTCGATCTGGCGGTCAAGGGATTCGTGACCATCAGGCAGACCTCTCAGCGGGCGCTTTTCGGGCCCGACATTGATTATACTCTGGAACTGACCCGCTCATACGAGGAAACGACGAGCGACCCCAGCCTGAGCGCATTTGAACGAGCCCTGGTACAAGGCATCTTCGGAGGAGCACGGTCCCGCACCATCTCCAGCCTCAAGAACAACTTCTATGTGCATTTGCCAAAGCTCAAGAACGCGCTCTACAGGTCGATGGTGCAGCGCAAGTACTTCACTCAGTCGCCGGAGTCGATTCGCAACAGCTATCGCGGGGGAGGCGTAGCCCTGATGATAGCCGGCGTGTTTGCGACGATCTTCTCCCAAGCCGATGGGTCTCCTATCGCGATTCCGCTCGGATACGGCGTCGCCATCATCGTCTGCGGAGCAATCCTGGCAATGTTCGCGCGACTGATGCCGCGCAAGACCACGACCGGAAAGAACGCTTTGCTTGCAGCCCGAGGGTTTGAAGAGTATCTCTCGCGAGCGGAGCGCGAGATGATCGAGCACCAGGAACGGCAGAACTACTTTGAGAAGTTCCTCCCCTATGCCATGGCGTTCGGGATCGCCGACAAGTGGGCAAAGGCATTCGAGGGAATACAAACGACTCCGCCCGATTGGTACTCAGGCGGCGAGGGCACGTTCCGCCCTGCTATCTTCGCCCACGACATCAGCTACGCCGCACACAGCTGGGGCCAGTCCTTCGCCTCGACGCCGCGAACATCAGGCGGCGATTACGACGGCGGCTTCTTCGGTGGCGGCAGTGGCTTCGGCGGTGGATCCTCCGGCGGTGGCGGAGGAGGCGGAGGAGGAGGTGGCTGGTAAATGGCACTGACATTAGAAGAGCTAAAGCACTCGATAGCCGAACTGGCAGGACGTCCCAACGTAAGGGTCGCTGATGCCGACGAAGCATCGCGCCTCGCCAGGCCTTTCGGCACGCCCACGAGTCTGGGGAGCGTGAACTACGCCTCAGCCGTCAAGAGCCTGTCTACAGCACTTACTGTCTACGTCGGCAGCCCTCGAGTCGAGTCCGGCGTCCTCACGCAGAAGAAGCGTGACATCAGGAGAAGCGCCCCCGACACGATAGACCGCGTGCTCGCATATATCTCAAAGGCCCCCATGCTTCGGCTCGATTGCACGATGGGACAGGACAGCACGTTCACCCCGGGATGCAGGCTGTATCTATCGACCTATCGTCCCGACAGTGCCAGACTCGCATACAAGGTGGCAGAGAACCTCTACCCCGCCGGAGGCGAACCTGATCTAACGGTTGTTCTCATCCCCGAGTGGCCGGAGAGAGACCGCCAGGTGCTCGTCTTCCCGGAGATCGGCCTGACGTTCATCCTTGGCGCGGACAACTTCGGCGAGGTCAAGAACGCGTTCCTGCGGATGGCGATGTGGCAGGCGAAAGAGCAAGACATGCTCGGGCTGCACGCCGGCACCAAGATAGTCAGAGCCAGAACTCCGGATGGCAACCTCCGCCGCCTGGGGATGATCATGTTCGGGATTGCCGCCACGGGAAAGACGACTCATTCCTGCCATGACCACGGCCTCGATCGGCCGGGTGAAGGTGTAGAGATTGCGCAGGATGACGTGGTCTTCTGGCGTCACGACGGCTCGGCCATGGGTGCCGAACGGGCACTCTACATCCGCACAGACGGTCTGACTGCTGACGATCAACCGCTGCTGCACAGAAGCGCAATTGATCCCAGATCCATTCTTGAGAACGTGGTGGTGGACTACGAAGGCGGCGTGTATTTCGATGATCGCACCCTCACTCCAAACGGCCACGCCATCGCTCCGCGTCTGGGCCTCGGCGAGCACGCCAGCGATAGCATCAACCTGCCGCCCGTCAGCGAGCTCGACGGCCTCATGATCCTCTTCATGGTCCGTGACTACACGGCCGTCCCGATTGTCAGTCGCCTCACCCCGGAGCAGGCAGCAGTCGCGTTCATGCTCAGCGAATCCATCGACGCGGCGGGAGGCGAGCAGCAGTCGGGCCAGCCCTCAGGAGGCATCGGCGCGAGCCCATTCGTGATCGGCGACGCTGCCGTGGACTGCAACCTGTTCCTTGACATCCTCAGGAGCCACGGGGACAAAATCGAGTGTCACATGCTCAACACAGGAGGTGTCGGGGAGATCGTCGAGCACGAAATCGATGGCGCACGCCGCGTCCGGCAGAAGGTCACGCGGATTCGGATCCCAGAGATGGCTGCCGTTATCCGCAGCCTGGCTCGTGGAACAGTGACTTGGCGAGAGGACCCGGATTGGATGGTCGAGACGCCCGTGCACGTCGAGGGAATCGACATCTCACTCTTCGACCTCAGGCGCCATTACGACCAATCGAAGATCGACTCGCTCATAGCTGAGATTCGCCTAGAGCGCTCCCGATATGCAGAGCAATTCCCAGGGCTTGCTCCGGCAATACGAGCGGCAGTGGAGTTCTAGCGCACGCCCCTCACATTCCTCAGCAGCACTGCGCCAAGCAGCAGGAAGAACGCGGCAACGCTGTAGAGCATCGTGAACCCCTCCCGCGTGTAGTGGCTGACTATGCCATGTGCCGTCTGCACGTCCGTTCGGCCGAAGGCACTGAGCAGGGCACCCGCTATAGGCAGCGCGATGCTCTGCGGCAGCACAAACGCGATATGCCAGACCGCCATGTCTTTCGCGGCCTCTTCTTTGTGAGGCAGGACATCGCAGCCCAGTGCCCAGTCCACGCTGTAGTAGGCGCCGAACCCAAGCCCGAAGATCCCGCCAACAACGTACACCCAGGACAACGATGGAGCGAAGATGAACCCGATGGCCGTGATGGCAATCAGGCCATTGGCTGTGTAGACGACCTTCTTGCGGCCTACCCTGTCCGAGACCGCGCCGCCCAGCATGCCAGTCACGGTCGCACATATGAGGGCCAGCACAAGCACGCTGCCAGCAGTCCTCTCCATATGCTCCAGGGGAACGCCCATCACGCTGGTCAGGTAGTGCTGCATGAACTCCTGCACGGTCCACAGGCCCATGACGACGAGCGCACGCGTGATCCACACCCAGGCAAAGTCGGGGTACTGCCGCGGATCGATCCATAGGCTCTTGATGAATCCAACCCAGTCAATCGGCTCGGGCCGCTCCCTCCGTGGGCGCTCACGAACGCCGAATAGGGTTATCGCGAGGCAGATGACCATGCTCACTATCACCAGGCCGTAGCTGGCAGCTACTCTACCTGAACCCATCAACTGAGACGCGCCTACGACGCCGATGATAGTGCCGGCCTGGCTCATTGCGGCCATCCATCCACTGGCCACGCCTCGCTGTTCCGCGGGCACGACATCAGGGATCATCCCGGTGTAGGCTCCCGTGGCGATGTTGTTGCCTATGTTCGTGACGAAGTAGCCCACGAAATACAGCCACAGCATCGCCTCCCTACCCCCGATCCAGAGCGTGAAGAGACCGCCGATGCAGACTATGGTCCCGCACAGGATGAACGGCCTGCGGCGACCATAGCGGGACATGCAGCGGTCGCTCAGGGGACCGACAACCAGCGGCACAACGAGCGCGGGAATCGCGCCGAGCCCGATCAGAAGCCCCAGCATTGCGGCGGAGTTCCGAGGAGCAAGCGTGGTGATCATCTGGCTGGGGATCACGATCATCAGAAGCGCGCCCCAGAGCAGATTCGTCGCGAACCAATACGCCGCCAGACAGAAGTTGTCGCGTGGCCGCATCTGCCCTCCAGGGTACAGCGTTTTCTCTTCTAGAGTCATCTCACTCGACATGCTTCTCCCTCGATCTCCGCTTGAGCAGGATCACGCACTCAATGACATAGACAGCCGCAGCAGCCGAAAGCAGAACAAAGACTGTCTTGTTCACCATCGGCCAATGTGTGTAATGCGGCGCGACCGGACCTGCGACTATGAGCAGCAGGTAGAAATACTCCAGCGCCCCAGTCAGCCTGCCGAAGCGCGTGCGGACGATACTGCCGCCATCCCCGACCAGTAACTGCAGTGCAAGCGTCCCAAGCATGGCGGCATAGACAACACCGAACTGCCACGCCTCCATCAGCTTCGCCACAAACAGCGCCACGAACATTATGTGGATCAGTATGAAGTCAACGGTGCTGTCGAGGTCCTTGTTGCGCTGTGTCCATTGGCCGAGTATCCTCGCGAAGCCGCCGTCGGCAAGATCGGTCAGCACCGCCGCCAGCATGGCCGCCGCAGGCACGTAACGATCCCCTGTGGCAACACCCCAGACCCCCGCCGGCAGAATCACCAGCCGCGAGAGAGTGAGCGCGATTCCGATGTTGATATTCCTTAGCATGCTTATGTACCACGTCATTCCGAGCAGCGCGAGGAATCTGCTTTTGGGCGTGGGGAAGCAGATTCTTCGCCAGGCTCAGAATGACGCCTGGCTAACGCTAGTCCCGCCTGAAATAGGCGCAGCAGCGGACGCAGATCGGGTAGTCCTCGGCTGCGGCCAGACGCCTGCGGTATTCGCGGTACGGATAGCTGTTCCATATCTTCGAGAGTCTGTGCTCCTTCACGTTGCCGCACACATAGCCGAAGCAGGGCTCCACGTCTCCGTTGGGCTGCACTTCGGTGTTGATCCATGCGCACGCTGCGGGCCGGCGTTGGACCCAGTTGTGAGGGTCGGAGTACCACGCGCGAATCTCGCTATCCTTAAGCTCGGGATGCATCGTAATGACCATCCCGTCTTCGATAGACGTAGCGGCGCGATCTCTTATCCTGCCTACCACGCTGACCATCTCATCCAGATCCACCTCGGGCGGATCGGCCCCGCCCAAGTCCTCGAACGAGATCGGGTGGAAGTCGCCATGCTTAACGTTATGCTCATCGACCATACGTTGCGTGAAGGACCACTGGTGCTGGAAGTTGAGCGCATCTACTCCAAGCTCGCGGGCGATATCGATCATCCTATCGACCGTGCGGTAGCTCCAGGCAGTGATCGCTGCATTGATCACAATCAGCGGGTCCTTCTGCCCTCGCTCGTCCTTGAGCTTCTTCAGGGCGATGATCCCCTCCACGGCGCGCTCAAAGACCTTGGGCTGGCCTCTGACTTCATTGTGCACCTCGGGCGGGCCGTCGAGCGACACGACGACTAGATCAGGCGGGTAGTCCATGAAGTCCGGTGCGCGCTTTGCCAGCAGGGTGCCGTTGGTAGTGACGGTGCATCGCAGATCGTGCTCGCGGACGCGCCTGATCAACTGCCCGATCTGCGGGAAGATCAGCGGCTCGCCGCCGGTCATAGTCACGTACACGCGGAAACGGGCGACATCATCGATGACCGAGGTCCAGGTCTCGAGCGGCAGTGTCAGCTTCGGGTCGGTCAGAACATCGCCGCACTCAACGAACCGGCACATCTTGCAGCGGAGGTTGCAGGCGGATGTCAGCCGCAGTGTGATCCCCCGCGCAAACCTGCTGACGCCTTCCATGTGGTTGCGCTCAAAGCTGAGCGTCGCAGTCCGCAACTTGTTGCGCGTGTACCATCCCGCCAGACCTGGGTGATCCGCGATCATGCACGCTCCGTACTTGACCTTCGATAACAAGCTCAACTCTCAACCTCCGCTCCGGCAGCCACAAACCTGGTCGCCCACCGGTAGTCTTCGATCCCATCGATATCGAACGCCAGTTCCGGAGCTGAGCCTCGAACCGCACATGCGCTGCAGCCGAGTATCTGCCGGCAGCGCGACTCGATGTGGCCCACATCGAGCTTCCCCGTAACGAACCTGGCAATGAATCCAAGTCCCAGCAGCCTGGCCATCTTCATCTGGCTCTTGCGCGCGCGAAACACTTGCTCTATCGTGGCGCGGTTCGCGATCACCGCTTTCGGATCAACCAGGAAAGCGCAGCCCATGGTCCACTGGCCATCGCGCAGGTTCACGTAGACAATCTCGGACGTGGGAAAGCACGCTTCATAGGACGGCCGATCCACCAGTGGCGCGCAGACGTCAACTCCTGATGGGCAAGCATCAAGATAAGAGCCTATGCAATCAGGCGTGAGAAACGGCAGATCAGTCGTAACCACAAGCACCTTATCGGCACGCACCCCGCCGTTTGCCTCCCGCAGCCACTCGATGCCGCGGACGATATTGGCCGGGCCGGAGTCCCCACCCTCCGACAGCACCGCATCCGCGGACTGCGAAGCGGGATGCCCTGAGACCTCATCCGGTCCTATCACGACAATGCGCCCAACGCGTCCGCTGGCGCGAAGCGTGCTCAGGGTTCGCTCGAGGACCGTGCAACCACCGATCTCGATCAGGGCCTTAACACCCGCACCGGCCTCCGCCGCGAAGTCACCGGAGATACGTCCCGCCGCGGGCAATACCGCGTCAACGATCATTGCTCGCTCGCCTTCTTTCTCCGCAGCCACCTCCGGTCAACGGCTATCGCCAGGAATCCCACGGCAGTCCCGGCGGCCGCTCCAGCAAGAGTATCTATCGGGTAGTGCATACCGAAATAGGGCCGTGAGTAACACGTTAGAGCCGCGAAGATCACCAGAGGCACTATCAGCCGCCGCCACCGCTCGCCAAGTATGATTGCCGCGATGCAGACGCTGTGGGCGTGGCCCGACGGAAACGACCCGCTCTTCCACTGGATGCCAAGCTGACGAATCCCCTCAAGTGCCACGTAGGGCCTGTCGCGGTCGAAGACCTCTCCCATACAATGAGCGACTAGGCGATCAGTCAGGAGCACCGTGACCAGCATCAACAGCGCCGTGTGCCGATATCCGGGCTTGCCTATCACCATCAGGGCGATGAAGACGACACCCCATATCGCTGCTACCTCACCCGCGTAGGCAACCGGCGCCAGTATCGCGTCCAGGAAGACGTTGTGGTGCCCGTTGATCCAGTACAGAACACTCTTGTCGAGTGCCATCACGTTCATCTCATTCGCCTCAGCTTGACGATGCACTCCACACTGGAAAGCGCCACTGCAGCAGCCAGAGCTATGAACAGGCCGAGGTTTGCATATTCCACGATCGTGTTGCCCTGTGGCAGCACCTCCCGTGCAACAAGGAACAGCAGGTAGAGGTACTGCAGCGCGCCGGTGAGCTTGAGGAACTTGGTTCCGACGACGGTCTCGGCCTCACCAGTGCCGAGGTTCGTGACCTGCAGCATCAGGTTGGTAAGCATCGCCACGTAGATCACAATGAACTGGTAGGTCTCCAGCCGACCCGCGGCGTAGAACGCGATGAAGAGGGAGTAGATCAGAACAAAATCGACAGTGCTGTCGAGTGTGCGGCCGAACATCGACTGCTGGTTGAACTTGCGCGCCATCCGGCCATCAAGAAGATCGGTGACCAACGCAACGGCCATCGCAGCCACTGTGAGATAGCCGAGCTTGGCGGTGATTCCCACTACGATGATCGGCAGCAGCACCAGCCTCGCGAGCGTGAGCAGGTTGCCGATGGTGGTAAGGCGCGGTGCGGGTGGTACAGGTTGTCCCATGAGACCTCCGGAATGCGAGGACAGATCTCAGAGCGACGTCCGATCTCTGGGCTCCCGCCTCGATCTACACAAGCCATCTTCGCTGTGCGGCGGTCATTCCCTTCCGGTACCTTTCGAACTTTCGACCCTGTACAAAAAGAAATCCCGCCGGACATCGTCCCGCGGGCCGCCTCCTGAGGCTAGCGCCCCGTTCAGCGAGTAGTTGCCACAACACATTTAGGAAGGAGAAAAAGATGTTGCTGGTAATTCTACCTGCAAGAATCGTGCCAATTGAACAGGTTGGCCGGTAAAAAAGTTGTTGGCAACTCATGGTCCATCATTCCGGCTGGTAGATCAGTGCGTCGTAACGCGTGCTCGGCTCCCACTTGACGTGCCCATCGCAGAAGGCAAAGTTGCATCCGCCGATATGTACATCGGTAGGCATGTCGTACCAGTCACCGAAGTAGCCATCACATATCGGAAAGATCTTGCCATCGGATTTCCTTTTCGCGCCCGAACCCTCATCAACCAGCAACACCGTTTTCGACGGCCGCCTCACCTGGCTCTCGAGTAATCTCGGGTTTCCGCTTTCCAGACCCAACCAGGCGTTCATAGAGTAGCTGATGCCGAAGTTCTCCTTCAGTCCCAAGGCATCCGAGGGGCACATATAGATGGCCTTGTTCTTGACGTAGGGGAACAGGCACCCGAGCTTGACGTTGACACTCTTGACCTGGTTACCGCCGGCGCCACCATCCCTGCCTGGATAGCCCTGGATGATAAACACCCAGTTGCTCCGTCCGCCCGATAGATCGTCCTTGGGGGCTGCCCCGGGGAATCGACCATAGTCGTTCAGATACGAGCGGAAACCATAGCAGAGCTGCTTCATGTTGTTCAGGCATGCCGTCTGCCGACTCTTCTCTTTGGCTGCCGCGAATACCGGAAACAGTATCGCCGCAAGAATCGCGATGATCGCGATCACAACAAGCAACTCAATTAGAGTGAATCCATTCTTCCTGTCGTTCACAACCAGCTCCCTGCTCCTGCCCTCTGTTCCTGCCTAATGCCACGCCGCGCCCCTCAACGGGGCGCGGCGTGGCCAGTTCTTGAGCTAGTTAGTAGCTCGTATTGATGTCAGATGCGGAGCGAGGCCGCACAACCGACGCCGTGCCTTCGCCAACCACTTCACGACCGGCAATACCGGTAACGGAAATGGTCTTTCCAGTAGTCAGGCTATCCATTAGGCTCTGGATAGCGGCCGGTTCGGCAACCTTGGAGACATCGATTCGCAGCCCAACGTTGCCGCTGCCGTCAGTCAACATGCTTCCGTCATCGACGTAGAAGTACTGGTGACCGGTGGTGTCAACCGCGGTCACATTGCCCCAAACCGTCGTGAGGAGAGTGTCTATTGTCGCGAACCCTCGGTTATTGACGCCCACGCTCTTCGGCTCCAAGCCCGGCGCAAACTGCACTGAGTCAGCCTCGATGTAGCGCTGCCCCGCGGCGTCGGTCAGCAACACGCCTGTTGCGGTGATCAGAGAGCCCGCAACCACGCCGTCGACGTTCACATTGGGTACTATCTTGACACCGGAGGTCCGGTTCTCTTCCTGGACGTAGAACCCATCAGTAAAGGTCAGTCCGTCACAGGCGGCGACCTTGCTCGTCAGTCTTACATAAGACCCGTCGTCCATCCCCTTGAGGTCCACGATGGATGAGACATCGATCAGCGAGACCTCGGCGATATGCCCGTCGTAGCGGGTGCTGTCCCCAGGAATGGCTGCATTGTCGCCCCAGGTTAGACAGAACTCAATGGTGTCGCCCTGAGCGATGTCGACGACATTCGACGAACTCCACCCAGGCTGTCCCAGGCCGTTGATAGAGCCGGACGCCAGTACGTTACCATTGTGTCGGACAATGGCAGTAGTCGAGGCCGCGCCCGGCGGGTCGCAGACCGCTATAGATGAGCTAACCATTACTTTAGCCGCCTTGGGCGCGGTCCAGATGGCGGTGGGCCTGGCATCACTCCAGCCCGGATGCCACTGCAGAGTCCCAGCAGGCATCGGAACGTAGTAGACCCTGATAGAGTTGGTGAAGTTCTTGACCATGAACCCGCCGTTGACATTGAACGGGTCGCCCCAGCCCAGAACCTCCCCAGGCACGGCAGTTGCGGGCGCGTCATAGTACAACCACGTTAGTGGGTCAAAGCCCGCAAAGTAGTAGCCATAGGTCCAGTAGGAGTTCGGGTTCACTTTGACGAGGAAATCCTCCGCCAGATCGGCGTCGATGGTAGTCTCCTCGCTCATCGTGAAGTCACGCGAGATGATGTTGTTTATCGTGATGTTGGCCGTCTGCGTGACATAGCCCGGGTAGAATGCAGTGATGTCGTAGGTGTCGCCAACGACAGGCAGCCTGTAGCTGCCATCGTAGTCGGAGTAGGTCGTGTGAGCGCCATCGCTCGTCTTGATCATCGCTCCATATATGGGTTCGCCGGAGCCGGCCTTGGTCACATAGCCCTGCAGTCTGGCCCCCTGGAGCTGAAAATCGCAGCTCGTAGTGGTGTTGGCTGGCACAGATATGGTTTTGCTGGCGGTCGAGTAGCCAACTCCGGTTGCAGTAAGAGTCGTGCTGGCCCACGAGGGAACCTGCATGCTGTAGTAGCCATTTGCATCAGTCACCGCCTTGAACCGAGCATCGCTGGCGATGATCTCTATGCCTTCCAGGTAGCTTCCGTCCAGAGCTGATGTCACGTAGCCCTCGACAGTTCCTGGCTCGATCTCGGCTGTTTCGACTGTGAACACAACGCCGGTAAGATCGAAGTCGTTGGTGTTGCCGGTGTCATTGATTATCAGGTCAAGGCAGCCGCCAACGGGCACATAGGCGTACCGATAGGCTTCACACACGGGGCTGTCACCGAATCTATCACCGTACTCCCATGCGGAAGTCCCGGCGAACCCGCGGATATTGCAGGTGTAGAGTTCGGTAAAATCCTGGTCACGCAGCGTGCCATCAGCGGTTGCGCCGCTCAGGGCCATTGTCTGGCCGCTCAGAAGGACATGGACGATGAACCACGCACTCTTCGGCGCGGTCCAGCGGATCGTTGACCTGTATGCCCAGTCTTCAGATGGGAAGCAGAAGAGCTGCCCCGGCTCATAGAACCCTCTGATCGGCTCGTACATCATGTTGTTGCTGTTCAGAAGCTCCGTGCCGAAGTGCTTACCGATGAAGCCGTTGTCCTGTTTGTCTTGGTTGTCTTCTCCGACGTCTGTCCGCCAGATGTCTGTGTTGGGCAGAGGCTTCTCTGTCACATCGTAAGGGACAACCGTCTCAGCCGCGTCTGTGTATCCATACGTCCACTCGCCGATTACAGCGCCAGTCGGGCTGAAGTCGAAATTCGCGTCCCACACTTCCTTGAGGAAGGCCAGCACCGGGCTGTTGGCTATCACCTCTCCCGAGGCGATCTCGACGTCAGGCACTTCGAACGTCTCGAAGCCTGGCTTGCTGAAACGCAGAGTGTAGGTGCCCGGAGGGACGATCAGGGCGTACTCTCCTGCCGCATTGGTGCTGGCGATGAAGGCCGTTCCCACGGCCTCGACATGGGCTCTCTCTATTGGCGGGTTGCCGGCCTGACTTGACAGGACAGTCCCGGCGAACTTGCCGGCGGGTATCAGGATATCGGCAGTAGTCGTCTGACCTGCCGTGGTGGTTACTGTCGCCTGCGCGGGCGGGAACCCATCATAGGTGGCCGCAAGAGTATAATCGCCCGGCAGCACTGTGAAGGAGTAGTTGCCGTCACCATCTGTAACGGCCGCAGGGTAGGATCCAGGAGTGATCGTCACTGGCAGGCCCGGGATGCCGGCGCTGCCTGGCACGTCAAATCTAACCTTACCGGATATCTGGCTGGTTTCGGCGGTGGTTATGACGAACGACCATCTTGTGCTGTCGCCAGGGACGGCGCCTTGTGAGCCTCCCACGAGATCGATAGTGTCGCCGTCGGCGACCTCGATCACACCTGAGTACGCGATAGAAGGCGAGGCCCCGAATGCGTTGGCATAGTCAGGCGGGTCACCACCGTAGCCGTTAACGTTACCGCCCCACAGAACCGTCCCGTTGTGGCGGATGTGGCCTTCGGTGGACGTCACGTCGATGTAATCCGCCCCGGACACTGTGGCGGTAACAAGCACGGATCCAGCCTCCGGAGCCGTCCATCGGATAGTCGGCCTTGCAAGGTCGGCAACACCGCTATGGTAGCCAAGCTGGTAACCAGCATACCTTGCGGGCCATGAGCAGCTCAGGACGTCTGCCGTCGGGTTCTTCCAGATCGCTCCCTTAGACAGACTGTCGTCGGTATCCATCGACCACTCTGAGAGCACCCCGCCGAAGGTACCGGCAGTGGTGTAGGCCGTGAACGCCGCGCCCTCCAGTTCGTTATCATTGCAGTAGCCATAGGACCAAACACTTGGACTGCCGTTGATTGTGAGCGAGAAGTCCGCGGCGGCGTCCCAAGTGGTTGACGCGGACCGAACTAGCTGTTGGTTCTGCGCTATCTCCTGTCCGGAGCTGATCTCTACACCAGACACCTCGACCGGCTCAAAATTCGGCTTGCTGAAGCGCAGGGTGTAGGTGCCAGGAGGCACGATCAGACTATACTGCCCTGCCGCATCCGTGGCGGCGCTGAAAGAGGTTCCCACGGCTTCTATGCTCGCCAATTCGATCGGTGGATTGCCTGCCTCGCTTGATATGATGGTCCCAGTGAACTTGCCGGCAGGTATCAGAATGTCGGCAGTAGTCACCTGACCCGAAGTCACGGACGCTGCTGCCTGCGCGGCTGGAAATCCATCGTATGTGGCCGAGACTGTGTAGTCGCCGGCTGGCACCGTGAAGGAGTAATTCCCGCTGCCGTCAGTTATGGCCGGAGAGTAGGATCCGGGTGAGATCGTCACCGGCACGCCGGCTATCCCGGAACTGCCCGCCAGCGCAAACTTGACGACACCCGATACGACGCCGGGCTGGCCAGTGCTGATGACGAACGACCATCTTGTGCTGTCAGCGGGAATTGCTCCTTGTGAGCCTCCCACAAGGTCAATAGTGTCACCAGCCGTCACTTGTATAGTGTCGGAATACTCTATGGAGGGCGAGGTTCCGGATGCGCCCTCGTACGTAGGCGGTGTGCCGGCGTAGCCGTTAACGTTACCGCCCCACAGAACCGTCCCGTTGTGGCGGATGTGGCCTTCGGAGGACGACCCGTTGAGATCCGCACCCGATACCGTGACGGAAACGAGCATTGATCCGCTCTCCGGGGCTGTCCAGCGGATTGTCGGTCTGGCAAGATCGGCAACACCAGGATGATAGCCAAGCTGGTTGCCGGCGTACCACGCGGGATGGCCCACATACACAGGATCGGGCGACGGGTTCTTCCATATGCCACCCTTGGTCAGGTTATCCGTATCATCGGCCGCCCACTCAAGCATTGGCCCAAACGTGCCGTACGCCGCGTAGGCCGTGAATGTGTTGCTGTTCAGTTGCCCCTCGTCAACGTAGCCGTAAGACCATGCGCTGGCTCCGCCGTTGACTGAGAAATCAGCAGCAGCGGCGTCCCAAGTCGTTGCCGTTGATGGAACGGCGACTAGGCAGACACAGCATGCAATAAGCACGCTTAGCGTCAGCAATAAAGCTTTGCTCATTTCCTTTCTCCTCATCTCCGATCTCTACTTGTCTGATAGAAGCCGCTGTCCAGCAGAATGCCCACTGGACAGCGATAATGCCTAGTTAGTTCACGTTTCTCCGCAGTTACGGTCTTCTGCGTCTGAACGCCAGTCCGCCGAAGCCGGCAAGGGCTGTGAACATAGCAACCAGCGAGGACGGCTCCGGAACAACGGCGGTTATCGTGTAAGCCAGCCTGGTGCTATCGCCGGGGATGGCTCCTTGTGCGCCTCCCACGAGGTCAATCACGTCGCCGGCATTGACGAAGATCGTGCCGGAGTAATTGATTGTGTGCTTCGCCCCAGGGATGTTGGGATGCACGAATGCGTCGGGATAGCCAGGCACTCCTCCGGCATAGCCGTTAACGTTGTCGCTCCAGAGAACAAGACCGTTGTGGCGGATGTGGCCTTCGGTGGACGTAACGTCAGCCCAGTCGGCGCCGGCCACCATCGCCTCTACCAGAACCCACCCAGTCGTGGGAGCAGTCCAGCGGACCGTCGGCCTGGCAAGATCGGCAACACCGGTGTGATAGCCGAGCTGGTTGCCGAGGAACGTCGCGGGATGGCTCATTGCGACAGGATCAGGCGATGGATTCCACCATAGGCCACCCTTGCTTAGAGCACCGGTGTTCTCATCCATCGACCACGAGAGGAGCGGGCCAAACGTTCCATACATCGTGTAGGCCGTAAACGCGTTGCTGTTCAGTTGAGCGTCGTCAACGTAGCCGTAGGAGAATGCACTGGTTCCGCCGTTGGTTGCGAAGTTACCAGCGGCGTCCCAGGTCGTAGCAGCGGCTGGCCCAATGGCCATGCACAGGCCGCAGATTGCGGCGATAATCAGTGTGGTTGTCGATAGTCTACTCATCTTTGTTGTCCTTTCCTCCTTCGAAGTGTCTGTAGATCAGGCTCACTCGTGCGTGGTATGCGCATCGGTGAGCTGTCTTCTGGTAGTTCCCGGTCCCTACGCCTCTCGGCTGCACGGGCTTTCTTAGCTTGTTCTCTCCATCACCTCTTTCTATCGGATATCTGTCTTGCATTACAGCTGATATGGGCTTCTGGAAGTCACCTTACAACCATCCGCGTGAACTAGAGTCAGCTATCGTATTCAGGATGTGGTGACGATACCGGCGACGTCGCCGGCACTGTTACTTACTGTATACCATGCGATTTCGATACTGTCAATATGGTTTTCGTAGAGTGGCTGGGATTTGTACAAGAAGAGACCTGGCGCAGCGCGTGGGCACATAAAAAGAAATCCCGCCGGACATCGTCCCGCGGGCCGCTTCCTGAGGCGAAAGCCCCGTTCAGCGCTTAGTTGCCACAACACTTTGGGAAGGAGAAAAAGATGTTTGTGTCACTCCATTACGCTGCAAGAATCGTGCCAACGACCTGTTGGCGGGCTGAGAAAACTCAGCAATTTTGCGAGGATCGGGAGTGGCCCATCGGAAACGCGGGGCGTGCGTCTGGCGACGGTCGCGTGGCGACCGGATATTGAGCTTGCCACATGATCAGGATTTCGTCACCCAAGCGGAGAACACTATCTGGTGGAAAACGCATGAACCAGGTCTTCGGCCCGCCCAAGGCCGGAGATGACGGCCCCTGAGGGCCGGAACGCCCTGAGGTAGTTATGCGAGGTTGGCTGTCTACACTCTTTGCCAGACGAAGGCCTGCTGATCCGGATCGGCTCATTGACGCGGTCACAGCCGACATGCGCCGCAAGCTGACCGAGGCTCGGCTGCAGATGCTGGCCGCTGATCTTGCGCGCAAGCGGTTGGCCCCTGGGTCCGACGTCGGCGATGACTCATATGAAGCCGCTCAGCGGGGCATCGAAAGACTCGAGGCAACCCTGCATGAGCTTGAGATTCGCCGAAGCGTTCTGGTAGCGCGCGCCAGGGACGCAGATGCTCGGCTGGCAATCGAGCGGGCCCTGATGGAAACCGATGCAGAGCCTGCCCGCGTTGCCCTAGACCTACTTGAGGAGCAAGTGAGCGAGACCAAAGCCGAAGCTGACGCCATAGCCGAGGTGCGACAGATCACCAACGATGTAGGTGGCGCCGGTGCCTGATTCCGTCATTCGCTTCGACCAGGACACCTACTCCAAGCTCCTCGGTGATCTTCTGAAGGGGCACGTCGATACTCCGGAGTGGTTCCGGCTGAGGATGCAGGCGGAGGAGATCGCGCTATCGCCGGGATTCGACCAGCTCCTCTCATTGGACCTCAACAACATCGACGAATATCCACACCAGATACACGCCGTGCTAACCGCTCTCCGGCGCATGCGTGGCCGGGCGTTGCTCGCTGACGAGGTCGGGCTTGGAAAGACTATCGAGGCCGGGATCATCCTCAAGGAGCTGTTGATCAGAGGCTTGGCGCGGAAGACTCTGATCCTGGTGCCAGCGTCGCTCACTCTTCAGTGGCAGCAGGAGATGGAGAGCAAGTTCAACGAGGAGTTCATCGTGGCCGACGGGCTCGAGGACTGGACCGGGGACAGGATCATTGCCTCACTGGACCTCGCCAAGCGCCCCGAGCACGCGAAGGAGATCGTCGAGCAAGGTTGGGACCTGCTCGTGATCGACGAGGCGCACAAGCTCAGAAACAGGGCGTCGGTAGGCTGGAAGTTCGTCAACTCGATCAAGCGCAAGTACATGCTGATGCTCACGGCGACCCCCGTTCATAACGACCTCAGCGAGCTCTATGGCCTGATCACACTGCTGAAGCCGGGGCTGCTGAGCACCTACCGGATGTTCCGCCAGCGCTACATCGACCCGAGCCACCGCCTGCGGGCGCGTAACTGGGACGAGCTGAAGACTCTGCTGAGCGATGTGATGATCCGTAACCGGCGGGCATCGGTCTCCGTCAAGTTCCCCCCGCGCACGGCTTACACCTATCAGGTGAGGTTCAGTGAGGAGGAGTGGAGGCTCTACGATGCCGTGCGCGACTTCATGCGGGCTGGTAGAGCGACTGCCGCGGACCGCTTCACTCTGGCCCTGCTTCAGCGCGAAGTATGCAGCAGTGCGGCGGCGGCATGGGCAACTCTGCAGAAGCTGGCATCGAACGAGAACACGGCGCCGCAGGACGTCTTGCCGCTCAGCGAGCTCACGAGGCTCGCGGCGTCGATCCGAACGCACTGCAAGGTCGATGCCGTGTGCAGGATAGTTGAGAAGGCGGAGGACAAGGTCCTCGTCTTCACTCAGTTTACTGAGAGTCAGTCGCTGATTGTGGAGGCTCTCAAGCTCAACGGCGTTTCTGTCGCAAAGTTCAGCGGGTCGATGACCGCGGCGGAGAAGAACCGCGCAGTGCAGGCATTCCAGGGCGACGCGCAGGTGCTGGTGAGCACTGAGTCCGGCGGCGAAGGTCGCAACCTGCAGTTCTGCAACGTGATGGTAAACTACGACCTGCCCTGGAACCCGATGCTGATCGAGCAGCGAATCGGCCGGATTCACCGCCTGGGGCAGAAGCGCGAGGTGTTCGTCTTCAACCTCGCCGTGGAGAACACGTTCGAAGCTTACCTGCTGGAACTGCTGACGAAGAAGATCAGGATGTTTGAACTCGTAGTTGGCGAGCTGGACCTGATTCTCGGCAACATGGAGACGGAGGAGTCGTTCGAGGGGCAGCTGAGGAAGATATGGTTCGAGTCGGCGAGTGATGATGACGCGAAGCGGAAGCTGCGCGAGCTCGGCGACCGTATCGACAGCGCGCGGAACCGCTTCGCCGAGATCAAAGAGGCCGAGATGGTGGTCTCGAAGTTGTTTGAGTAGGGGCGCTAGATGCTGGAAGTCGAGTGGGACGAGATAGCAGAGTATGTCGGGGCCGGGAACGTTGATAGGCTCACTCTGAGTGAGGACCTCGACGCTGTTCTGATCGACATAGTATATCTTGGGAGCAGCCACGGCACGCTGACACAGGTCAACATCTCGCTGGAGTGCTCCAACTGCTGCTATCTGGACGTTAAGCGACGGGATGACCACGAGCCGGGGACAGGAATCATACTTGATGCTTACTTGCACAAGGAGTCCGGCCTGATCAGCGCCCTTCACGCGCATCGGCTTGACGCAAAGGCGGGTTGCCCAGTCCTTGAGGCGGCCGCAAAGCCAGTTTATCACCTGGAGCTTGTCGGGGAAGTGAGCGTGAATGTTCTGTGTGAGAGGCTGATCGCGAGGCGGGGACCGTTCCAGACGACGAAGGAGCCGGTCTGAGTATGGCGCAGGAGGCAACGACCAGGCTACGCATGTTCTGCGTTGATGCTCTGGCCCGACTTGGGCTGAGTGTCACCGAACTCGACGGGCACGCCAACGTGGAGATTCCATCCAACGCGCTCGACCTGTTTGACGGGCGGTCCTCACTTCGGCTTGCGTTCAGGCCAGAGGACGTAGACGATGGTGTTGAGCTGGTGGTCCCCGGCAGCTACGTGCTCGAGCGTATTCTGGCCGCCGTGCGCACGCGGGGAGGCCTGGGAGCCATCAGGTTCGAGCCCGCCGCGCTTGCATCGCCCTCTCCGGGTCTGACTCTCGCCAACGCCGAGGCGCGGCTGGTGAACTCGCAGACCACGACCCGCGATCTGCTGCTGACGAGTTTCCGAGTGTCGTTGGTGACTGACGAAGACGAAGATCGCCTGTTCAGCACGGCCATTGACTTGGCGACCGGGGAGAAGTGCGAGATCGACCCCAGAATCGTGCTTGACCACGCCGGGCAGAAGTGCCCCATCCCCGCCAAGGCTGCTGGCAATCTTGAGTCCGCGTTTGAGGCGGCGCAGTCCGCAGCCATGGACTTCGCACGCGAGTGGGCTGACTCGATGCAGCAGAAGATCGACGCCCGGCTTGCGCAGGAGACCGTTCGCCTCAACGGCTACTACAAAGACATGTTGTCCGACGCGGTGGGCGGCGACAAGAACCTGGACGCGCGGAAGATTCAGAAGAGGCGGGAAGAGGCAGACGCTGCCCACGACGACCTCAATCGAAGCTACGAAATCGCGCAGGAGCTGTTGCAGAACCGTGATCCGACGCGGCTGTTTCGAGAGAAGCTGAGACCACTCAGAGAGCAAGAGAGAAGGCTGATTTGGAGTCTCAACAGCAACTACCCCAACCTTGCCGCCTGCAAGAGAGAGATCAATGTTCTTGTGAAGGCCGGCGAGATCATGCGCAGTTACCTGGATTCGCTGTCAGGAGAGAGGCTCGATCTTCAGGGTGAGCGTCAGAGGCGTCTCGCCGACCTGCGCAGGCGGTCCGCAAAGTGGGAGGCTTCGTCGACCAACCCGGATGCACTCGCCCACATCGAGGACCTCTCCAAGCAGCTCGATTCCGAGAAAGCCCAGCGCATCGCGGAGCTTGAGGAGAAGTTCCGGCTCAAGGTCGTGGTTCATCCGGTCAGCGCGGCCATACTGGAGTATCCTCAAGCTCAGTACAAATATGCCGCGATCGCGGGCCCGCTATCGATAGCCTTTATCTCCACGATGGACCTTGTCTCCGGCGAAGTCAAGGGACCCGAGTGCCACTCCTGTCACGGGCAAATGCCCGCCGGCTACGCCTGCGCCTGCGGCCACCTGGCCTGCGAGACCTGCCACAGGACTTGCGTGGGGTGCGGCAAGGACTTGTGCTCCTCCTGTGTGACTGTCACATGCCAGACATGCGAATCGCCGGTCTGCCAGGATTGTGTGCGTGTCTGCTCGGTCTGTGGACTCACTGGCTGCAAGAGAGATATCACGAAGTGCCCGTGCTGCGGCAAGCCGATATGCCAGGCTCACGGGCACGCCTGCGCGATCTGCGGCGAACGCGTGTGCCGAGGTTGCAGGAACGAAGAGGGCTACTGCCGAACGTGCGAAGGCCTGTTCGTCAGTCCCGGTTCGGGTGACGCGATCGGGCAGATTCTGGCATCGAACGACGTCCCGTGCCCCGGAGGATCCTGGATGATCGGCGAGAGCCGCGACGGATTCGTGCTGGTCAGGCGAGGGCTGAGACTGCACGCATACGTTACATCGAAGTCGACCGGCCGCGTTCGAGTCGACCGAAAGCTCGGCTTCCTCGAGAGCCTGCGGGCGAAGCGCCTGCTGCGCTGATTGGGCGGCCGGCAACATGCCCCGGGAACTCGGGTCGGAGGGTAGCATATACACGACCATCAGTGGGAACCCCTCCCCAGCCCTCCCCTAAAGTGGGAGGCGGCATGCGTGGCGCAATCGCGACTTTTGCTGGCTGGTAGAAGGATTGCCGCGTCTATCAGCCGATACATTACATGAGGAAGCCATAGAACCTCATTCGACATGTAAGCAAACGTGAAATCTCTTTCGACACGAAAGGACGAGTCTTGATGAAGAGCAACTACCGCTTCTGGGCAACAGCTCTGCTGTGCGCAGCGTTACTGACTGCTGCCGCGGCGGGTTTCGGCGAAGCAAACAGACAGATCGAATTCTCTCCGCTTGTGGAGAACTTGCCTGGCGGGCAGGTTGACTGGGGCACGGAAACGTTCTACGCGTCCGGCGAGAGCGCCATACCATCTGCAGCTCAGGAGCCCAACAGGAACCGCGCCAAAACAGAGGCGTCCGCGCAAGCCAGGAAGATAGCCATTGCCAACCTGCGAACCCTGATCGCAGGCACATCGATCTCATACGAAGCGACGGCAAAGGACTTCATGGCCCAGAACAGTGCGCTCAGGCAGAAGATCGAGGGGTATGTCGAGAATGCGCGCGTTGTTCGCACAATCTCTTACAAGCGGGGGAACTCCACAATCGCCAAGGTTACTGTCGCCGCGCCCATGTACGGCAAGGGCACACCCGGTTCCGCTCTCCTCAAAGGGATGCCAGACGTGAGCCGGATGAACAAGTCAGCCAAAGCCGTGGACGTCGCCATGGTCAAGGTCGAACTATCCGATGCGGCGATCTACCTGGCAAAGGCAGACGCCGCCAACGCAATGGCTGAAGCCAAAGCATATAGGGCTGAGGCGGACTCAGTCGATTCGGCTGTCCAGCCCGCCGCGCCCGAGGTTGCTCTGTATACGTCGGTGATAATCGACAGCCTGGGCCTGAAGGTCGCGAGGGCCATGAGCCCCAAGATCCGCAATAGCAGTGGTGACGAAGTCTGGGGCACCGTGAACATGAGCGCTGACGAAGTCCAGGACCACGGGCCGGTGGCATACGTCTGCACGATGGAGGCTGCCCTGAAGTCGCCGCGTGCTGGGTCCAATCCGCTCGTTCTCACAGCCATAGGTCGCGCCGGAGGCAACCATATGTGCGACGTGGTGATCAGCGACGACGACATTGCCACACTGACAGCCGCTGACCAGGCAGCCCAGCCTCCGTTCCTGGTAGAACTCAAGGTGGTGCTGATTGTCGACCCCAAGGGGTCATAGGTCGCTCTACCGCCTTTGGCGATAAGATTTGAGTTGCGGCCCGGCGGAACCTGATCGCCGGGCCGTTTGTCTACTTTCGCTCGCGACGCCTGGTGAGCTGCGCGGCGAGCGATACCAATCCAACGAATATGCCCGCGGCCGCGCCTGGCTCAGGCACGATCACATCGCCGAATTCCACAGGGGTGTCCTCGGGCACAGTGATGTTTTTGAACATTACGGTCCAGTATTGGTAGGCGGGCTCGGACTCGTACGAGGCCTGGAAACCATCGTTGCTGCTCCCGCTCTGCACGTAGCCGCCTGATTGTGAGGTGGACCAGAAGACCAGTCCCGGCACATCCAGGTCCACGTGCCAATACTGCGGGCTTGACGCCCCAGCAGTGATCGTCTGCTCGTCCACCTCGATCTGCAGCAGCCAGATGACGTAGTCGGGGTTCGTGCTCGTGTTGCTAACGGTATAGACCCACTGGTCACCTGCCACCTCGCTCACCTTCTGAGCTACCACGGTGGCACTGTATGATTCGGCCGCCGGCGCCGCTGACCACACCGTCAGGCAGCTTACGGCTACCACAACCAATGTGACGGCGAATAGCCGCGCTCGCATGGTCGTATCCTCCTTGCCTTAGTCTTGCGATAGGTCACAATGCTCTACTGTTTGTGCTGGCTGATCCATAAGTCAACGCACCTGTCACAGTGCAGTCCACTGTAGTGAATGTGCCTGCAAGATACGTGCCAGATTTCGCCTGAGCTCGCCTAACTCAGTGCAGGATGTCGCGGTATTTCGCGGTTATGGCTCAGCTTGCTCACAATAACACGAAAATACTACCGGGTGAGGTTAGGCAGACAGGCAAGCGGGTATAGATCACTGCGCCTGGCAGGCAGGTGTTTCTGCAGATCACGCCACTCAGCTCTTCAAGGAGGATCGACTGCCAATGTCCACACCGGGTAGGAACAAAGGTCTCGCTTGTGCTTTCGTCTCTCTGCTCCTCATCGCGACCGCGGTCTGTCTGCACGCGGCCGTTGTCGGAACCGAAGTCAGAGTGTGCGCCTCGTATGACGCTGCCCCGGGGATTCAGGAGAACGCTGATATTGCCGCGGGCGCAGGCCTGGCACTCATAGTCTGGCAGGACAGACGCGGCAGCGATCTGGACATCTTTGCATCCCGTGTGTCAGAGTCAGGAGCACTGCTGGACCCGGCTGGGATCGCTGTCTGCACGGCAGCTGGCGACCAGAGCGAACCCGCGGTGGCTTGGAGCGGTCGCGACTTCCTTGTTGTCTGGTCCGACAAACGCTCGAGCGGGGCTCAACATATCTACGGCGCACGTGTGAGAGCGACGGGCGAAGTGATCGATCCCCAGGGGCTCCTGCTGTCCGGTACTGCGAACGTGCAGGCGTATCCTCGGGTCGCGGCGAGCGACTCCAGTTGGCTCGTGGTCTGGCAGGAGTCACGAACCTCTTCATTTGACATTTACAGCTGCCTGGTGACTCCCGACGGCGGCTCGTCCATCCCGTTGGGGGTAGCAACCCGCACAGACAATGAGCTGTATCCGGATGTTGCCTGGAACGGCTACAACTACGTGGTGGTGTGGAGTGACTGCCGCAACATGCAGGCTTCGGCAAACGATATATACGGGTGCCGTGTCGGCAAGAACGGCGTCCGCCTGGCAAACGATATGTTCATCTCCTGCACATCCACCGGAAGTGCCGGGGCAGCCGGCATCCAGACCAACCCGCGCGTTCGGTCGTTTGGGTCAACATGCTTGGTGGTCTGGGAGGACTATCGCAACAGCTCCACTATCCCCAACATCTATGGTTCCAGGGTTACCTCGGGCGGCACGGTCTCCGACAAGGGCGGGATCGCCATCTGCTCCGGAAGTAGCGCGGGCGCCATCCCCTCGGTCGCCTATAACGGCAACAGGCTGCTGGTGGTCTGGCGAGACTACAGCGGACACAGCCTGAGAGGAGTCAGACTGACGACTACGGGCTCCGTTATCACGCCTGCGTTCCAGCTTTCCAGCGCAGCAGCCGGGTCCGACGGATGCGGCGCCTCAGCCCTTGGCAGCGTCTTCTTCTGCACCTGGAACACGGTCAGCGCGACCGACTCGGACTGCAGACTCTCCAGAGTGTTGGATGGGGGGAGCGTGGCAGATCCGGGGTCGCTCGTCTCGTCGGCGCTGTGCGATGAAGGCGACTATGCGGTAGCTGACAACGGAACCGAATATGCGGTTGTCTGGAGCCAGAAGGTCAGCGGCAAGTTCTGTATCATGGGCGCGAGAGTATCACACGCGGGCCAACTGCTGACGAGCGCTGCGGTCAACCTGACGGGGACATTCGCCGGTAACCAGAGAGAACCGGCGATTGCCTGGAACGGATCGAAGTACCTGCTGACTTGGTCGGACGATGCCTCGTACAACAGCACTCAAAGAGACATCCGTGGCTGCAGGCTCCAAGCGAACCTGACACGCATCGACAGCTCACCGATCACAATATGCCAGAGCATCGTCGACCAGATCCGGCCGACGGTCGCCTCGAACGGCAGCAAGTTCCTGGTGGCGTGGGAGGACTCACGCCTTGCAGTCTCGCCATATTACTATTCCGACATATACGGCGCCTTGGTGGACACCAACGGCGTTGTCAGCGCCATCGGAGTCGCGATCAGTGGGGCCACCGGCAATCAGAAGAGACCTCAGGCGGCCTCAGACCGCACCAACTTCTTCGTGGTCTGGGAGGACTACCGCAACGATTATCCACTGGTATATGGTTCCAGAGTTACGAGTACGGGCGCGGTCAGTGACACTGGGGGGATCAAGTTCCCCGGAACATCCTACTATCAGCTCACCCCGGCCATATGCTACGGCCAGAGTCAGTACTTGGTAACCTGGTCCGATCTCTACACGATCACCGGTTGCAGGGTGGCGACTTCGGGTAGTCTGCTCGACGCCACCGGGATCGGGATCAATGGGGGGCCTGCCTACCGCTCGTGCCCCGGGGCTTGCTGGGACGGGACTCAGTTCCAGGTATGCTGGGAGGACTACCGATCCAGTTACCAGGGGAACGCTGATGTGTATCAGACGACGGTCTCGGCGGCGGGAGTGGTGTCACCGTATCCCGAGAGCGCGCTGGTATCTGACCTGCTGCCGACGCTGGAGCCGCTGATTTTCATGAACTCGAATGGCGGGATGGTTCTTTACTCCAGATATGAGAACTACGCCAACTGCGTCTGCGCAGTGACTCTCACCGATTCGACCCCGCAGGACGTGTCCACAATATCGGATGCAAAGCAACTGGCGATCGGCACGCTGGTCTCTCTCCGAGGCAAGATCGTGACAGCCGCTTTCAATGACTTCTTCTACGTGCAGGAACAGGACCGCACGAGTGGTATCAAGGTGGTCTCCCCCACGCATGTTGACGTGGGAGAGGTTGTTGACGTGAGCGGACCGATGTCCGTATCGGATGGCGAACGGCAGATCGGCGCCAACATTCTCTCGCCCGCAGGGGTGATGGACAATCCGCCCGCACCGCTGGGGATCCGTGGCGATTTCCTCGGCGGTGGGCCAATGAACACCTACACTCCAGGGATCACAGGAGCTGCCGGGCTCAACAACATTGGCTTGCTCGTGAAGACCTGGGGAAAGGTGACGTCCGTCGGCAGCGGCTACTTCATACTGCAGGCGAAGCCGATGGCCAATATCAAGGTGAAGTGTGGCTCACTCACCACGCCTGCAGTGAACAAGTTCGTTGAGGTGACTGGAATCAGCTCATGCGAGATCAACTCCGGCGCCATAACCCGCGCGCTGCGAGTGCGGACACAGTCTGACATTCAGGTGATGAACTAGCCACGCGCCCTGTGGCAAAGGGATCGGGCTGAGCCTCCTCTTCCCCCAGCCCGATCCCCACCGTGGCGTCCTCCTTGCCAATCCCCCCTGCGCCGTGTTATAAATAGGTAGAGCTACTGGTCGCGCTCGGGCGTGTTTGCACGTACGCACGAGCGCGTTTTTGCGCCTTCCGGAGCGCGCGTGAGGTGGAAATGCAGGCTGTTGCCGCTAACAAGAAAGTCCTATCGGGAAATGAGGCCATCGCGCATGCGGCGTGGGCCGCAGGGGTTCAGGTCGCCGCTGCTTATCCCGGCACTCCCTCGACCGAGATCCTCGAGAACGTCGCCAAGTTCCCGGATATCTATTGCGAATGGTCCGTGAATGAGAAAGTGGGGATGGAGGTCGCAATCGGCGCCTCATTCTCCGGGGCGAGAGCGCTGACTACAATGAAGCACGTGGGGCTCAACGTCGCGCTGGACCCGCTCATGACGTTCGCCTATCTTGGCGCGAACGGTGGGTTGGTTGTGATCACCGCCGATGACCCGGGGATGCACAGCTCACAGAACGAGCAGGACAACCGCAACATAGCCAAGTTCGGTCGAATGCCCCTGCTGGAGCCCTCGGATAGCCAGGAGTGCTACGACATGGTACTTTTGGCGTATGAGATCTCCGAGGAGTTCTCGGTCCCCGTGATCATCCGCACGACTACACGAACCTCACACTCCTCCGGCATTGTCGACCTGGGATCATTTGAGCGCCTGCCGCGGGGCCAGCGCAAGTATGAGAAAGACATCGTCAAGACCGTCCCGGTG
The DNA here is from genome assembly GCA_964523735.1 of uncultured bacterium. Lineage (GTDB taxonomy): Bacteria > Armatimonadota > UBA5829 > UBA5829 > UBA5829 > CAZFYZ01. Next base: position 4,193 of record CAZFYZ010000024.1, on the reverse strand, counting down.
CCGATGATCGCCCGGCGGATGCGAGTGGCGCTCGAGGAGAAGCTGGCGAGACTAAAGGATTACTCCGAGAAGTCGCCGCTGCAAGCAATCGAACGAGGCGGCAAGACGGGCATCATCACCAGCGGTGTCGGCTACGGCTACACGCGCGAGGCGTTCCCGGAGGCATCGATCCTTAAGCTCGGAGTGACCTTCCCGCTGCCGGAGAAGCTGATTCGCGAGTTCGCAGCCTCGGTTGAGAAGCTGTACGTAGTGGAAGAGGGCGATGCATATATCGAAGAGCAGGTGCTCGCGATGGGAATGCGGGTAGAGCGCCCCGCCCTCACCCTCAGGATCGGCGAACTGAGCCCGGATCGACTTGAACGCCTGGCGGCTGAAGTCGAAGGCCGCTCGCCACTGAGCCCGGCCCAAGCGATCGGAGACCTGCCGGCAAGGCCACCAGTCCTCTGCCCGGGCTGTGCGCATCGCGGCGTGTTCTATGCTCTCAACCGGCTCAAGGCGCTGGTGACTGGTGACATCGGCTGCTATAGCCTGGGCGCGTTCAAGCCGCTGGATGCCATGGACACGATCGTGTGCATGGGCGCAAGCATCGGCAACGCCCACGGCCTTGAGAAAGCCGGACAGACTGGCCGCGTGGCCGCTGTGATCGGCGACAGCACGTTCTTTCATTCGGGAATTACGGGCCTCCTGAACGTTGTCTACAACAGAGGCCAGAGCACAACGGTCGTTCTAGACAACCGCACAACCGCTATGACCGGTCACCAGGAGAACCCCGGTACTGGCCGCACGCTGATGGGCAAGGAGACTACAGAGACCACGATCGAAGATATTGCGCGCGGAGTTGGTGTCAAGCGCGTAGTCGTGGTCGATCCCTATGACCTAGATATGACTTACAACGTGCTCAAAGAGGAGCTGGACGCTCCAGAGCCCTCGGTTGTCGTAAGCAAGCGCGAGTGTATTCTGCACCGCAAGACCAGGCCGACCGCGCAGTATGAGATCGACCCCAAGCTCTGCAAAGCCTGCGGAGCCTGCCTGAGGCTCGGCTGCCCTGCTATTGAGCTAGGCGACACCGATCCAGACAATCCAAAGAAGCGCAAGGCCCGGATCAACCCGGTTCTCTGCGTAGGCTGCGGGATGTGTGTGCAGCTCTGCAAGTTCGGGGCAATCGCGGAGTCGGTGAAACGCTGAATGGGTGAAGGCGCTGAAGGGAGAACTCGTCGTGAGTGGTACGCTTAACATATCGTTGGTCGGAGTTGGTGGGCAGGGAACGCTGCTCGCCAGCGAGATTCTGTGCCAGGTGGCATTGCTTGCCGGTAAGGACATGAAGAAGAGCGAAGTGCACGGCATGGCTCAGCGCGGAGGGAGCGTTATAAGCCAGGTGCGGGTAGGCGAAAAGGTCTACTCTTCTCAGATCGCGATCGGCGGGACTGACCTACTCGTGAGCTTCGAGAAGCTCGAGGCGCTAAGATTCGCGCACTTCCTGTCGCCCGACGGGATCGCGCTCGTGAATGACCAGGAGATCAAGCCGGTGACTGTCTCCAGCGGGCAAGCTGAATGGCCGGCAGATCTCGACGACCGCCTGAAGTCGAGGTTCAACAAGCTCGAGCTGGTCCCGGCGCTCAGGATCGCGCAGGAACTGGGGAACGTGCGCGTGGTCAACGTGGTGATGATCGGGGCTCTCTCAAGACATCTCGACATCGATGACTCGATCTGGCGACAAGCCATCACCGCGCTCGTCAAGCCCAAGTTCCTGGAGCTGAATCTGAAGGCGTTTGACGCGGGCAAGGCGGCACGCTAACCTGTTGCTTCGGGACACCCTGTCCCGAAGCCCCTGCAGATACGTTTCGGGACAGGGTGTCCGGAAACAACCAACTGTTGGCCAGTGATGACGGCGTAGCCGCATCCCCATCAATATCCGGCCCCATTGTGGGAGCTCGGCTACCGCACCTCGACCTCAAACTTCTGTGTCCGCTCGCCCTTCGTGCCTTTCTCCCACGGCTGGTCGTAGCTCAGCACTATGGCCGTCTTGCCCCGGCCTACTGCCTTGAACGTCCAGGTTTCCGAACCTCCGCGCCCCGGGATCGACTGCGCGGGCGGGTTGTAGACACTGGAAACTTTCGTTGCGACGTTCTGGTTGGGCTTCGTCGCGAGCTGCCACTTGAACCCCGTCGTAGGGTTCGAATCCAGAGTGATCTTGAACTGATCACCTACTCGCGCGACTACCGGAAACGCCCCATGTAACCGCTGGCTGATAACCATAACCGTTAGCGAATTGCCGGCCGGCGCAACAGCAACGGCCACGCCCACGGCAGCCACGACAAGCACCGCAACAACAACCACAACCTTTCGCTGCTTCACGTAACGCATTGGGCACATTCCTTTCTAAGCTCGCTCGGAACCGGACCTTCGAGCCCCGCCTCCACCTCTATTCGTACCCGGTCTCAAACAGCGCCACCACATTCTCTACCGGGCCGACGGGACTTAGGTCTTCCGTCTTTCTTTCTTTGGGGATTCCGCCTTTCCTTCCACTATTGACACTACGCCCGGTCGCATGGTACAACTCCCTCACTGTTCGGGTATAGACAACCTGGAGGTTGATATGGAACTCAGAACCACCGATCGTGCCACTCGCGGAGGTCCACTTACCGACGACGAGCTTAGAAAGATGAATGCCTACTGGCGGGCCTGCAACTATCTCAGCGTGGGGCAGATATACCTGCTGGATAACCCGCTCCTGCGTGAGCCACTGAAGCTCGACGACGTGAAGCGCCGGCTGCTTGGTCACTGGGGCTCCGACCCCGGCCTAAGCTTCATCTACGTCCACCTGAATCGGTTGATCAAGCTCTTCGACCTGGACATGATCTACGTCTGCGGACCGGGCCACGGCGCGCCGGCGATAATAGCCAATGCCTACCTGGAGGGCACCTACAGCCGCCTCTACCCGAATGTCTCTCAGGACGCCGAAGGAATGAAGCAGCTGTTCAAGCAGTTCTCTTTCCCGGGCGGGATCCCCAGCCACACTGCCGCCGAAACCCCGGGTTCGATCCACGAGGGTGGCGAGCTAGGCTACTCGCTCTCCCACGCTTTCGGAGCTGTCTTTGACAACCCGGACCTGATAGCCGCTTGCGTGGTGGGCGATGGCGAAGCCGAGACTGGCCCACTGGCCACTTCCTGGCACTCCAACAAGTTCCTGAATCCTGCGGTGGACGGCGCCGTGCTCCCGATTCTGCACCTGAACGGCTACAAGATCGCTAACCCGACTGTGTTGGCTCGTATAGGCCACGACGAACTGCACGACCTGTTCGAGGGATACGGCTACAAGCCCTACTTCGTGGAGGGCGATGATCCCGCCACTATGCACCAGCTCATGGCGGAGACTTTGGACACCGCGATACTGGAGATCAGAGGCATCCAGAAGCACGCCCGCGAGAATGGCGCGAAGGACAGGCCCAGGTGGCCAATGATCGTCTTGCGCTCCCCCAAGGGCTGGACCGGCCCAAAGGAAGTAGACGGCAAACAGACCGAGGGCTCCTGGCGCTCACATCAGGTTCCGTTGGCAGAGCTAGCCACCAAGCCCGAACACCTGAAGCTGCTCGAGGAGTGGCTAAAGAGCTACAGACCGGAGGAGCTGTTCGACGAGAACGGCACCCTGATCCCCGAACTGGCGGAACTGCCGCCAAGAGGCACCCGCCGTATGAGCGACAATCCCCACTCCAACGGGGGCGTTCTGCTGCATGACCTGCGCATGCCCGACTTCCGCGATTACGCGGTTGATGTGCCAAAGCCCGGCGCCGTGGAAGCCGAAGCTACTCGCATCTGCGGTAAGTTCCTCCGAGATGTGATGAAGCGCAACCCGTCCAACTTCCGCGTAATGGGCCCGGACGAGACTACCTCCAACCGCCTGGGTGATGTGTTGGACGTTACCGACCGCACTTGGAACGCGGAGATTTTTCCGACCGACGACCGCCTCTCGCCAACAGGTCGAGTGATGGAGATTCTGAGCGAGCACACGTGCGAGGGCTGGCTGGAGGGCTATCTGCTTACAGGCCGTCACGGGCTCTTCAACTGCTACGAGGCATTCATCCACATAGTGGACTCGATGTTCAACCAGCACGCCAAGTGGCTCAAGGCCTCCAAGCGTGTGGCGTGGCGCAGGCCCGTGGCCTCGCTCAACTACCTGCTGACCTCCCACGTCT
>CAZFYZ010000023.1:35874-42685 GCA_964523735.1 uncultured bacterium | reverse complement strand
CTGCACAGACACCGGGATGCCGGAAGAGAAACTCCGCCGCGGAAGAACGACACAGCGAACGTGACGGACAGGACTGATGGCTTACTATCCAGTAGCGATTGATCTGGCCGGGAAGAAGTGCCTGGTGGTGGGGGGTGGAGAGGTCGCCCGCCGCAAGGTGCAGTCGCTGGTTGATGCGGGAGCCGAGGTCACCGTGATCTCGCCTGAAGTGGATCAAGGCATCGAACCGATTGGCGGCGTGAGGATTGAGCGGCGGGAGTTCCGTGAAGGCGACGCCTCCGGATGCGCCCTTGTGTTTGCCTGCACCGACGTTGCGGAAGTGAACGCGGCGGTGCAGCGCGCCGCATTACAAGAAGGCGCACTGGTGAACGTCGTCGATGATCCTGAGCTGTGTTCATTTATCGCGCCTTCGGTCGTTCGCCGCGGGGATCTCATGATCGCCATAATCTCATCGGGCAAGAGCCCGGCTTTGAGCAAGCGCATCAGGCGCGAACTTGAGGCGGCGTATGGACCGGAGTACGGAGAACTGGTTGATCTGATGGGCGAGATGCGCGCTCGGGTGAAGGAAGCCTACGCGACTCAGAAAGAGCGCGAAGCGGTGTTTGATCGTATGCTTAACGTTGGAATACTAGAGCTGCTGCGTGAAGGCAGGTGCGAAGAAGCCAGAGAAAGGGCGCTCGGGTGCATATAGTCGTAGTTGGTGTCAATCACAAGTCAGCGCCGGTCGAGCTGCGCGAGCGGCTGGCGGTAGATGATACCCAGATCACCGGAGCACTGACCGCTATGCGCAGCAGCCCCCACGTGCGTGAGATCTGTGTCGTCTCCACCTGCAACCGAACGGAGCTCTACGCTGTCACCAACACCCGCAAGGATGACGCCGTTCTGATGAAGTTTCTCTCCGGACTGGGTGGGCTTACGGCAGCTGAGATTGAAGAGAGCGTCTACTGCAAGGCTGGGCATCACGCCGTAGAGCATCTGTTTGAGGTGGCTTGCGGGCTGGACTCACTGGCTCTCGGTGAGACTCAGATTCTCGGCCAGATCCGGAACGCGTATTGTCTGGCGGATGAACACTCGTTCACTAGCGGAGTCCTGAACATGCTCTTCCAGCGTGCCATAGCGGTTGGTAAGCGGGCGCGGGCGGAGACGAGGATATCCAGCGGGGCATTCTCCATCGGCGCCGCAGCGGCCCAGCATGCCCGGCTGGTTCTGGGAACGCTTGAGGGGCGGACGGCACTGCTCATAGGCGCTGGCCAGATGAGCAAGCTGGCCGCGACTCACTTGCGGGCTAACGGGATAAGTAGGATACTCGTAACCAATCGCACCCGCGCCAATATTGAGCCGCTTGCGAAGGAACTGCAGGCTGAGGTGGTCGATTACAAGTCGCTGGGGGATGCGCTGGGACAGGCCGATGTGGTGATCAGCTCAACTTCTTCCCGCAAGCCGATCATCACGCGTTCTGTGGTCGAGCGTGTCATGGAGTCGCGCTGCCACGCGCCGATGTTCCTGATCGATATCGCTGTGCCGCGTGACGTCGAGCCTGCGGTCGCGACGTTAGGCGGGGTGTTCGTCTACAACATTGATGATCTGCAGTTTGCCGTTGACAGGTGCAGGGCGGAGCGCGAGGCCGAAGTCGAGAAAGTCCAAGCTATCGTCGAGCAGGAGACTGCGGCGTTCATGGCCGAGCTGCGAGCGATGGAGGCGGTGCCGCTGATCAAGCAGCTTCGAGAGAAGTTCGATGCTGTTTACGCGGGTGAGTGGGAGCGGTGTCTCGCTAAGCTGGGCCATCTCCCGGAAGAGGATCTCGACCGAATCCAGCGCGCATTGCAGAGCACCGCCAACAAGCTGATGCATGATCCATTGATCCGGCTCAAGGAATACGCCGCCAACGACGGCGAGGAGAAGCTGGACGTGGTCAGGGAGTTGTTCGGTCTGCCGAAATCGCCTCTGGGCAAGAACTAGCCTTCCGTTATGTGCTTGCCCCTGCACCGAACCAGGCATCCAGCCAGAACAGCCATACATCCAAACGCAAACCAGTCCCCAAACCGCGCGTAGGGTGTCAGTCCTTGCAGACGGGCTATGGTGCCTGTCAGAATCCCCTGTGTGAAGATCGGCAGTTGGCTCTGCGGCCTGCCGTAGGGATCGATCACGGCCGAGATACCCGTCGCCGCCGCCCGGACTACCCAACGACGATTCTCAACTGCTCGCAGCTTTGCCATCATCATGTGGTGCCGCGCGGCTTGGGTCTGCAGGAACCACGCGTCGTTGGTGATGATGACCAGCGCTTCCGCTCCGCGCGAGACCTCCTGCCTTGCGACAGCTGGGAAAAGCGACTCGAAGCAAATGATTGTGCCGAGCTTGCCAATGTCTGTTTGAACGAGGTCATGCGACTCGCCTGGGCGGACATCGACGTCGCGAATGCCATACCGCTTGAGCCACGGCATGCGATCGCGCAGCGGGACGTACTCGCCATAGGGGACGAGGTGGACCTTGTGGTAGACTCCCAGCTTGCGGCCTTGGCGGTCGTAGAAGTGGGCGCCGTTATAGCTCTGTGGTCGCCCGGATGCATCATACCCGCCGACTATGTAGCCGGTATCGGTCTCACGAGCCAGGCGGGAGATCAGGCCTCCCCAGGTGTCAGGAGTGATGTCCTCAGGAATCGTCGTCTCGGGCCAGACAATGAAGTCGGGCTTGCCCTCGGCGGCCAAACGGCTTAACTGCTCGTACGTGCGGTATGACTCCACGGCGTAATCCGGCGAGGCGTTGATCTCATGGGGCGTGTTGCCTTGCACGATCGCGATCTTGACGGACTGGTAGCCCGACTTGCCGTTGTCGAGCATCACGAACCCGCCGATCCAGGCAGCGCCCACTATCAGGGCAATCACTCCCGCAGGCCTGAAGCGTCTTCGCTCGCGGGCTGCCAGATACGTGCCCATCATGGCCAGGCTAAAGAGGCAGATGAGGAAGTCGATCCCCCAGGGGCCCGTGAGGGCCGCGATCTGGATTATGGGAGTATTGTCCGCCTGCGTGTGAGCCAGGCTTCCCCACGTGAAGCCCAGCGGTCCAAGCACGCGCGCCCACTGAAGCGCTGTCCAAGCCGCCGGAATGCCCAGGTAGCCCCACCAGCCGATCATTCCAGGCATCAGCCGTGACGCCACAACGGCAAACAGAGCCAGCCAGAAAGCCTCCTTGAGGACCACCAATGCCCACGGCAGATAGCCGAAAACCGTCAGCCAGTGGAGAATGATGCCGTAGTAGACGCAGCCGGTGATCAGCCCGTAGAGTGCGGCATTGCGGGGACGGCTGCCACGCAACGCCAAAAGAAGCGGCACAAGACCGAACCACGCGGCCGCCCATATGCCGGGCTTCGGCATCGCCGCCGCCAGAATCAGTCCAGCTATTGCGGATAGTGCAAGGCTACGTTTACTCATCTGTTTGCGATATAATGTGTTCTGACCATGAGAGCTGATTATCTCGTCACGAAAGCACGAAGAATCCGAAAGCACGAAAAGCACGAGGCCCCTTTCCGGTTTCTGGCTTTCTGGCTTTCGCGATTCGTCTTCTCCCTTTCGGGCTTTCGCTTGCTTCGGGCTTTCGCGATGAGGCTCTGTTTTGCACTTGCCTCCGCCATAGCTTTATCTACGCTGAGCGGCTGTGCGAGGTTTCCCTCGACGCCGCCTCAGACCGGCAAGCAGCTCGTGGTGACGCTGCAGGTCAGGGGCGGCATAACGCCAGTTGGCCCCGACAGCAGGCCGCACTACTACTTCATAGCGATCGACAACGACGGCGATTCCAACACCGGCCCCTGGGCTGTTGCTTTTCCACCCTACGGCGGTAACGGCTGGGTCACATCCAGGGATGCCGACACAAGCCGAGGCGTAACTTCATTCTTGGAATACGACTCAGCCAATCCCGGTGGCTATATATACCGCATGGTGCCGGGGAGCTTCCTGCTGCAGTATGATAATCCCCAGGTGCCGATCCGCTACGAACTGCTGGACGGCGGCTCGACGATCCGGTTCGTGATCGACTTCGCCCAAATTGCGGTCAACCAGGCTCAGATAGACGATCCCACTCTTATCGAGCAGCTCGACATCAACTTCATCACAACCAATGAGCTGGCCATCGACCCCAACCAGCTCTATCCCACACGGCAGTTTGATGGGCTTGGCCCCAGCGGCCAGGACTACGTGAACATCGACACGCGGACGGACAGGCTGTACTCAGATGATGACTCCGACGCGCACTCGATCACAGACAGTGACCTCGACATCGTCTACTGGTCCGTGCAAGTCCAGACGGTCTCATCACGATAGTTCAGCCCCAAATATCTCTTCGCTTGTCGTAGTAGTAGCCGGTGTCTGCCTCCGACGGATCTATGTCCGCGAAGATAAGTTCCTCCCGATCCTGATTGGCCGACGCCAGATCCAGTCCCAGCGGATTGCAGATGCGCGACGTTGCCATCTGAAGTGGCCCCGCGGCATTGACGGCCACTACAAAGCACGAGTTCTCAGAGGCGCGGGCTCGATATGTTCCCTCGAGCACCGGCGCTTTCCAGGTATCGCCGCCGCAGGCATTTGAGATGTTAACGATCAGCTTGGAACCCTGATCCCTGAGCTGCCGAAACGGCTCAGGGAACCGTGCATCGTAGCAGATAAGCGTTCCGCACGTCAGACCAGCCATCGTGAAAGTCCCGAGCGAGCTTCCGGCTCTGAAGAACCGCTTGTCATCGGGCATCAGGTGCAGCTTGTCGTAGCGGAACACCGTCTCTCCCTCGTCAGAGATGACCAGCGCGGAGTTGTACAACTCACCGCGATCCTCGATAATCGTACCCAGGACCACCCAGATGCCCAGTTGACCCGCTAGTTGTCGGGCGAGGTTGTTGATGTCCACTATTGCTCGGGTGTCTATCTCGGCACGGTTTTGATGATGGAGCGGCGGGTACCCCGACACCGCGCACTCGGGCAGCGCCACCAACTGGGCTCCGCCGGAGGCCGCACGTGCCACGCCGCTTTCTATCCGCTGCCAGTTTGCCTCGATATCAGGACCCACGCTCATCTGGTAGGCCGCTATTCTCAACTTGCTCATTGGATTGCCTTCTCCGACGTCTGCACTCAGACCTCCGACTTCTGCCAGAAAGCCCGCAGAAGTACGGGGTATCCCCGGCCATTTTACGTGGAAAACCTATAATGAACCTGAATCACAACACTCGTTTGCCGCTCAAACAAAGGTGGAGGAAGGCCATGATGAGCCAAAAGACGACCATCAACTACGCGGTTGTGGCAGCACAGGCCGAGCAGAGGATACTGGACCTGCTCGAGATTGCCCTGCGCGATGAGTTGGTCGTAGAACGCTCGAAAGTGGACCTCCGAACAACTGCCCAACCGCATCAGGGCCAGGATTCTTCGGGGTAGTTCATTGCCCGGCTGAAGACCGAATGATGCGAACTGCAAACAGGCGCCTTCTTGGGAGAGAGGCGCCTGTTTCTTCTTGATGTCAGAAGTCAGAGCTCACAAGTCCGACTGACTGCCCCCCGTAATGAACTCTACGAAGGGACACTCCACTCACTCAGCACGGACTCGCACCACGCGGCCGTCTCCTCGTGAGACCTGAGCACATCGGTCAGGAAATCACGCGTCGTCCTGTCCAGATCGTCTCGCGCCAGGGTCTTGCGCAGTCTTCGCCCGTCGGTCCTCTGAGTCCCGCAAAGCAGGTTCAACTTGTCCTTGGGGTCTGGCGCCGCGGCCATCTCGCTCGCAAGATCAACTACCTCGAGGGTCGGAGAGCCGCCTAGTGCCACAATCCTGTGGTAAAGGCCGGAGATCGACCACCTCTCAGTGCTTAAGGCATCGGCTGCTCCGTCAGCAAGATCAGGGTCGGTTTCGGCCAGGTCATCCAGCAAGACAGCCACGGCCTCCAGTTCGCCCCGTTCGCGCGCCAGCAAGTCATTCAACTCGTCCACCAACGAGGGCATCTTTCCCCTCCTGATGCCCGAGAGATGCAGAGGCCAATCTACAAGTGTCATTTCGAACGCAGTGAGAAATCCTCTTGTCCGACAGCCTTAAAAGCGGATTTCTCGCGCTGCTCGAAATGACAGTGTCGATGCCTAGTCCGGCACGTTCTCCACGCCCTGAACCTCGGGCACTTCGTTCTTGAGTATTCTCTCTATACCCATCTGGAGGGTCATTGCCGCCATGGGACAGCCGTGACACGCGCCCTGCAGTTTGACCTTGACGATTCCATCGACAATGTCGATCAACTCAACATCCCCGCCGTCGGCCTGGAGGCTTGGGCGAACCTTGTCCAAAGTGGCTGATACTCTATCACGTAGATCCTGTGTCGCTTGCTCGGTCATTTGGTTTGCTCCTTTCAAGCTAGGCTTCGGCCAATTCGTGCTCGTGAAGGTCTTCGTCAGTCTTCAGGTCGAGCCCCTTGCCAGTTGTCTTCTTAAGATAATCGTCGATCGCGCTTCTGACAGCCTGCTCAGCAAGGACAGAACAGTGCATCTTGACCTTGGGAAGGCCGCCAAGAGCTTCGGCGACGGCATCGTTGGTCAGCTTCAGCGCCTCCTCGATGGTCTTGCCTTTGATAAGATCAGTGGCCATACTCGAGGTTGCTATTGCCGCGCCGCATCCAAAGGTCTTGAACTTTACATCCGTGATGACATCGCCCTCGACCTTGATGTACATATTCATAATATCCCCGCAGACCGGATTTCCGACCTTGCCTACTCCGGATGCGTCCGGGATCTCGCCGACGTTGTGTGGGCTGGCGAAATGCTCCATCACTTTGGTACTGTAGCTCTGATTCATGT
>CAZFYZ010000023.1:35070-35815 GCA_964523735.1 uncultured bacterium | reverse complement strand
AACTCCAAGACTAGCCCCTGTGCTCTCCTATTCGGTATGATCGCGTTCAGTCTTCATTTCGTTAATGACGCAGAAAGGGGCGTGCTGGATGCCGCACTTGGTGCAAGCCCGGTCTATGTTCTTGTCGTGAGCCAAGGCTATCTTCAGGAAGCTTTCGAGTCCCTCGAGCAGCGCGTCCTTGTCCCCGGCGTCCATAGAACCGACTATTGACTCGAACCACTTCGATCTGCGCTCGCGCATTCCTCTGACAACTTCGTGCCCATCCTGCGTGAGATCTACCTCGATCAGGCGCCTATCCTCTTCGTTCTCCCGCCTGGTCACCAGGCCTCGCTTTGCGAGCCTGTCAACCAGCTGACTCGCAGCGGAGAGGCTGATCTCCAGGCCACCAGCGATTTCTCTGACCGAAGACGTGCCCCTCAGGTACAGATGCTGGAGGCACTGCATGAGCGAGGGGGTTATCTCCTCGTTCTCGAACTCGCAGCACATAGCGCCGGCCATCGCTCTGCGGACAGTTTCAGCGAACACGTCTGCTATGAGCTCGACGTATTCCGAGGATCCCCGTGTTGTCTCGACGCTTTCCACGGCTATCATTAAGCCCCTTAATGAATAAGCTACTTCATTATACCACCTCAGCACCCACCCAAACCAGCTCTGCAGTGAAAAAAACCAGATTCGCTTGCACGCCACCGCGCCGCTGCTTCGCCGTAGAGACAATTGGACCTCGGAGGGGGCATCCCATCTGTAC
>CAZFYZ010000023.1:13453-35060 GCA_964523735.1 uncultured bacterium | reverse complement strand
CCGGATAAACCAGCTCTGCGGTATTTCTTTTTCTGGGGTGAGCAGGCCGTCCTCAGTACACGCCCTGTTGGTTCCGATAATCCTGATTGGGAAGATTCCGCACGTACAGGACAGACAAGCATGACATCTCCACTGCAAACGGACTCACTGGTCAAGGAATACAGGATGACCAAGGGGCGGACGAAGACCGCCGTCGGCGGCCTCTCGATCGAAGTGCCGGAGGGCGCAATCTTCGGGTTTCTGGGGCCGAATGGAGCCGGCAAGACGACTACCATCAAGATGGTGCTCGACTTCCTTCGACCGACGAGTGGCAGCGCGACGATCTTCGGCCAACCAACCACCGACGCCAAAGCGCGTGCCATCATCGGCTACCTGCCTGAGCAACCATACTTCCGCAAGTTCCTCAAGCCGGTCGAGGTCCTCTCGATGCACGCTAATCTCGCGGGCGTGGATCGACGGGATGTCCGCCGAAAGGCTGTGGAATGCCTGGAGCGTGCGGGCATCGCCGATTACAGCGACACCCCCATATCCAAGCTATCGAAAGGTCTGACACAGAGGGTGGGGATAGCCCAGGCACTTGTGGGTGATCCGAAGCTCTTGATACTCGACGAACCGACCTCCGGGCTTGATCCAATCGGCCGCCACCATACGCGCGACCTTCTGGTTGAGCTTAGGAATGAAGGCCGGACGGTCTTCCTAAGCTCGCACCTCCTGAGCGAGGTAGAGAGCCTCTGTGACGTCGTCGCGGTGCTTAAGGACGGCCAGCTTGCTGCGTGTGGCACCCCGGATGCGGTTCGTGGTCAGGACACACGAGTCAAGATCCACACCGGTCCAGTAGACGATGATACGTATGGCCGGATGCAATTCGCGAGCCTGCGGATCGACCGCCGTGCAGATGCGACCGTGTTGACTACCAGCCCCTCAGATGTCTACGCCGCTATGCGTCTGATGGAAGAGATAGGCCTCAACATTAACAGGATCGAGACTGAGCGGGAGTCTCTTGAGGAGGCATTCCTCCGCCTCGCCGCCTAGTCATCGTTATCAAGGAGTACAGATGAGAAGCATCTGGGTTATTGCTAGAATGTCGCTCTTGGAGAACAGCCGAAAGCAGGTATTCCACGTGCTGTGCCTGCTGATGCTGGGAGTAATCGCCGGATCGACGCTGCTGTCGATCTTCACCGAGGGCACGAAGCTCAAGATACTGAAGGACCTGTGTATGACGTGTCTGTTGTTCTCTGGCGCGGTGCTTTCCATCGCTCTTGGGGCAACCGGCGTGCCGAACGATGTGGAGAACCGAACGCTCTACCCGATCATCGCCAGGCCGATCACGCGCCTGCACTACCTGCTGGGCAAGTTTCTCGGAACGATGCTTACCGTGGGGATGGGAGTATGCGGGCTGGCACTCGTATTTGGCGCGCTCATCTACTTCTACCAGGGCAGCTTCGATACTTTCCTTCCCGTGGCAGTTGGCTTTGTGCTGCTCGAAGCGGCGGTGATCGCGGCGGTCGCCACAACCCTCTCCACAATGACGAGTCCGGCAGTAGCCGCTGTTCTGTCCTTTATGGTCTATCTGTGCGGGACGATCAAGATCGGGTACTTCGGCGAAATGCTGGCCAAGTCCACCAATCCTGCGGTGAAGACTTTCGGCGGACTCGTCTACCATGCGCTCCCGAATCTGGAGTGCTTTAACCTCAAAGCGGGGTTGGTGCATCAGAACGCCATTCCAGCGGGCTATCTTGTGCAAGTGCTTCTCTATGGCCTGGTGTATGGGGCGTTCGTACTGGCGATCGGGTCAATATGCTTTGCGCGCAAGGAGGTATAGGTGTTTCAGGCCATCATTGGGTTAGCACCCATTATGTTCGCTGCGGCTACCGCATCCGTGCCGGGGCATGATCACAACTGCCATGAAGAGCTGGGCCACCACTGGACGATGCCCGCATACCTGGGCGAGATCTACCTGCAAACCGCTGCGATCATCATTATCGTGGCCGGGGCTCTCCTAGCGCGGCTTGCGCTGCGAATGTGGCGCCACGCGAGAGGCGCCAGATGAAGCAGAGGATCCTGCTGTTCCTGGCAACGTTGCTCCTTTTCTCCGGTATGTGCGTTCTGGAGAACGAAGTTGTCCGCGCGAGGCCGACGGAGCCGTCCGGTGGCAAGGCATCTTCAATCTATGCTCTGGCAGGCGAGTTCCGGATAGTGTTCGCGAATCTCCTGTGGATCAAGGCCGAGCAGTACCATCACGAGTATTCCATGCGAGACCCGAACTGGACACGGGACAAGGAACTCATGGGTATGCTTGACCTCATAACTGCCCTGGACCCGCACTTCGTGGAGGCATATGCGGTTGGCACGCTGGTGCAGAAGGATGCCTACGGAGACAAACAGCGCGCTATGAACTATCTGCAGCGCGCGCTATACATCAATCCAAAGGCGTGGGAGTTGCATCACCTGGCGGCCGTATCTTACGTGCGCTGGTTTGACGACCCTGAGCGTGCCCTGCCGCACGCCCTGATGTCGCTGAGATACTGCAAAGACCAGTTCTATCACGACCGCGGAGTTCGACTGGTGCATACTATACGCCGATTGATCGCCGAGAAGAAGGCACTCGCCAGTATCTCCACTGACCAGGTCCAGTCGCCACAAGGCGCCAAGGCAGCACCAAACCCCACCGCCGTATCAGTTTCCCACCGCAGCCGCTAGTTGAGGACGGGGTCCTTCACAAAGACCACATTGAACCCGTCCAGGAACCTGGACTTGGTGTTCTCGTCGATCAGCAGCCTTGCATCGTCATCAGTGATGACGGGGTCGGAGTAGAACCTCCCGCCTGAGCGGCCACAAGCACGGATGACAAGAGGGTTGGCGCCGGCTCGCGGGTTCCTCTTGGCGTCACTCAGAGACGTAGCGTAAGACACTATGCCCCTCTCCAAGGCCATTTCCGAACTGACCTTGACCGTACCCCATACCTCCGAGCCGTCGGGCCTGCGGATGTGCGGGCTCATGCATCGGTCCAGTCTGTAGCCGCTGCAGTCGATGATAAGCCCCGTGTAAGGCTCCCCGTTCGAGCTTTGAGGCTCGGGTGGTGGCGATTTGAGGATCTTGTCGGGCTTAAGGATCACCCTGATGTTTGCTTCGTAGGCAGTCTCGCCGGGATCAGCGACAGCGGGTTTGATGCCCGGCGCATCCTTGAGAAATACCTGACCAGGACCGTTGTTCTTGAACATCGGGGTGCGCACGTAGACGGTAATGATCGTACTCCCTTCGACCTTCTCTTCAGTCGTGTCGAACGCTTGGACGTTCTGGACGAAACCCTCGATCTTCTGCTTGATGGTCACGTCGGCCATGAAGTCCTTGCCAGTGGATTCGTAGCTGATCGCCGTGCCCTGGATCGCCATGAGCAGATTGGCGATGGCGGCCATTTTGGCATACTCCCTGGCTTTCAGGCGGGCTCGAGCGCGGTTGGGTTCCTCTTGCGGTGAGGGCATAGCGCCTTCGCCATGCGCAACGTATACCAGGTTAGTCCAGTCGATCTTGGCGTCTTCCGAGACTTGTTGGATGCTTGGCTGTTCGGCGGGGCACGGAGGAACGACCAAACAAAGCAGCAATAGGGCGGAGAACGTAACCAACAGCCTGTTCATGTCTATCCTCTCCTACGTCAATGTTAGTGTTAGCCAGAATACTACTGATATGGCAGGACGCAGCACACAATCAAACATTGCAGCGTCGCGGGTATGTTCTGTGGGCGACCAAGAGGTTCCTTCTGACGCCTATAAGCAGTCGTAACGCTTCCAAGGCGAGCGCGCGTATGATAACATAGGGCGGGCGGGCATCTGACGAGAGCCGCGAGGCTTGCCTGCCGACTGGGAACTTGCAGGGGCTGCTGATGAGTATGATTACCGTTATGCGAAAGAACAAGGGTGCGAGCAGATCTGATCTCCTGATATGGTTGGGGGTCCTCGTTGCGATAGGGGGCCTGGTCGCCGCTCAACAATGGCTGCTGGACGTTCCAACGGAGCCTGAGAGAGTCGAACTGAAGCAGACCCTCGATAAGCCGCCGCCTCCGCCCAAGCCGAAGCCCCAGGCCCGCGCCACTATGGCGCCCGGTCGAGTCGTACGCCTTGAGACAGCCAAGGGACGGATGGAATTCGTCCTCTATGAGAAGGACTGCCCCCTGACCACGGGGCGCATTATCGATCTGGTGCAGAAAGGCTGCTACGACGGACTGACTTTCGACCGTGTCGAGCCGGATCTCCTGATCCAGACCGCCGAGTGCCGTGCTCCGGTGACCACTATTCCTTTGGAGATTCGAGAGGGGCTCGTGCACACAAAGGGCGCTGTGGGCATGGCCCGCAGAAAAGATCGAGATACCGCCACAAGTGTCTTCTACATTCTTATGGAGCCCGCCAGACACCTTGATTATGACTATGCCGTGTTCGGCCGGCTGATTACAGGCATGGATGTCTGTTTCAAGATCAGGCGCGACGACTTGATCAAGCGAGCCTCGTTGCGCAACTTCACCAATGCTGATCGCGAGCGCCTGAACAGGAGTATCCAGATACAGGTTGAGCGCGAGACGCAGTAGCAGGGCGCTCAGAACCCCAAGGCGTCAGAGACGCCTGCTACAACCATAGACCTCATCGGCCGGTGGAATATTCGATTCCCCGGCCGTTTTTGCAGGAGGAACGCGCCTCCTCGTTACACAAATCCTAACCAATGCACGCATTGGGAGGGACTGCAGATGGGCCCTGAGGCTGCTGAGACGCAGGTATTCACCGTTATTGTGCGCTGGTCACCCGAGTCGGAATCCAGAGTCACCGAGGGAGATATCAAGGAGATCGTCGAGGAACTGGTTACGGAGATCGACGAGGACGCCACAGTCGAGATAGAAGAAAGCATGGATCACGGCTACTGATCCGGTCGTGCTCGAGTGACCCCTTAAAGGCCGCAATTCATCCCGCACCGAGGGATTTCGCGCCCAAGGGCGACCCGTCTGCAGGCTCTTCGCCGCGCCAGACAGACGCCTTGCCTTGTGCTGACATATCCCGCAGGTCGGAGGGACGTGCTATGGCGATAACTCAGGTTCAGAAGCGTGACGGGAGACTCCAGTCGTTCGAGCAGGCGAAGATCGCGTCGGCCATCTTCCGGGCGTTCAAGGCGATGGGAAAGCCGGATGCCGCAGTGGCCGACGAACTCGCTGGGCTCGTAGCTGCTCATCTTGAGACGGAGTTCGAGGGGCGGACGCCGCGCGTTGAGGATGTGCAGGACACTGTCGAGCGCGTGCTGATGGAGCGCGGCTACCCCGATATTGCCAAAGACTACATACTATACCGTCGCGACCGTTCCGAGGTCCGTGCGCTCAAGCAGTTCATTGGCGTCGCTGATGATCTCAAGCTCTCCGTGAACGCGGCGGCCGTCCTCAAGCGACGGTATCTGCTGAAGAACGACCAGGGCCAGGTCACCGAGACCTCAAGTGAGATGCTCTGGCGTGTAGCCAACGCCGTCGCCGGAGCCGATTCCAACTACGGGGGCGATGCGGCCAAGGCCGCCGACGAGTTTTACTCGGCAATGGCGTCTCTCGAGCTTCTTCCGAATTCGCCGACCCTCATGAACGCGGGCACTCAACTGGGGCAGCTATCCGCGTGCTTCGTGCTGCCTATCGAAGACTCAATGACCGGCATCTTTGACGCTCTCAAGGAGATGGCACTCATCCATCAATCAGGTGGGGGGACCGGCTTCTCGTTCTCGCGCCTGAGGCCCAAGGGCGACTTCGTAAAGACCACGAGTGGCATCGCCTCAGGCCCGGTCTCGTTCATGCGCATCTACGACGCTGCCACGGACGTGGTAAAGCAAGGTGGCAGGCGGCGCGGCGCCAACATGGCTGTAATGCGGGTGGACCACCCTGATATCATCGAGTTCATCACCTGCAAGCGCGACCCTGGCAGCCTCGTCAACTTCAACATATCAGTCGGGGTGACCGATGCGTTCATGGCCGCGGTCAAGAGTGGCAGCGATTACGACCTCGTAAACCCACGCAGCGGACGTGTCCTGAAGAGGATTCCGGCGCGCGAAGTACTCGACCTGATTGTCACCATGGCCTGGCAGACGGGCGATCCTGGGCTGGCGTTCCTCGACGAGATCAATCGAGCCAATCCCACACCATCGATCGGGGGCATAGAGACCACTAACCCCTGCGGCGAAGTCCCACTTCTGCCATATGAATCCTGTAACTTGGCATCCATAAACTTGGGCAGGCTCGTCCAAGATTCGGCTTTGAACTATGACCGACTTGGTCAACTTGTCCGCCTGGGAGTTCACTTCCTGGACAACGTCATCGACCAGACGCGTTTCCCACTGGACAAAGTCGCGAGTCTAACGAGGGCGAACCGGAAGATCGGCCTCGGAGTGATGGGATTCGCTGATATGCTCATTCGGTTGGGCATTCCATACGATACGGAAGAGGCAGTTCAGGCGGCAGAGAAGGTGATGGGGTTCATCTTGGAGGAGGCGCGTAAGGCTTCCGCGGAGCTTGTCGCCAAGCGCCGGACGTTCCCGAACTATGAAGCCAGCATTTACCCGGCGATGGGCTTAACATTGCGCAATGCCACGGTGACGTCCGTTGCCCCGACGGGGACTATCAGCATCATTGCCTCATGCTCGAGCGGGATCGAGCCATTGTTCGCTGTTGCCTACGTGCGTGAGGTGCTGGAGGGAACCCGGCTGATGGTAGTAGACCCCACGTTCGAGCAGATGGCAAAGCAGCGGGGAATCTACTCGCACGAGCTGATGATGGAAGTAGCCAAGAAGGGCAGTGTGAGGGAGGTCGACGCCGTGCCGGATGACATGCGCAGGCTGTTCGTGACCTCGATGGACATTGCGCCGGAATGGCACGTACGGATGCAGTCGGCATTCCAGCGCCATTGTGACAACGCAGTCGCGAAGACCGTTAACCTGCCCAGGGAAGCTACGCCGGACGACGTTCGGCGAATATATCTGCTTGCACACGAACTCAAGTGCAAGGGGATCACCGTGTATCGGTACGGCAGCAAGCCCGAGCAGGTGCTGTACG
Organism: uncultured bacterium; assembly: GCA_964523735.1. Taxonomy (GTDB): domain Bacteria; phylum Armatimonadota; class UBA5829; order UBA5829; family UBA5829; genus CAZFYZ01. Next base: position 27,997 of record CAZFYZ010000023.1, on the reverse strand, counting down.
TGGGCTCGATGCTTGAGAACGAGTTGGCCAAGAGTGAGCACGTGTCGGTGGACTCGGAATATAACGGCGGCTGTCCAACCGGCACGTGCGGGTTCTGATGGGAATGCCCTAGTAGGACTCCATCAGCTTCTCTTCGACTACGGTCTCGTTGGCTGCGGAGTCGACTTCACGGAAGAAGCAAGTACGGTAGCCCTCATGGCAAGCGGCGCCTTTCTGTTCGACCTTGACGAGCAGCGCGTCCTTGTCGCAGTCCACGTAGACGCCCTTGACTGCCTGCACGTTACCCGAACTCTCTCCCTTGACCCAGAACTTCTGCCTCGAACGGCTCCAGAAGCACGTGCGGCCGGATGTGAGCGTGCGCTGAACGGCCTCTCGGTTCATGTAGGCTACCATCAGCACCTGATCGTTCTCGTGGTCCTGGACTATCGCGGCAACAAGACCGTCGCGGTCATACTTGAGGCTGTCCAGAAAGCTATCCATGTTCAATGCAATCTCTCCGTTTCACTTCGATGAAATCATGATAGCCTGTTCTTGGCGGGGTTGACAAGCTCCGAACCTGCCTGATAGAATATTCCAGCATCAGTCACGTGCCGAAGTGGCGGAATGGCAGACGCGCATGGTTCAGGACCATGTGGGGGCAACCTCGTGGGGGTTCAACTCCCCCCTTCGGCACCATCTGAGATTGAGACACCCCTCTCTGACCCCCGAAGATGAGCCAAGTGCGGTAGCGAAAAACGCCTAAGTGTAGCTGAGATCGAGGAAGCGATCACGCCGGCTTTCACCCTCGAAAAGGTCCATTACCCGCTCTCCTAATCCAGCAATTACCAGTTGACAGCCTACCTCAGCTGAGGGTAATCTGGGACTGGTGCTAAGTGACCGCCTGGCTGGTCGATCACCGGGAGTTGGTGGATTTGAGACATTCATACGTAACGGCCCTATTGTGCCTTGTCCTGTCCATGTTAGTGCCCGTGTCCAGCGAGGCAGCCTACGTCTTCTGGTGGAGCACTGCCGGTGGAGACTGGAATAACGCTGCCAACTGGTCAAGTAACCCCTCGCTGCCGGGCGCAAGTGATGACGCCTATATCGGCATCACGGGAACCTGGATCATCACACACAGCTCGGGCACGCATTCCGTCAGAAGTCTGAGCTGTGAGGAGATGTTCAAACTCACCGGAGGCACCCTCTCTATCGCTGCAGCATCCCAGTGTCCAAACGGCTTCCTGTTTGAAGGTGGCACGTTGGCCGGAACTGGCTCTCTGTCGATGGCGAGCAATGGCTATTGGCTCGCTGGTACGATCTCCAACAACGAGGGTGTGACCAATAACGGGATCTGGGATATCTCCGGCACCGGCACGAAATCGTTGACCTCAACTCTGATCAACAACGGCGTGATCAACCAAAACGGCACCATCGATATCAAGAACGGCGGGTACCTGGAAAACAAGTCGCTCAAGCTCTACGAGATCAAGAGCGACACCAACCTCGCCAACTCCGTGGGTGACGCAAGCATCATGAACCGCGGGACCATCCGCAAGTCAACCACCAACGGCGTCACGGAGGTTCATCCGAATCTGAACAACGTCGGCACAATCGAAGTCGCGACCGGCACCATGCAGCTCTACGGCGGTGGCGCCTTCAATACCGGCAAAGCGTCGATTACCTCGACGAGCATGGGCCTTCAGTTCATGGCGGACACATTCAACATGATGTCCGATAGCTCTATTGGTGGCACCGGCAAGGCCTCGCTCGAGGGAGCGACTCTACAGATACCCATGGGTCACACCTTCACCAGCAGCCTCGACGGCGCGTTCTCACTCAATAGTGGGACGGTCACTGGCGATGGAGGGCAGTTCCTCAACACCAGGAACATGAAGTGGTCGAATGCGGCGTTGTCCGGTTTGGGCAACCTACGTAATGACAACACACTCGAGATCAACGGCAGCGCCAACAAGACATTCCTCAACAGCCAGATCGGCAACTACAACACGATCTACCACATGGGCTTCGGAAGCCTGGTGTTCAGCCAGGGCAGCCAACTTCACAACATCGATGGAGACTACTTCCTCTACAGTGATGCCAGCTTCCTGTCAGCAGACGGCACAGGTTCGATAATCAACAACAGCAGGTTCATCAAAGACTACAGCTTCGGCACGAGCCAGATTCAGACGCGGTTCGACAACTACGGCCAGATCCACGTTGACGGCGGGGCGATCTCACTGTACGGCGGCGGCACCTTCCGCAACTGCGGGGTGAGCACGAGCTACCCGGCTATCTTCGCGTTCTACCAGGGCAACTATACCATCGATGGCGAGATGTATAACGATGGCTCGGGATATGCCCAGATGGCCGGCGGGACGGCCAACTTTACCTATGGGGCCAATGCCGAGTTTCACATATCTGACGGCGCTCTGCAGCTTGCCGGCACCACGTTCACGGGCGAAGGGAACCTCGTCAACTACGGCAACGCTGATTGGTCGTCGAGCACAATCTCCGGCGGTGCACACATGGTCAACAATGGCACGCTGACGATCACTGGCTCGGCGGCGAAGAACTTGCAGACTGCCCAGTTCTACAATGCGAAGGACATCGTTCAGACTGCTGCAACAGGGCCAACCGTTGACAGCGCCAGCACCATGACCCTTCAGGGTGGCTCTACCTATGAGTTGAGGGCTGACTCCGGCATATCAGGCACAGGTCTCGTAAGGAACGGCGGGACACTACTCAAGCGCTACAGCAGCGGTGAGTCCACAATCGAGACCCCGTTCAACAACGAGCAGGGGACGATCGATGTCCAAGACGGCAGGATCAGGTTCACTGGTGGGGGGACCTGGCAGGACGGCGGTGCGCAGGTATCGGCGGGCAAGTCGCTGACGCTCTCGACTGGTACATACACGCTCAACGGAATCCTCCAATCGGCCGGCACCGGCAACGTCTACTTCCCGAGTGGGACCATCAACCTAAGCCTGGGCGCCCAGGCCAGGTTCAACAATGAGCAGGGCTTGCACATGTGCGGCGCGACTATCAGCGGACCGGGGGCATTGATCAACCGCTGGTACGCTGATTGGTCGGCCGGTTCGATGATCGGCGACACCAGGTTCACGAACGAAGGGACACTGTCCCTGATCGGTTCTGGAGTGAAGACAATCAGGGCATCGAGGATGTACAACCCGAGCACGATCACTCATGCCGACACCGGAGCCCTGGATTTCAGGGAAGCCAGCGTCTTGGATAACGGTGGTCTATACCGGCTGCAGAGCGACGCCAGTCTGACTTGCACGGACGGTGGCAGCTCCATCACCAACGGCGGCGAGTTCGCGAAGATCTCGTCGAGCGGCATATCGACAATCCAGCCCGCGTTCAGCAACCAGGGGCTGATCAGCGTCAACTCAGGCACGCTCAGGCTGTCGGGTGGAGGAGACTTCTGGGATGGGTCGGCGAGTGCTGCATCGACCAGTCGTCTCGAGTTTAGGGCGGGCAACTTCAGAATGCGCGGGCGCTTCATAGCCAACGGCTCGGGTTCTGCGGCCCTGTACACGAACATGAACCTGGATCTGGGGGCAACTGCCGACTTCGACATGGGCCAGGGGTTCCACTTTGCGGGGGGTGTGATCTCCGGCACCGGCTCTGTTATCAACCGAGGTGCTGGTAGTTGGGCTAACGGCCTCGTGGCAGATCAGGGAACTCTGACGAACTATGGAATACTCACTCTTCTGCGCGCAGAGGAGCGGGCGATCAGGGGCGGCAAACTGCTGACATTCGGCACTGTCAACCACGAGCGAGACACGATCTACGTAGACGAAAAAGGCGTCATCGAGGTCGCCGCGAGTGGCATATACAACCTTATGGACGACCTGCCGATTCGAGGCGAGGGACTGATAGACAACAGAGGCGTGCTCAACAAGACCACTGGTCTGAGCGAGTCGTTCATCGAATGCCGGCTAGACAACCTTGGAACGGTGAGATCCTCATCGGGAGCTTTCGTTCTGGGCGGACCGGTTGCGCAGGTCGAGGGCAGTGTGCTGACAGGAGGCACCTGGATCGTTGATCAGGATTGTGACCTTGAGATCATTCAAGCGGACTACTTCCTGACCAACAGGGGGGTGGTAGTTCTCGACTGGAACAGCCGCTTCAGGCAGATCGATCGTTTGTACCGTAACGAAGGCACACTAAGGTTGCTCAACGGCAGGTCGTTCACGTGCACAGAGGCCTTCACGAACTCAGGCACGCTTGAGCTCGACGGGGGCAGCTTCACGTGCGGCAAGAACATCAACACGGGTCTGTGGCTGGGCCACGGAATTATCGTCGGCGGGATTGCGAATCGCGGGATTGTTGCCCCGGCTGCCGGAGCTGACAGCATCGCTATCACGGGAAGCTACAATCAGGATGATACCGCCACCCTCAGGGTAACTCTTAACGGCGGCGAAGATCCCTACTACGGCAAGATCATCACCGCTGGTACGTGCACTATTGCAGGTCGACTGGAGATCGTGCTTGCGCCCGGCTTCACTCCGACCCAGGGCCAGAAGTTCATCATTATAGACGCAAAGACACGATCAGGTGAGTTCAGCACTCTGACACTGCCCACGCTGGCCGGAGGCCTGACCTTCAACCCTATCTACACTAGCTTTGGTCTTGTGCTTGTTGTGGGTTATCCGATGTCGGATGTGAGCCAGCTAGCATCGGTTGTCGATGCCCGGGGGCACTCGCTTAACACATACGTCAGCCTGCCCGGGATAGTATCGGCAGTGTACAGCGACCAAACATTCTACGTTCAGGACCCTAACAGACTCGCGGGGCTGAGAGTCTCCTGCTCAGACGACTTGCCCATTGTAGGTCAAAGGATCCAGGTCACGGGCTCGCTGTACGCATCCAGCGTATGCCTGTCGCTTGGGGGGGCACTGTGGGCGGCTTACCCGGATGCGCCGGTACCGCCGATGCCTCTGTTCATGCAGCAGCAGAGCCTTGGCGGAGTGACGGCCGGCCATCAGGAAGGCGTTCTGGATGGGTTGGGCGTCAACAACATCGGTCTGCTCGTGAAGACTGCCGGGAGAGTGACCTATGTTCAGCCGTATCAGTTTGCCTACATCGACGACGGCTCAGGCCTTACAGACGGCAATGCCCTCGGGCCGGGCGGCGCGCCGGTGAAAGGAGTGCGAGTCGTCCTCCCCCCGAACGGTACCATCCCCTTGTCGGCAATGCGGGCGATGGTCACGGGCATATCCTGCAGGACCTTTGCTGATGGGTACTACAGGCGTGGAATACTGGTGAGATCAAGAGGAGAGATCATTACCTACTAGCGGCTGCCAGAATAGCAAGCTCCTCCAACCCCAGCCGTTTACTCGTCTTCGCACAAGGGTAATATGCAGTCAGCTTACTTCGATGGGAGATGACTGCGATGGCGGATCTGTCTACTTCTTACATGGGTATTCCTCTCTCCAGCCCGGTGGTGGTTGGCGCGAGTTCCGTCTCAAGAACGGTGGATAACATCAAGCGGGCTCAGGATGCGGGAGCGGGGGCCCTGGTGATCAAGTCGCTCTTCCAGGAGCAGATCGAACTGGAGGAGCTTGAATTCCGGGAGGCGCTGCTGATAGGCTCCGAGCGGTTTCCCGAGTCAATTACGTACTTTCCTCAGATAGAATACGCCGGACCACGCGAACATATCATGTGGGTCGAGAAGACGCGGCAGGCGGTCGAGTTCCCGATCTTTGGCAGCCTCAACGCCACCTCGATGGGCAATTGGATCGAGTACGCGAAGTCGCTCGAGTCAGCCGGATGCAACGGGCTGGAGCTCAATATCTACGCGGTGGAGACCGACCCTACCAAGACCGCTGCCGACATCGAGAACCGGGCGTTGGACGTGGTTTCTGCTGTAAAGGCTTCGGTCAACATACCAGTTGCTGTGAAGCTCTCCCCCTACTACACCGCGATGGCGAGCGTTGCGCGTCGGATGGTGGAGGCGGGCGCTGATGGGCTGGTGCTGTTCAATAGGTTCTATCAGCCGATCATCGATCCGGAGACGGAGTCTCTGAAGATCAGCCTCGATCTGAGCGCCCCTCAGGAGATAAGGCTGAGCCTGAGGTGGATAGCGATCCTGTCGGGAGAGATTCAGGCCGATCTCGCTGCGAGCACAGGGGTTCATACCGGTGCCGATGTCGCCCGGCAACTTCTGGCAGGCGCGCAGGCTATTCAGACGGTCTCGGCGGTGCTGAAGAATGGGATCGACTACGTTGGTAAGATGAATTCCGAGCTGGCTTCGTGGATGGATTCGAAGGGGTACAGCTCGATCGAGGAGTTCAGAGGGAAGCTGAGCCAGAAGAACATGGCAGACCCGTTTGCGTTCGAGCGCGCCCAATACGTGCGGCTGCTGTTGGGGCACGACTAGGCAGCGTTTCGGCGCGAGGGGGTGCCGGAACAACGAGCAGTGCAGGGTATACAGGCATCGGCACGTGGGGTGCCGAAACCACAACGCGGCCCGGGTGATACACCCGGGTCGGTTGTCGTACAGCGCTCTGGCAATCGGCGGGCAGGCTGTTAGACGGAAAGTGTCGAAGAGGACTTTTGGCGCGGGCTTAGAATAACATGACGAGACTACGAGGTGCGGCATGGAATGGTCCGGACTTGCGATATTCTACCTGATCTGCTTCGGCGTTGGATTTCTCTTTGCGCTGATCGGCGCGATCTTTGGTGAGATAGGCGCTCACGGCGGGCTGGAGATAGGCGGTCACGACATTGATCTTGGTCACGGTGTCGAACTAGATCACGGGATCGATGTCGGGCACGAGATCGGTGCGGGTGGGCATGAGATTGCCGTAGGAGGATTCGAGACGGGGCATGACATGCCAACGGCTCACGTCCTGAACACCATCACTATCGCGACGTTTCTGGCATTCTTTGGTCTGGCGGGCTTGCTTACCATATGGGTGTTTCGTATGCCCACAGGGATGAGCCTTCTGGTATCGTTTCCCCTGGGTCTGCTTATTGCCGCCATGCAGTTCCTGGTGTGGGTCAAGGTGTTCATCAGAGCCCAGGCTTCCAGTGAGGCTACAATGTCAGAGATCCTTGGATGCGAGGCAGAAGTAGGGGCGAGTATCCCCTCGGGGCATGTAGGCCAGATTAACTACACCATTAGGGGCAGCAGGTTCACAGCCCCCGCAGTCTCCAGCGACCAGACAGATATTCCGCGCGGGACGCGCGTGGTCATAGTCAATGTTCGCGGCAACATGTTCGTCGTGCGACCGCTGTAATACCCCGGTTGCGCCGGGTTAGCGCGAATCACCACTTGGCAGAAAAGAGGCTCTACTAATGGACACAGGCACAGTATCTCTGCTCGCCGTAGCAGCCGTAATAGTTGGCATCTTGCTACTGGCCTACATGGCAAGCCGCTATCGGAAGGTTGGCCCGAACCAAGCGCTGATCGTCTACGGAAAGAAGCACGGCTTCAGGGACGCGATATCGGGCGAACGTGGAAGCCGTGGCTTCAGGGTGGTCAAGGGAGGTGGAACTGTTGTTCTGCCCTTGATCGAGACGTACCAGGTGCTCTCGCTTGAGATCATGACCCTCGATATCACTACCCCGGCGGTGTATACGGTTCAGGGTGTGCCGCTGTTGATCGAGGGTGTTTCTCAGATCAAGGTCAAGGGCGACGAGAACTCCATGATCACCGCCGCCGAACAGTTCCTCAACAAGAGTTCTCAGCAGATTGCAGAGGTCGCGCTGCACACTCTGGAGGGACACCTGAGGGCGATCATCGGCACGATGAATGTCGAGGAAATCGTCACAAACTGGGACAGCTTTGCGCAGCGGGTGCAGGAAGTGTCTGCGGCCGATCTTGCTAACATGGGCCTGCAGGTGGTGTCGTTTGTTATCAAGGACATCAAGGACACGCAGGGGTATCTGGAGGCGTGGGGCCGGCCGAGGATCGCGCAGGTAAAACGAGATGCGACGATCGCCGAGGCCGAGGCTCAGAGGGACTCGACGGTCAAGTCGGCTCAGGCGATCCAAGTTGGGCAGACCGCGAAGCTCGAGGCCGATACGAAGATTGCGGAGGCGGACAGAGACTATAAGCTAAAGCTGGCCGAGTATAACGCATCGGTCCAACAGCAGACGGCTTCGGCGGATCTCGCCTACGACCTGCAGAAGTTCAAGACCCAGCAGTCGGTGCGAGCTGAGGAAGTCCAGGTCCAGGTCATCGAGAAGCAGAAGATGATCGAAGTCCAGGAGCAGGAAATCCTGCGGCGCGAGAAAGAGCTTGCCGCGACGGTTCAGAAGCCGGCTGAGGCTGAGCGCGCGAAAATTCAGCAGTTGGCAGAGGCGGAGCAGTATCGTCTGCAGACGACTGCCGCAGGTCAGGCCGAAGCCACACGGGCGGTTGGTGTAGCTGAAGCTGACGCGAACAAGGCCAGGGGTCTTGCAGAGGCCGAAGTCACACAGGCCAAAGGTATGGCCGAAGCGCTGGCGATGGCTAAGAAGGCCGACGCGTGGCAGCAGTACAACGAGGCTGCTATCCTGCAGATCGTTGTAGAGAACCTGCCTCAGTTGGCGCGTGCCGTGGCTGAGCCTCTGTCCAAGACAGAGAAGATCGTCGTTATCGGCGGTGGCGAAGGAGGAAGCGCGGGTGCGTCGAAGGTGACGCAGGACGTCACTAACGTGATCGCCCAGTTGCCTCCAGTGATCAACGCCCTGACGGGAGTCGATCTTACCGAAGTCCTCTCAAAGGTCTCTGATAAGGGAAAGAGACCGGCGGAGGGTAAGCGGCCTGAGCCGAAGCAGCAGGCGCAGCAGGCCGAACCCCGCAAACAGCCGGAAGAGTCGGCGTAGCCGCTGAGTCCAGATGATCTTGGAGTAGATGGAGCAGGCCAAGGCCTGCTCCATCCGCTTGTCTGCGCCGACCGGATCCGGCTCCGCGCACTTGGCGACCGTGAATTGCTCTATCCCGAGGCAGTGGGAGTCCGGCAAGGCTATTTGGGTAGGCTAGACGTAACGTTGCTTCTCTCTTACAGTTGGGTTGGGTCGGGGGAGTCATCACGGGAGTCTCTTTGAACGTTCATCCTGCAAGCATGGGAATACGATCGTCGCTCGTTGGCGTGGTAGCGAACGTGCTGCTAGCCCTTACGAAGGGAACCGCTGGCTACCTGGGGCATTCGTACGCCCTGATCGCCGATGGCATAGAATCGCTATCCGACGTCGTCAGTTCTTTGATAGTTGCCGCCGGACTAAAGGTAGCTTCACTGCCGCGAGACGAAGACCACCCTTACGGGCATGGCAAAGCCGAACCTATCGCGGCCGTGTTTGTCGGCTTTGCGCTTGTTGCTGCCGCGACAACGATAGCAATACAGGCTATCGGTGAGATCAGGACCCCGCACTATTCGCCTGCGCCGTTCACGCTTCTCGTCCTGACCGTTGTCATCGTGACGAAGGAGACACTCTTTCGGTTCGTGTTCAGGGTGGGGGATACGGTGTCCAGCCTGGCAGTGAAGACTGACGCTTGGCATCACAGAAGTGATGCTATTACCTCTCTTGCGGTCTTCATTGGGATATCTGTCGCTCTCATCGGTGGTAAGGGATACGAAAGTGCCGATGACTGGGCGGCACTTGTGGCGTCCGGTTTCATCGTCTTCAACGCCTATCGCTTGCTTCGCCCCGCCGTTGGGGAGGTGATGGACGCCGCTCCGTCGAGCGAACTGATAGCCAGTGTGACCGGAACCGCATGTGCAGTGCCGGAGGTCCTAGGCGTAGGGGAATGCCTTGTGCGCAAGATGGGGTTCGATTACTTTGTCGATATCCACATCTGGGTGGACGGGTGGATGTCTGTGAGCAAGGGCCATGAGATCGCGTCGCTTGTGCGGCAGGCGATCCAAGACTCGGACAGACGAGTAGCCGATGTTTTGGTGCATGTTGAGCCAGGCGAGCAAATGGGTCAGACGCAGGCGGAGTGACGAGGGCCTCGTAGATGAAGGTATACTGGGCAGGCATACTTAAGGATTAGCCAGGAATGGATACGGAGGAATTGTGATCGTGGACGAAGCCGCAGTTGAGCGCCTTGCCGAAGAGACAGTCGAGAAGTACAGGAACTACGTGAACCCTGGGATAGCGACGATATTGTCGTTCAGTGGGTTCGATGTGCCGGAAGCGAGGGCTGAGGGCTGTTACATATGGGACGCGTCGGGGCGCAAGTTCCTGGACTGCGTCGGTGGATACGGGGCGTTCAGCCTCGGACATCTGAACCCAAAGGTCGTTGAGGCGGTCAAGAAGCAGCTTGATGTCGAGGCGCTCAAGAGCCACTACTTCATGTCGACTGAGTTGGCTGACGCCTGCGAGCTTCTGGCAAGCGTGTTGCCTGGCGAGATCTGCTACACGTTCATGTGCAACTCCGGCACCGAGGCTGTGGAAGGTGCCTTGAAGCTTGCGAGGGTGCATACGGGGCGGCCGGAGTTCATTGGCGCGGCGAATAGCTTCCACGGGAAGAGCTTTGGCAGCCTGTCGGTCTCAGGGCGGGACGTGTATAAGAAAGGCTTCGCTCCGCTGCTTCCTGAGACTAAGCACGTGCCGTTTGGCGATGCTGATGCGCTCGCGGCGACGATCAGCGACAGAACCGCCGCCGTCATCCTGGAGGTCGTTCAGGGTGAGGGTGGGGTGATACTGGCGGCCGACGACTACTTCCCAAAGGTCCGAGAGATATGCGACAAGGCCGGGGCGCTGCTGATCCTCGACGAGGTGCGCACCGGATTCGGCCGCACGGGGAGGATGTTCGCCTCGGAGCATTACGGCGTGGTTCCGGATATCGTCACGATGGCGAAGGCCCTTGGCGGTGGAGTGATGCCGGTGGGGGCATTTTCCTCCACGCCTGAGATATGGCAGTCAATGTTCGGGACGAATCCGTATCTGCACTCGACCACGTTTGGCGGGAATCCGCTTGCGTGTGCTGCTGTGATCGCGGCCATCAAGACCACTCAGGAAGAGAAGCTGGTCGAGCGATCGGCCCGGCTGGGTGATGTGCTTGTGAACGGCCTGAAGGGGCTGCAGGCGCGGTATCCCGAGTTGATCAAAGAGGTTCGCGGAAAGGGCCTCCTGGCGGGCATTGAGTTTGCCGAAGATGATATCGCGCTGCTGGCGATCGCTGCCTGTGGCAAGCGCGATCTGCTGCTGGCGTACAGTATGAACAACCCGAAGGTGATCCGCATCGAGCCGCCGCTGGTAATTCCGGAGGAAGAACTCGACCGCGCACTCGGCTTGATCGCTGAGGCGGTTGAGGAGACAGCGGAGATGGTGCAGAGCATGGCGTAGACCGACATCTGAGGTGTCTTGAGTCCGGTTACGTGGGGCCCGGGATCTTCCCGGCCCCCGTGTCTGTATGGGCGCTATTACACACCCTCCACTTTCCCCCTCCTCGCTGCTATAATCTTCATAGTATGGAACAGCACACCCTCAGAGTCCTTGAGTTCGAGAAGATCATCGCGCGGCTGCAGGATCAGGCTGCCTGCTCGATCGGGCGGGATGTCGCGGGTCTGACGTGGCCCACGACTGACCTCGCTGTCGCCCGGCGCAAGCAGCAGGAGACCAGCGAGGCTCGCTCGATTCTCCAGTTCGAGGGGAATATCCCGCTCGGAGGAATCGAGGACGTACGGCCGCAGGTCGAGCACGCTTCCGTTGGGGCAATCCTTCAGCCGGGGGATCTGCTGGCTGTTCACGGTACGCTGACAGCGTCTCGGCGGCTGGGGGCATTCTTAGCGAAGCTGCGGGAGAAGCATGCAATCCTCGGAGGACTGGGCAGCGAGATCGAGCGCTTCGAGTCAATCGAGCAGGCAATCTCGCAGGCAATAGGCCAGTCGGGTGATGTGCTTGATTCGGCGAGCCCCGCTCTTGCACGCGCGCGGACTGAGCTTCGGGCGATACACGGTCGGCTCACAGAGCGGCTGAACTCGTTCCTGCAGAACCGTGACTACCGGACGATCATCCAGGAGCCCGTGATCACGATCCGCAGCGACCGCTACTGCATCCCGATCAAGGCAGAGCACAGGGGGCAGTTCCCTGGGATCGTGCACGACGCCAGTGCCTCTGGCGCTACCATCTTTGTTGAGCCCGCCGCAGTGGTCGAGTTGGGCAACCGACGCAAGGAATTGGCCGTCAAGGAGCGCGAAGAGGTCGAAAAGGTGCTGATCAAGCTCAGCACGCTTGTCGGGCACAACTCAGAGCCGATACTGGCATCGCTGAATGTGATCGGACTGATAGACAGCATCGCTGCTCGAGCGAAGCTGAGCCTGGTACAGGACGCCACTGAACCGGTTCTGAACGATAAGGGGATTGTAGATCTGCGCCAGGGGCGGCATCCGCTTCTGACGGGCGAGGTCGTGCCCATTGACGTCACACTCGGTAAGACATTCAGCGCGCTGCTGATCACCGGGCCGAACACTGGCGGCAAGACTGTCAGCCTCAAGACCATCGGCCTGCTCTCGCTGATGGCGGCGAGCGGACTCCACATTCCGGCGCGGACGGGCAGTGAGCTTGCCGTATTTCAGAGGGTGTTTGCTGATATAGGCGATGAGCAGTCGATCGAGCAGTCGCTCTCGACGTTTTCATCGCATATGACCAACATCGTGCGGATCACGCGCGGAGCGAGCAGAAACTCGCTGGTGCTGCTGGACGAGATAGGCGCGGGGACTGACCCTGGCGAGGGCGCGGCGCTCGCCAAAGCTGTGCTGGATCATCTGATCAGCAAAGGCGCGCGAATAGTTGCGACCACCCACTACGGCGAGCTGAAGGAGTTCGCCTATACGCGGGATGGAATCGAGAACGCTTGCGTGGAGTTCGATCCGGAGACCCTGAAGCCTACCTACCGACTGATGGTGGGTATCCCCGGTAGCAGTAACGCGTTCGCGATCGCGCGGCGGCTTGGACTGGATGAGGCAATAGTGCAGGACGCGCGCCAGAACCTGGGGCAGCGCGAGGAGGCAACCGAGGAGCTTATCCGCCGAATAGAGGAGAGTCATCGAGTCGCGGCCGAGCAGCGGCGTCTGGCTGAGCGGACATCGTCTGATGCGGAGCTGCTTCGGCGGCGTTACGAGGAACAGCTCGGGCGGCTGGAAGGCGCGCGGGATCGAGTAGAGCAGAAGGCCCGTCAGCGCGCGGAATCGCTGATAGATCAATACAGCAAGAAGCTAGACAGCACTCTGCAGGAGCTTGCCGAACAGCAAAAGGACTCCAGGCGAGCACAGGCGCTGAAACGCAAAGTGGAGCGACTGGTCGATCAGTTCGAGCAGCAGGTGGTGGAGCCGGCTGAAGAACGCCAGGTGCAGAAGGACGAGCCTCTGCCGGCGGGCACGGTTCTGAAGCCGGGCACCAAGGTTCGCATCGCGGGGATTGATCGCGACGCAGAGATCGTGGAGCCGCCTGATCAGGGCAAGGTCGTCGTGCTGGTCGGCGCAATGCGCGTGACTGTGCCGATGCGCAATCTACGCAGAGCCAGACCGGAGGCCAAACCTGAGCCTCAGCCCGTGCGCCAGTCCACAGAGTCGGCGATCGCTTTCGAGAAGGCCAGCGGCTTTTCTCCTGAGATCCACCTGCGTGGGATGCGCGTCGAGCCCGCGCTGATCGTGGTGGAGAAGTACCTGGACGACGCGATGGCTGCGGGGATCGACCGAGTGCGCATCATCCACGGCAAGGGAACAGGCCAGATGCGCAAGGCTGTTCACGACTACCTGAAGTTCCATCCTGGGGTCGCTTCGTTCCGGCTCGGCGAGCAGGAAGAAGGCGGATCAGGGGCTACGGTCGTGGAGATGAAGAAGTGATGGCGCCCGTCGCGCAAACCGTTGTCCTAGTCTGCGCGGCGGGCGCCGGATCTGAGCAGGCGGACTAGTCAGGGAAGACTGGAATCCTGGTCGACTCTTGCCAAGAGGCGATCATAAGCACGTTTAGCCGATAGTCGTCGTTCACAACCGCCAATCCATCCGACAACGGAGGGAGCTGGCTTTTGATGAACTCCGGGTTGTTCACAATCACGTAAGGCGGCAGGGTGTCCCGCTGCAGCAGAACGAGCTGCATGACAGGGCTGTAGGCGTAGTTCGCGTTTGGCATGCCCTGGATGTTCAGGTTGCGCAGTATATGTTCCATTACAGGAAGCTGGCCAGGCGGCGAAGGCGGAATCTGCGTCCAATCGAGGATCCACAGCTTCTGCGTATCTGCCTGTGGGATGTCTGCCAGTGCGGGAGCGTAGTTCGCCTGTAATAGAGCGGCAAGCATCGGATCGCTCACATCGGGAATCGCCACCTCACAGCGCAGGACCGTGCGATGGACGGAATCGCGTCCGAAGAACCCCCACGTTGGTAGGAACACACTCTTGCGGTAGTGGTTGTAATCCACAACCTGCTCGAGCCTGTATTGGCCGGGTGGGGCAGGGAACCAGGGACCGCCCAATGGGCCGGTAGCCACGATGGGCCAGTTCACCACGACATTCCTCAGCTCGATTGTTGCTTCAGCCGGTCCTGGAAGTGCAAGAGCGCTTGTGATCGGTCGCTTGAGCGCTCCGCGTTTCCAGGTGATGAATGCCTC
>CAZFYZ010000023.1:1802-13443 GCA_964523735.1 uncultured bacterium | reverse complement strand
GCCTCTCTCCACAGGCCGGAGTAGGTCTGATCGCCCGGCAGCGATGTGAAGACGGGGCCCTGCTTGTAGTTCGTGACGTAGTAGACAATCGGAGCACCGTTGTCGATTGCACTTAGCAGCTTCGGCACGGGGCTGGGCGTTGCAAAATTGACCTCAATCAGGGTGCCTTGGCCGACCTGGTTGTCGCGGGCGCCGGCGCCAAGGTCTAAGAGTGCTACTCTGCTGCGCAGTGTCGGCTTCAGGTTGCTGCTGTCCCACGCGATGAACCAGACTAGTTCGTTCTCGAACCAGCCCTGGAACATCTGGAACTCCTCGCTGCCCTGCCCGATCCCATTCTGCAGCCCATAGCGAAGAGATGGGAACTGGTTCTCGGGATCCTCGATGCAGCCGGCGAGCAAGACGCACGCAATCAGGCATATGCTTAGCAAGAGAGTGTTTGAACGTCTCATCTCAGTGATTCCTCCTGTCTATCCTCCGGCGAATACAAGCATCCCCAGCCGGTCGTTGTCGTCCACGAGTGTCAGCCCATCCGTCGACAGCAGGAACTCCACGTACTCTGCGTTATTGACAACTGTCCACTGAGGTATGGTACTGCGGTCGAGCACGACGAACCTGCCAATGGGCGTGAAGTCGCGGTTCCTTTGGTCCACGCCGAAACCAAAGGGACACTGCTCCAGAATCAGGAGCTGGCACGGCCAGGCGAGAGTTGGAATCCAGTAGACGGCTTGCGTATCATTGTCAGCCGGATTTACAGTGCCGTCTGGCACGTTGTTCAGGCCCGGTGCATAGTTGGCTCCTATCTCCTCGGCCAATGCCTGGTCCGTTGCGTCGGGGATCGCGATTATCGCTTGGCGAACGCGACGGCCAATGTAGTCGCGGCAGTAAACTTCGTAGGCATAGAGGAAGAGAATCTTGCTCCGGGTGTAGTCGGGCATAGCGAAGCCCTGCTTTATCCGGTATGAACCTGGAGGAGCCGGCAGCCAAGGCCCGCCTAGAGGGCCAATGGCCACGATCGGGAACTGTGCGACTATGCTCGTGGGCGTGATGTCCGCTTCCACGGGGGATGGAATCCCTTGGGGATCTCCGGGGATCGCGTTGATGATTGGGCGTCGAACTACCCCCGGCTTCCACGTCACATAGAAGACCTGCCAGAACCCTGAGTAGAGTGGGTCTGGTGGATCTCCGGGCGCGGATGAGAAGACGAGGCCCTGGGTGGCCGACGGGTTCACTACGACATACATGGGTCTGGCAGCTATTTCGCCACCCAGGACCTTTGGGTGCAGCAAGCTCGTCAGCTTGGGTACTAGCGCAGCCCCATCAAATTGCAGGAGGAAGTTGATGTCGTTGGAGCTGTGAAGCTGGAGGTGCCAGGCAGGTTGGTTGTTGTACCATCCCTGCCGGAGGAAGTTGCCTCCCTGGCCGAAGGGCTCAGGGAAGACCGCCATGCCGGCTGTTGACAGCATCAGCACCAGCAAGGCGACAGCGGCGATAGTGGTTGCTTGACGTAGGCTCATTGCTCTGCGCGGCTGATGGCCGCCCCCCTTTGATATGAACAAATGGCCTACGGAGGAGTGCTGACGATCCTGCTCGCCCAGTGCGTTACCGGAAGGATGCTCGGCGTCACCCCTAACCAGTGACACTTACCCGGCAGGCAGGCCCGCCAAAACCAAACGCTATACGGCTGTGCTCGCCAGCCATCGGGACGCACCTGAACCGGTGCGTCCCGTGATAGACAGGCTATTCTGCGTTGTTATGGCACCTTCACCGCGGATACTATCAGCAGCCGATGTCCCTTTGCAGGCACCTTCACGCGAACTCTCGCCCTGTCTTCACGTGAGTTGCATTCATCCGCGCCATCAACCGCTAGCACATGGCCCGCCGGCAGACCGATCTCGCTCGCGCCGAAGATGATCTCCTTGTCCTGCTCAGCGTCAGTAAGGTTGAACACGTTCATCACGCTCGTCTTCTTGCTCGCGAGAGTGTGAGCGTGAACTTCCTCGCCAAGCCCATAGAAAGCCCCTTGGGTGAAAAACTGCTTGTGGGCCATGTAGGTCTTCATCGCCTGCTTGTGTGCTTCCCAGACCTTGGGGTCAGGATGTTGGCCGCCTATGCCGAGGTCGCGGATGGTGCTGGCGTACCACCAGAAGACCAGCGCGTTGGCGTTGTCGCTCTTGAGCCCTATGTGCAGGTACATGGGGATGCTGTAAGCGAGGTTGTAGTAGTACAGGCTCACTGCCCTGCCGGAGGTCAGGTCGCCCATTGAATCCCACATGAACTCGTGTCCCCAGATGCAATCGAACGAGTTCGGCTTGTTGTAGAGGTAGTAGGTGGGCGTATAGTGTATGTTACAGGGCCCTGTGATCGGGTCGTGCCACTCTACGATTGTCTTGGGGTTTGTCTTGTGTACCGCCTGAGTGAGCTTCAGCATGGCCTTGGCGTGCTCCTCACGCGTCGAGGGAATAGAGTGGCCGTGCTTCGTGTCATAGCAGGGACCCGTATACTGGGTGGCGTCAAAGAGCATGAACGCGATTCCCTTCTCCGCCAGGGTCTTCAGAGCCCTAATCTTTGCCTCCTGGAAGGAATCGGCCATCCAGCAGTAGAGCTGAAGAGGCTGGATCGGTCTCCCATCTTTGTCGAGAACCCAGGAGTCGCCGGGGTAGAGGAACGGGTTGATAATGGTCGGTGGCACGCCAGCTAGCGATATCCACACGCAGACCTTGAGGTTGTACTCGTCCTTCATGGTCTTGATGAAGGAATCGAGCGTTCCGAGACGGTCTTCGCCCCAGATGTGCGAGCAGCCAGTTACGTCCCAACCCGGGTCTAGATAGAGCGCCTCGCATCCGAGCTCGCTCGCTTTGCGTGCCTGCTCCTTCATGTCGTCCAGTGTGTAGAGTTCCCTCAGGAGTCTCTGCTCCGTGTCTTTGTAGGACTGGCTGTTCCAGAACTCGTCATTGAGAGTTGCACTCCCCAGTGCTCCGCAGATCGCTCCGAAATATGCATTCTCATACAGCTCATTCCACTGGACCGGAGGATTGAAGCCCTTGCGCAAGCCACACTTATTGCTCTCCATGTAGCCGCGATACGCATAGTACGCCTGCTTCCAGTCCCCGTCCACAGCCTGATAGAGAGTCTCTCCAAACGCCAATGACTTCCCCGGAGCAAGCGTGGTGTGCGTGGGTGGCAGCTTCTCTTTCCAATGCCCCGCGCCGCCTATACACGCCACCGAACCCGAGTCAGCGGGCGAAATGAGCGACCACTCCATGTGCTCGGGGTTGTACTTCGCGACCAGAAGTGATTGCTTGCCATCGCTCAGCACCCAACCTTCGGATCCCCAGGTGGAAGTCTCCTCCAAGGGCACCGCCCACGCGCCGTAGGTGGTCTTGTTCTCCATGATGTGTCGAAGCGGATACTCGCGCATCGATCCGTCAGTCTCACGGCGATAGGGGATTCCACAGACAAGCGTCTTCTCAGCCTCAGGAAGCCAGTTGCCGTCGCTCTTGAGCCTCTTAGCGAACCCACACCGAAAACTGGCCGTATCTATCTGATTGCCTGATTTGTTCCTGATCGTGATGCGTTCTGTGATGGCTCCCGGTCTGCCGGCTGGGGCGCTGAACCTCTGCTCAATAGCAAGGTCTCCAAGAACGCCCTTGAGAACTACCGACTTGCTGCCGTCCTTGGCAGTACGAACCGCGGGCTTTCCGGACAGAGCGGGTGCCTTGCCCCCGGGCCAGCAGTAATCCGTATCGGCGTATACGATGCCACTCTCCTGAGTGCGCAACAGTCGCGGGTTGATCCCCGTCGTCGTGTCGATCACGAGACGCATCGAACCGTTCATGATATTGATCAGAGATCCTGTTCGATCGACCGACGGAGCAGCCCCAACGGCTGTTGCGAGAGCGATTCCCAACGGGAGGAGGAGCAGGTAAGAGTCATGCATATTCCACATTGTATACGCCTTTCCTGACGGGCCTTGGCTCAGATCAGAGAAGATCACGGCCCCGTATAGCCAGTGTAGCAGAGCCTCGAGCA
Organism: uncultured bacterium; assembly: GCA_964523735.1. Classification (GTDB taxonomy): domain Bacteria; phylum Armatimonadota; class UBA5829; order UBA5829; family UBA5829; genus CAZFYZ01. The sequence continues at coordinate 9,414 of CAZFYZ010000023.1, read as the reverse complement.
GGTGTCAAAGCTTAGTTTTCGGCAATTGACGTCGCCGGAGCTGCCCGCACGCCGCAGAAACCGAGTGCCCCCGTTCGAAGCGCTGCGTTACCTCGATCCCCGCTACTTCAAGCGCCTGTCGGAATGCCGCGATCGTGTCTTTCGCCGGACGCCGGAAGCCCTTCCCGACGACCTCGTTGTAGGGAATCAGATTCACGTGGCACAGCGAGCCCTTCAGGAGTCTGCCCAGGCCGGCCGCCTGCGCCGGCGAGTCATTGATGCCGGCCAACAGCATGTACTCGAACGTAACACGCCGCTTCGTCAGGTTCGCGTAGTCGTGGCATGCGGCAATCAACTCGTCCAGCGGATATTTGCCGGAGAGTGGGATAAGGCTCTGCCTAAGCTCCTGATCGGGCGCATGCAGAGAGACCGCCAGAGTCAACTGCAGGTCCATCGCGGCCAGTTCACGTATGGCAGGCGTGATACCAACCGTCGAAATCGTCATGCGGCGCATGGAGATCCCGATCTCATCGTGTAGCAGCCTGATGGCCTTGAGAACGTTGTCCGTGTTGAGCAAAGGCTCACCCATGCCCATGAAGACTACGTGAGTAACGCGCTGACCTCCGGTAGCCTGCAGTGTCAGCACCTGATCGACAATCTCTCCAGCTGACAGGTTTCTAACGAAGCCGCAGTCAGCCGTTGCGCAGAAGACACAGCCTGCGGGGCAGCCGATCTGAGTAGACACGCACACACTCACTCGATCCTGATAGGGCAGCAGAACGCTCTCAACAGTTTCGCCGTCTGCAAACCGCAGCAGGTACTTGGTCGTGCCGTCCGGCGCATTCGACTCCTGAACAACCTGTGCGCGGTTCAGCGAGACGCCGTCTGCAAGCTTCTGCTTAAGCTCGACGGGGAGGTTGGTCATCTGCTCGAGGCCGTCCGCGTTCCGGCGGTAGAGCCATTCGCTGATCTGCTTGCCACGGTAAGCGGGGAACCCGAGTTGCTGCGCGAGTGCGATAAGCTCTGCGGTTGAGAGTCCAAGGATTTCCACGTGTGCGATTATACCACGGGAAGACAGTGTGCTCGTCCCGTGTATGATGCCGGCGGTTGCGGGTAATGCCGATCGTTAGGTGGGGCAAAGGAGGAAGACCTGGATGAAGAGCAACGTCACAGTAGCGGGACATCCAATACATCCGATCATAGTCCTGCTCCCGGCAGGAGCATGGATAACGTCGCTAGTGCTCGACATCATTATGCTGGCGACCGGAGACTCGTTCTGGTTCGTGGCTTCGGCGTGGGTAATGCTGATCGGAATAGCGGGAGCACTTCTCGCCGCCATCACTGGAGCGTACGACTACTTCACTCTGCCGATGACAGGCCCGCCAGTCAAGGTGGGGATGCAGCACATGGTGCTGAATCTGACGATCACAGCGCTATATGTAATCAACCTGCTGGCGATCAGGGTCCCGGCGATGTCCTCCGCAGTGGGTGTGACGCCTCTGTGGGCGGAGGTGTCGTTGTGGGGGTTTCTCCTCAACCTTGTTGCGACGGTTCTGCTTGTGGTATCCGGCTGGTTGGGTGGAGAGCTGGTGTACCGATACGGAGTGGCTGTGCCGAGAAGTACTATGAGGGATGCCCCGCGTTTTGAGTCTGTGGCAGGTCGAGGCGAAACGGGTCTGGCCGGATCGGCAGGTGGTGAGTCGCCACCAGACCAGGAGTAACGGAGAAGCAGGCGGCAAACGCAAAGACGCCCGACGGCTGTCCGAGCCGTCGGGCGTTATGTCCAGATAGTTAGCTGGGGCTATTCCTCTTGCTCGATGAAGACTCTCTTGCGTGCCTCTTCAGTTGTTGTGAGCCCGGCGAGGATCTGTTCGATAGCGTGCTCGCGCATGGTCTTCATTCCAGCTCTGACCGCTAGCTCACGCACCTGATCGGCGGTTGGTCTTTGGAGCGTCAAGTAGCGCATCTGTTCTGAAACAGGCATGAGCTCAAGAATGGGAAGACGACCTGTATAGCCGCGCCCGTCGCAGGTTGGGCAACCTACGGATCCATAGAGTTCAACGTCATGCCCGTTCGGCTTCATACCGAGCTGCGCCAGCTCATCCACAGTTGCGATGTGAGTGGCCTTGCACTTCGGACACAGTTGCTTAACGAGCCGCTGTGCAAGCACCCCAACGATGGACGAGCCGATCAGGAACGGCTCGACGCCCATGTCCATAAGCCTTGTGATAGCTGACGGCGCGTCATTGCAGTGCAGCGTGGAGAACACCAGGTGACCAGTCATAGCTGCCTGGAAGGCAATAGTCGCCGTCTCCTTGTCTCTGATCTCTCCGACCAGGATCACATCCGGGTCCTGACGCAGGATGGCCCTGAGCTGAGCCGGGAACGTGAGGCCCGCCTTCACGTTGACAGCAGACTGATTGATGCCGTCCAACTCATACTCTATAGGGTCTTCGCAGGTCATGATGTTTGTGTCGGGGCTCTTGATGTGACCGAGCGCGGAGTAGAGCGTCGTGGTCTTGCCACTTCCTGTTGGTCCAGTAACAAGGATAATCCCGTTCGGCTTCTGCAGCATTGTGAGGAATTGCTTCAGTTCCCGGTCGCCAAATCCCAGCTTGTCGATGCCGAGCATGGTACTGGACTTGTCGAGGACTCTGATAACGATTCTCTCGCCGTGCTGCACGGGCAGGGACGAAATCCGCAGGTCGATGTTCTTGTTCGGGAACTTGAGCGCGATCCTCCCGTCCTGCGGCCTGCGTTTCTCCGCGATGTCCATCTCCGCCATTATCTTCACGCGGCTGGTAACGGCTGCTTGAAGCTGCTTCGGAAGTTCGCGGATGTGTCTTAGAGCCCCGTCTATCCTGTAGCGGATTTCGACCCCGGTTGCGCGGGGCTCGAAGTGGATGTCACTGGCATGCTGCTTGACTGCTTCCTGCAGAACCAGATTGACTGCCTTGATTACCGGCGCCTGTCCGCTCTTTCGTCGTTCCTCGGCGACGTCATCAGCCTGCTCCGGAGTGAGGACTGAAACATCGACATCTTCGACAGCCTCTTCGATGGACGCAGTGATGTCATCGCCGCTCATCGTGCCGTAGACGCGGTCGATCATCTTGTGCACATGCGACGCGCTGGCAAGCAGCGGTTCCACACGCTTGCGGGCGTATCTCTGAACCGCATCTATGGCCTCAACGTCCATGGGATTGGCGGTGGCGATGGCTATACGGTCACCTGTGGCGTCTACCGGAAGTACGCTGTAAGTACGAGCTATATTCTCTGGTATCAGACCGGCGACATCGGGTGGGATCACGAAATCGTCGAGGTCGACGTACGGCATCTCCATCTGGAGTGCCCGTGCCTCGGCTACATCGTCATCCATGGCAAGTCCGTTGTCCAGCAGGATCTCCCCGATCCTCTTGTAGTCCTCTTTCTGGCGTTCGAGTGCCCACTCGAGCTGCTTCTCTGTGAGGCAGCCGGCAGTGACTAACATATCGCCGATTCTTGCTCTAGGCAGCGTATGCACCGGCCCTACCTCCTACCAGCGATACCACTCTGTCCGAGATTCCCCAGAGAGGGAGTACGTCATCAACGAAACCGGCCTCGATAGCCGCATTGGGCATGGCAAAAACAACACTCGAGGCCTTATCCTGGGCGATTGTCGTTCCGCCGACTGCCCTGATTGCGCCCATGCCCTCTCGACCGTCACAACCGAGACCCGTCAAAAGCACCCCGATAGTCTGGTTACGGAATATGGTTGCGGCCGAGGCCATCAGCGTGTCAACAGGTTTGGCGCCGGCTTCAGGCGAGTGAATCTCCTCGATCAGCAGGTGCATGGTTGAGGACTCGAGATCATCATCCACAACCAGCTTCGCGTGGGATGAAGTCACCACGATCTGTGAGGATCGAAGGGGCTGTCGGTTCTGCAGGCTGAGAACCGGCAGGCTGCACATTGGTTGCAGGTGTTCGGCAAGCACACGACTGAACCCCGGACGCATCTGCTGAACCACGATGATCGCGCCAGGAAAACCGGCCGGAAACTGAGGAAGAAGCTGGGCCAGGGCTTGAGGCCCACCAGATGTGGCCCCAACTACGACAAGCCAAGAGGGTGTCTGGGCCCCCTGTTGGCTGCCTGGCGAGAAGGACTCCAAGATGCCCATCTGAATACCCCACAGTAGGTATTGCCTAGCGGGGTCTCAGGTGGACTCCGCTCAGGCCGATGTCATACGTCCGGCCTTCGTCATCTGACGCCTCCTTTGGAGGGCGCCATGACCGAGCGACCGTCGCTTACTAGGTCAATGATTCCATCTTTGTCCGTTCTGTAGAGATACGCGCCTGTATTTTCTGTGCTAATCCGCTTCATGACAGCCCGGTCGGGCCTGCCGTCTCCTGTTTCGACCAATGCGATGCAGTAGTGTGGCCGTACCTTCGCAAGCAGTTCAAGCGATGTGCCTCCTGCCCTGGCATGGTTGGAGACGACGAGCACGGTGCTGGTCAGGTCTGCCCCGGATCGCATTAGATAGGCCTCATCCTCGATGGTAGCATCCGACATGAGTAAGAAGGTAGTCCTGCCAAACCTTACTCTTGAGATAAGGGGACGGGTTCTATCGCTATCTGGAGCGGTGTCAGGTGGGCCGAGTGCTTCCACGCTTACCGCGGGGGACAGCTTTACCTTGTCACCGGTGGACATAACCAGCTCGACCAGCCCATCGGCAGCAGGCAATGACTCTGGCTTAACAAGAGTATTCCATCCACGTATGACCCGCTTGACCTCCATAGACTTCAGAAGAGCTTGCAGTGCGCCGGCATGCTCGGGCCGTGGCGTGGTGAGGATCACATCGACGGAGCGGGCACCGATCTGGTGCAGATACTCCACCAGGCGGTCCGCAGTAAGTTCCGGCCCGGGATCAACCACTATGAAGTCCTTCTCGGGGGTCTCGATCAGGATCGCGCAGCCCAGCGACTCATCCAAGAAGCTGACGATGAGTGCATTCTCAACCCGCACAGGCCTTGGGGTGGCCCGGCGGAAGCCGACGTATGAGCCGGCAGCTACCGCTGCAGCCAGCACTATCACAGGAATCAGTCTACGCATCCTCTCTCCCACGGCTACATCTTAGCCCGTGATTACGCCGGGAGTCAACATCTGAGCAACTGCTCTGTCTTCGCCAGCGTCATTTCGAGCAGGGCGAGAAATCTGATTCTACTCAGGATCCCGATAAGGGCCGGAAAGCAGATTTCTCACTGCGCCTGTCCTGAGCACGGTCGAAGGGTTCAAAATGATCAATCGCGTAAGACTGAACTGCGATAGCAGCCGGCATCAGCGCCTCCAAAGAGGATTTCCCCACTCTGCTGGCGTATCTCCTAACAGTTTGAAAGGCAGTGCGGGAATATGCCGATACTTGGTGTGGGTACGGATATAGTCGAAACGGAGCGGATTCGGGAGATGATGGAGCGCGGGCCCGCGTTCAGCAGCCGGGTCTTCACGCAGCGTGAACTTGATTACTCGCTTGCGAAGAGGTCTAAGTATCTGCACCTCGCCGCCCGATTCGCCGCGAAAGAAGCCGTTGCGAAAGCCCTCGGGCAGTCTTTTTCCTGGCAGGATGTCGAGATGGTTAACCTGGCAAATGGCAAACCCGAAGTGATCCTCCACGGTCGCGCCAAGTGCGTGGCGGGTGATGCTCAAATCCACCTGAGCCTGTCTCACACGAAGCACTACGCTAGTGCTGTGGCAGTGGTGGAGGTGGGAGGATGAAGATCGATGGGATAGAGAGGTCATTTCTCCGCAAAACGAAAGTGGTGACCGCAGAGCAGATGCGATCGCTGGACCGTAGCGCCACCGAGGAGTACGGAATTCCGAGCATGCTTCTGATGGAGAATGCTGGCCGGGCTGTATTCCAGGCTGCAGTCGATTTGCTCGGGAGTGTAAGCTGCAAGAGGGCCCTGGTCATTGCAGGCCAGGGTAACAATGGCGGAGACGGTTTCGTGGCGGCGCGGCATCTTCACAACGCAGGGGCGCGAGTCACTGTCGCCTACTTCGGGGATCGCGGCAGGGCAAAGGGCGATGCTTTGGCCAATATCGAGATCGCCGAGAGGATGGGCCTGAAGATAGAGCACCACCCGGAGTGGAATCTCTTTGAGTCCTTTGATGCTGATGTAGTTGTCGACTCTCTGCTGGGTACCGGTGTCAGCGGAGATGTGCGGGAGCCTCTGAGTAACGTCTTGATGTCTGCTGCTCTCTCGACATTTCTGTCACGAGCTGTTGTGGTCGCGGTTGACATTCCCTCGGGCATAGACTCCGACACAGGGATGAAGCTTACACCGCACCCGGTCCGTGCCGACGTAACCGTGACATTTGCACTCCCGAAAGTCGGTCTGCTGACAGGCGACGCGGTTGACTACGTCGGACGTCTCGTCATCGCGGACATCGGGATTCCTCATAGGACTCTGATAGAGAACGATGCGCAGACGTATGTAGTAGACAAGGGCACGCTTACGGATATAGCGCCGTGCGCTCCGGGGGCGCTTGTCTTCGACCGCCAGAGCAGTTCCCACAAAGGCACCTACGGCCATGTCGCCATCATCGCAGGCTCAGTCGGCCTGACAGGCGCGGCGACGCTGGCGGCTGAGGGAGCGCTCAGGATCGGCACTGGACTCGTGACAGTTGCCTGCCCGGAATCACTGAACGACATTCTTGAAGTGAAGCTTACTGAGGCCATGACCATCCCAGTCCCTGAGGGTAGCGGACGTGCATTTGGAATGGCTTCACTGCGGAAGGTGCTTGAGATCATCGAGAAGCGGGATGCTGTCGTCCTCGGCCCCGGGTTCGGGCGTGACGACGATACTGTCTCGTTCACGCTGGAGCTGATCCCCAAGCTCGACAAGCCGACGATCATCGACGCGGATGCGCTGTACGCAATATCGAAGGACCTGAGCGTCCTAAAGAGAAGCGAGGCGCCGCTCGTGATCACACCGCATCCTGGGGAGATGGCGACGCTGCTAGGAACCAGCGCGGCGGAGGTCCAGTCCAATAGACTGGAGAGCGCTCGTGAGTTCGCCAAGCAGCACGGCGTTACGGTGGTCCTGAAAGGGGCGGGCACGGTCATTGCCGAACCCGATGGCACCGCCTACATCAACACCACAGGCACGCCCGGAATGGCGACGGGCGGAACAGGCGATGTCCTGAGCGGGATGATCGGCGGCCTGCTTGCTCAGGAAGTCGGACCTGTGGAAGCCGCCTGCGCGGCTGTATATCTTCACGGTCGCGCCGGAGAGCTAGCTGCCGAGACTCTTGGCGAGTCAGCAATGCTCGCCTCCGACCTCGCCGACTACATCGGCGACGCAATACAGGAAGTCCAGTCAGATACCTGATTTCGCGCTTTCGCGCTTTCGCCCTTTCGCGTTTTCGCGATTATGCTTTTGAGAGGAGTGAGCTAACATCAAAGTAGCAAACCAAGTCCTCATCACTACTGTTCTTATCGCGCTTGCATGCTCTGCTGGTCTGTCCGCGCAGAAGCTCAAGATCGAGAAGAAGGGCACGTATATCTACTGGTTCACGTATGTGGACAGCCTCGGCGAGAAGCACGTCACGGCGCCGGTGAAGATCAAGGGTCAGAAGGCCGACCTCGACGTCGAGGAACTG
>CAZFYZ010000023.1:0-1792 GCA_964523735.1 uncultured bacterium | reverse complement strand
ACGATGTTCAAGAAAGCCCAGCTCTTCGTCGTGAACAAGAAGACCGGCAACATGGCGATTGTGGATTATGCTCCCCCGGCCGCAGTGCAGAAGGGGAAGCCCGCCGCGCAGCCTGAAGCCGCCAAGCCTGAGGCCGCTAAGCCTGTAGAGGCGAAGGAATCAGCGGAGCAGGCCAAGCCAACTGATACCATCGAGATTGGAGACGACGAGTTCAGCTACGTCCCGACTATCCGCCTGAATGTCGTAGCGGAGGATGGCGCGCCGATCGAGAGCGGCCTCGTCGAGATCACCGATGGCGACGGCACAGACATGTCCTCGGTAGTCACTCCGGCGGACAAGGGCGTCGCGACCTTCCCGAACGTAGCGATGGGTGAGATCGGCGTCAAGGTGATCGCCGAGGGTGTCAAGAAGACCGTCGATAGCGACATCGAGCTTCCGAGCAAGCGGACGAGCCCAGGCTTTGAGAAAGACATCAAGGTCAAGGGTGACGTTGACACTCTCGATCTGGCTGAGATAGGCGAATCCACCGAAGCCGCCAAGGGTGGCGGAGTCAGCGGCGCGCTGCTGACACTCTCGGGCATTGTCTTCCTGATAGTCGTGGCCGCTATCGTGTGGACTGTCCTCAAGGCAAAGGGCATGACCGCCGAAAAGGCCCTGAACAAGATGGGCGTGCAGCTTCCCGGCGACCAGGTGCAAGGCGGAGTGGCCCCGGGTCAGCCGATGCAGCCCATTGACCCCAGCCTGTGCCCGTTCTGCGGCCAGCGCAGGGACGCCAACGGCAACTGCGCGTGCTCGGTAGGTGGGGGAGGGATGCCCTACGCGGCTCCGACTCCTGCCGCGCCAGGTGTTCCGAGGCTTGTCGGCATCCAGGGAACCTACATAGGGCAGGTGTTCGATATTGTCTCTGGGTCAAAGGTGATCGGTCGCGAGGCGACCTGCGATATTCCGCTCCCGAACGACACGACCACTTCCCGCAGGCACGCGACTATTGCTGCCAATGCGGGTGATTATTCGATCCGTGACGAGGGCAGCTCCAACGGCACGTTCGTCAATGGCGCGCGGATAACCGAGCAGAAGCTTCTGCCCGGGGACGAGGTCCAGGTCGGCGGCACGCGGTTCAGGTTTGAGGTATAGTTGGCTCGAATAGTCCGATACACAATCGCAGGCATGCTAGGCGCGGTGATCGCGTGGGCGTCTATGGAGTGGACCCCGCTGATGCCGGAGTCGCACAACCCAGGCGTCGAGGTGAGCATCCCGTTCTGGGGCCTCTGCGTCATGGGCATTGTGTCGGGCCTGCTGATCGGGCTTGCGCTCGGGCTCGCTGAGGGGATGTCGGGCCTATCCCCGCGAGAGGCCGGAAAGACGCTCTTGATGGGCGCCGTCTTCGGTGCTGCGGGGGGTCTTGTCGGATTCGTCGTGGGCAACGCGATCTATGTCGGGTTGTGTTCCATTGCGGGCGATCCATTCGCTTCCCGGCTTCCGTCAAACATACCTCACGAGGCGAGACCTGCGTCTGAAGCCGGACCGTTCTCGTTCCTGCTCCGGCTGATCGGCCGATCATCGGGCTGGGCACTGTTGGGGCTCATGATAGGCCTATCGCCTGGGTTGGCGACCGGCTCCACCAAGAAGATGAACAATGGCGCGGTCGGCGGGTTTCTGGGCGGCGCGATCGGTGGCTGCACGTTCGAGGTCCTGAAATGGATGAACGTGGGAGGCGTGTCCAACTTCCCCCAGGAGATGATCCGCTTCGTCAGCTTTGCAGTGACAGGTGCGGCGATAGGCCTGTTCATCG
>CAZFYZ010000022.1:19478-43251 GCA_964523735.1 uncultured bacterium | reverse complement strand
GATCCATCCCTGCGAGCTTAGCTCAAGGTAGGCATCCGATCCGTGGGGCTCCTTCTTGGTGTGACCATCGAAGAAGACGGCCGTAACTATGCGGTTGCTTTCGTCGTGATGCGGTGGTGCCGCACCGGTCCAGTATGGCATCTCGCAGAAAGTGAGCGCCTTGGTTGGCCTCTTGATCAGCGAGGTCTTTGTGCCGGCAACGTTGACCCAGTCAGGGCCTGTTGGCAGATAATAGGCGTGGTTCCACAGGTAGGTGGTTGCCAGGAGACCATATCTGTTGCCGGCGTACCTGCCGCCTGTGTTCTCGCTCCACGGCGACCCCCACTTTATCAGAGGATTGCCACTCTCATCATTCCAGTCCGGAACCCGATCTGCCAACCTGATCGCTGGGCAAGCCCAGACCCCCGCGTTCTTTACAAACGGGCCGATGAAGTCCTGCATGTAGCGCCAGTTTGGGTCGGGACTGCTTCCGACGCGGTCCCATATCCTGCCCCAACTATGAGTAGGCGGGAATGTGCTCTGGTTGTCGTCCACGTAACTCAGCAGTGCCACATTCAACTGCTTCAGGTTGTTCAGGCACCTAGTCTCCTGCGCGGTGGCCTTGGCCTTAACGAATACTGGGAACAAGATCGCTGCGAGAATCGCGATGATCGCGATCACCACAAGCAGCTCGATCAGCGTGAAGCCTGATTTGCGTTCTGCCATCCTATGATCCTCCTGTTTGTGCCTGCCTGCCCGCGGTCTGTGTCCGCTTCCTGCATTCGCTTGTGCGCCTGCCAGCACACTAGTTTCTCGGTATTTGGGCCTGCTGGGCCCGGCTCGTCGCCGAGCCCAGCAACATCCCGGCCACTACGGACCGTGCAATCCTCCGCGCCTGTTACCCCGGGCGGCATGGTCACTATCGGTCCGCGACACTGCTTGGACGTTCGCCCTCGCAGTGCACGCTAGTTATGAAGCACCACGTCCGCGTCTCCCCTGGGGCGAACGTTCGGGGCGCCACTGAACAGGCCCATAGGTCCTGTCACGCTGACCACCTTGTTGATGGCAAGCTGCTTGACAACCGGTGAAGCGAGGCCGTTGAGCTGCACTCGCACGCCGATGCCGCTGCCATCGTCAATGACCATCTGGCTCGCGTCCCTCTCGGTAATCGTCCCCCATATGGTCACCAACAGGCCCTGCGCCTGGCTGCCAACGGCAGTCTTGTTGGTCATGCCCAGATCTCCGGGCACCGTGGAAGCAGTCTTGGAGTCCACGGACGAGATGTCGATGTACTTCTCGCCGTTGGCATCCGTCTTGACCACACCGGAGAACGTGATCGCGTCTCCGAGTGCGGCGCTGCCGGATGTGAAGACGACCTTGATACCGGAGGTTCTGGCCGGCTCCTCGACATAGCGCGTCGCATCTGTGAATGCGCCTGGGGCGACAGTCACGACCTTGGCCTGTTTGACCGAGACCGGAGTACCGTCAGCCAGGGCTCTTGCCTCGTCGATCCGGTCGCAGTTCACAACGGGCTGCTCCGTGTAGTGCAGCGTTGCTGCCAGTTCGGCGAAGTCCGTTGTCCAGCCATCGGGGCCGGTTCCAACGATGAAGTCGATGGTGCTGCCCACGGCAACTCCAACGATTCCGGAGTAGGTCTGTGTCGGAGCAGACCCGAACGCGGCGCGTGCAGGCTCCGGCAGCGTGGAGCCGCTGAAGCCGATCAGATCCGCGCTCAAGAGAGTCTCGGAGTCTCTGATGACGTAGACATCGGACGTCGTGCCGCTCAGGAACTCCCTGCCGCTGAATGTCGCGTCAACCTGGACCCATCCGGCTCCCGGAGCAGTCCAGCGAGCGACCGACTTCATATCGTCGGAGCCCGGTCCCATGTAGAAACGACCTGGTTCAACATTCGAGTTGAAGTGCTCCCAGTCGAATGCGGCTGTCGCCGTGTTATACACGCACTTGGCAGTCAAGTACTGGTCAACGAAGCCGACCCACCCGATCATGCCGTTGCCATAATCGCGGCCGTAGAACGCATTAGGCACAGCAGCATCATTGAGGTAGAACGTGCCCGTCGCCGTCTGCTTTCTGCCGTAGCTCCAGACGCCGCTCGGGTTGCCGGCCATTGTCTGGTCGAAATCCGCGGCGACATCGTAGACACCCGGAGTAAGAATGAAGTCCGCCGTCACCCTCTGGCCGTTCTCAACCACGATGCCGTCAGCTTCCTGGCTCTCGTATCCAGCCTTGCTGGCGATCAGGTTGTAGGTACCTTCGACCACTGGCAATTCGTAGGCGCCGCTGTCGTCGGTGATTGCTAGGTAGGTCTCGTCGTCCGTCTTAACGGTGACTCCCGCCATCCCTGGTCCTGATGCGGACTCAAAGCGAACGTGCCCCACAATGACGGTGCCGGTCAGGCAAGCGTCAACCGTAGTTGTTGCGCCTGACGAGATGTAGGCATAGTCGTAGACAGGCATCTGGTAGCCTATCTTGGATATCTCGATGTCGTAGCTGCCTTCAGGCAGTTCCAATGAGTAGCTGCCGTTCGCATCGGTGATCACGCCGTAGTATGCTCCATCCGAGTACGAGTAGGCTCTCACCCAGGCGCCGGCAATTCCGGCAGAGTCCGCGCAGTTGGTCACGTATCCCTGCAGAGTGCCGTAGGCTCCTGTGAAGGGCGCGATTGTCACGTCGAGTTGGGTGCCGTCAGTGGCGTAGCCATCGCCACCGTCATCCACAACGAAGTCGATCGTGTCATTGGCGGCCAGATCGAGGAGCCCGCTCAGCAGCACCCCGCTCCCGTAAGCATCCGCGTAGCCCATAGCGGAGGTGCCGCTGAAACCGCGCACCTGGCCGCTGACCATGAGGGTGTTGTTACTGAGCAAGTAGGCGTTCGTTGTCGTTCCGTCGCCGGCTCCATACCTGCCCTTGAATGACGAGCTAACCAGGTACTTGCCCGGGGCAAGCACGGTGAAGCGGGCCACTGCCTTCTCGCCGGTGTAGGCGGGCCAGAGCACCACCTTGCCTGCCTCGAAGTCAGCGACGTAGATGGTATCCTGGAACATCCAGTGATCGTCCACACCTGTTGGGTTGAAGATCACCTGAGCCGGAGATTCCTGGCCGACCAGTCCGTTGTCGGTGCCTTTGGTCGCCCAGTTCTCGAGCAGCGAAAATGCTCCGCCAATAGTTGACGTTTGGCCGAAGCTCCAGGCTCCGGTGGGATTTGCGTAGGTGTTGAAGTCCGCAGCCAAGTCAACTGATGTGGCCACATCGAGTGCGAAGTTCTTCGTGACGGTACCGGTGGAGCTGATTGTAACGGGCTGGCTTGCCTGCACATATCCGCCAGCTCGGCACACCGCAGTCATGTCGCCGGGCGGAAGGAGCAGTTCGTAGTCGCCGTTGGCATCAGTAACGGCGAAGTAGTCACCGAGCACGATCTTGGCTCCCAGGATGGGGTTACCGGAGCCATTTGCGGTGACCCTGCCCTGTATCTCGCCAGCGGACAGGACGAAGTTCTGGGTCGAGAGGACGCCTGAGGTCACGGTGACATCGGTTCCGTCGGACTCATAGCCGGCCTTGCTCGCGGTCACGAAGTACTGATCGGGCGGGCAGACAATAGAGTAGTGTCCGTCGGCGCCGGTCGTGAAGCTGTAGTCACCAGCCACCACGGATGCTCCCTCGACAGGAAGGCCGTTGAGACTAGAGGTGACTGTGCCTTCGATCCTACCACCGACGAGGCTGAAGTTCTGGGTGGCAGTCGCTTCTGCGGAGACAGTCACGTCAACCGCATCGCTCGTCACGTAGCCCGGCGATGAAGCCTGAACCGAGTACGTGCCAGGCAGAAGGTCGAATGCGTAGCCGCCGCTAGCATCTGTCAGAATTGTGACGGTACCGACTGCATCTGTTACGCTTAATGTGGCGTCCGGTATGCCGGGGTTCCCTGGGAACTGCGACGTTACGGTTCCGGCAATACGTCCGGTGGCGATTCCGTCCTGAATGGTCAAGTCAATCCCGGTGTAGTCGCTCCAGCATTGGCCTGCCCAGCCAACTTCGAAGTCGATCGTGTCGCCAGGAGCAACGGCAGCGTAGATAGACGGTGTCACAACTGGAGTTGTGTCGACGCAGAGACCACTGAATCGCTGGATCGTCCCCTTCTGGCGGACGTAGACATCAGCATTCGCGAGGCTTCTGGCCGTGAACGTGGCGTCTATCTTGACACCGCCGGATATGGGCGAGGTCCATCTAATCACTGCGCGCGCCTCACCCGACTGGTCTGCGTTGAGCCAGCCCGGATGGAATGCAATGCCCCCAGCAGGGATCGCCAGGGCGTAGTGCGTCTGCGTCACGGTGCTGGCGTTCTTGGTTACGAACCCGCGCCAACTGCCCGCCGGATCAACATAGTCCCAGCAGTGAATCGGCTTTCCAGGACCAGGAGTAGCAGCATCGGCATAGTAATGGCTGTACAGCGAAAACGTGCCATCGCCAAGGTCCAGGTAACCGAATGACCAAGGCCCAGCCGGGTTTGTGATCGTGGTTGCCGTGATGTCAACTGCTGGGTTCCAGGTCGTTGCAAAGCCTTGGCTTGCGACGATCAGCAGGACAGCTATCGCGACCAGTAAAATGTTAGTGCTTCGTTTCATCGTGATTTCCACATCTCCTTTCGATACCCCTACCTGTCTCTGCGCGCCTAGTGGTAGTCCTGCCGCATAGGACGATGGCCCCGGCGTGTTGCCAGGGCCATCGACCCACAGAAAGCAAGCCTATCCCTTGCGCCGCAGCACAAGTCCTCCAAAACCGACCAGTCCGGAGAACAGAGCAACGATCGCGGAAGGTTCCGGCACGCCCGTTACGGTCGCCGTCATGTTGGCGATCTGATTCGGGAGCGAAGGATCGGTCCAGGAAGTAAGCGCGAAGTCGATCCAGTCACCCTTCTTGACCCCTGTGACCGTCAGGTTGAACTCCAGATGAGCGGGGCCGGCCACGTTGCCGTATATGTCGTACTCGCTCTCGAGCCATGCAGCATCCAGGACACCAAGAGAGCCGCCGAGTGGCCATGTGAATACGTAGCCCATCATGTAGGCTTCGACAGTGGTGTCGTACGCGTTGTGTATCGTGATGCTGGGCATATCATATGGAGCTGTCCATCGAACCAGGATCGGGCGCGTGAACTCTGGGCGCACGGCCACACCGCCCGCAGGAACGTCGATGCCGAGGGTATCACCCGGAGCGACGATATGAACTGCTTCCTCGGTCGGATTCTTGACCATGAATCCCTCCCAGACATAGCCCTCGTCGCCGGGTGCGCCAGGGCCTTCCCACGAATAGAAGGGTGCGTAGTTGGTGGTGCTGTATTGGGCGAATGGTACCATCGGATATCCAGGGGTCAGGAAGCCATACGACCAGACTCCGGTCTGGGTACCCTGCCAGTCAGCCGCGAGATCCCACGTCGTGGCAGACGCGGGCGCAACGGTCAGCAAGCAAACAGCAATCAGCAGCAAACTCTTTGTTACCTTGTCCATCTTCTTCTCCTTGTTCTTCGGTGTGTTGTTTGATGGGTTGTGGCCCTTGTATTGCAGGGCCCGGTTGGTAGCATTCCTGCTCAGTTCGTTCTCTCTTCTTGGAACCGCCTGTTCCCGCGATCACCTCCATCCAAAAGCTCCCGGCTGTTGGAAGCTTGCTACCGGAGCCTCCAGAACAGCAGACCTATGCACGCGTGTGCACAGTAGGTCGAATGAACGTGCCGGCTCGCTCGCGTTCAACCGCCGGCCAATGTTTGTGTAGAGCACCTTACCGACTATGCACGCGCGTGCATACCACTGCATTAATACCATACGTTTGCGCCTTTGTCAACTCCTTTTTTGTCTGGGAGCGGCGCAGGATTCGCGTATTACCAGTTCAACCGGCATCTTGTGAGTGTCGGCCTTGACATCCTTTCCGGCGAGCATGTCCAGGAGCAGCTTCACGCCCATCTCCGAGACCTGCCGCAGCGGGTGGTGCGCGGTTGTCAGAGGCACTCTGAGCACGCTCGCGCACCAGATGTCGCCGGCTCCGACTATCGATATATCATCAGGCACGCGCAGCCCCGCTTCGTAGATGGCGTAGAGCGCGCCTATCGCGACAACATCGTGCCGGGCTATGACAGCAGTCGGGCGGTCCTTGCGCTTAAGCACTCGAGCCATCGCCATAGCGCCTGCTTCTTCGCCGAAGTCCGTGGTAACCACCGACGACGGCCCCACTTTGACGTGGGCGGCCTCCATGGTCTCCACAAATCCGCGCATTCTTTCGCGGCCCGCATTGCTCGTGGTAGGCATCGCCAGATGCACTATGTTGCGGTGTCCCAGCGAGAGCAAGTACTCGGTCGCAAGCCTGGCTGACAGGTAGTCGTCGCCGATAACCTGAGGGACATCCAGCCCCTCCATCCCGCGGTCTATGAGGACCAGCTTGGCCCCCGTCTCCAGCAGTTCCTGGTAGCCGGCCCGTATATCCTCGCCTTGGCCGGGGATCGCGATGACACCATCGACCTGATGCTCGAGCAGTTGGTCGAGGCAAGCACGCTCTCCCGCAAACCCCCCGGTTGTGAAGAACATGATCGAGTGGCCGGACTTTCTTATCGCGGACTCGATAGGCTCTATGATAGCCGCGAACACCGGGAAAACGGTCGGAGTCACGATGACACCGATCACCCCTGATCTTCCCATAGCAAGACTTCTGGCGATCTGGTTCGGCCGGTAGCGCAACTGCCGCGCGGCCGCTTTGACCTTCTCTTTGGTCTTCTCGCTGATGCGCCAGTCGTCGTTGAGGGCCCGGGTTACCGTGGCTCGGTCAACGCCCGCGGCTCTCGCTACATCCGATTGAGTTACTGCCATACTGTGCCTCTGCCCCTCACTGATATTATAGCACTCCAGTGGGCAGCTCTGCACCCGCGTGCACAGTGATTCAGGCTGATACCGGCTCAGCCGCCTTACGGATCTCCTCGGGCCAGACCACTGCCGAGAGAGGGCGTTTCCCCTGAAGGAAGTCCCGTGCAGCTTCGGCTGCCTTGGTCTGCAGCATCTCCATCGCTTTCTCCGAAACCCACGCGGCATGACTCGAAAGCATCACATTGCTGAGCTCCCGCAAGGGGCTATCCATGGGCAACGGCTCTTTCTCGAACGTATCGAGCCCAGCGCCCGCCAGCTTTCCGGACTTCAGTGCGTCAGCCAAGTCCGATTCGTTCACAACCGGGCCGCGAGCGGTGTTGACCAGAATCGCGCCGTCCTTCATCTTGCCGAACGCCTCCCGGTCGATGAGGTGCGTCGTCTCCGGCAGCAGTGGACAATGCAGGGAGACCGCGTCAGACTCAGCCAGGAGAGTATCCAGATCAGCACGCGTTACGGCGCACTCCGCAAAGAGCGAGTCCGCAGCCAGTGGGTCGAACGCGATCAGCCTGAAACCGAAAGCCTGAGCTTTCTTTGCGAGCGCTCGAGCCAGTTTGCCAAACCCCACAAGGCCGAGCGTCATGTCCCGAAGCGCCGGCATCGGCCTGAACGCGTTTACGTTCCATTCGCCCCGCAATATGCTATTGTGGTGGTGGGGCATCCTCCGCGCCAGAGCCAGCAGCATGGCTAACGCGTGATTCGAGACTTCCTCGACGCAATAGTCCGGAACGTTAGCGGCGCAGACCCCCAGATCTCGGCACGCGTCGAGGTCGAAGTTGTTGACCCCTATCCCTGTCCGCACGATGCACTTCACCCTTGGCAGCGACTCGAGAACTCGCCGGGTAATCGGAGCATAGAGGACTATGAGCGCGTCCGCATCGGCGCAGTTGGCGATCACGTCGTCCTCTGTCTTGCAGTAGGGGTCGACCTCACGCAGCGAGATACCCGCAGGCTCAAGAACCCGCCTCTCAGGATCCGTCGATGGGAAACAGTAGTGATCGGTTATTACTGTCTGACTCATGGCTGCCTCCTGGCGCGTTTCTTGTACTCAATCACGACCGAGCCCGGCTTGTCGGTGATCTCGATCAGCAGGTGAGAGAGATCCTGTCCCGTCATCTGAACTGCGGGGGACCGTTCGTAGGCGTAAGACTTGCGGACATCGTAGTTCGCCTTGCTATCGATGCCTTGCAGATTGCACCGCTTGCTTGCCTCGCTCGACTCTGGACGACGGAAAGCCATGATCATCCCTTCGCCCTTGTTGGGCAGATCATACTGGAAAACGCACCAGTCGGCGGGGTCCGATGTCACCGGAACGAGGGCGTAGTAGTCGCCGAAGTAGTACTTGCGTATACGCTTGGCCTCAGCGATTGCCTGCTTGAGCTCTTCGACAGGGAAGCCCTTCGGACCGTAGAGGTCCTTCTGCTGCGGGATATTCTGCTTCTCACGCGCTTTCCTGCCGAACTCGCGGCCGACGGAACCCAGCGGGCGGATGTCCTCGCAGAACGAGATCCCCCCACCGTTCACGCCACTACGAAACTCGTAGGGATGGGGGCCCATCTGCCCACTCGTAGTGAATGGCACATAGCGGCTTAGTCCGCCGGTCATGATCTGGTTGAGGCGAGCAGACTCAGCAAAATCGGAGTTGAAGAGAGGCCCGATGGTGTTGTCGGTCCTCCACAGCGCGATCGATCGCGAACACGTCTCGAGGTCGATCCGCCGCCCGCCGCCCGCACAGTTGTCGATGAAGAGGCCTGGGTTCTGCTTGAGCAGATCGTCCCACATCTGGTAGAGACCTTCGACATAGCGGATCTCAGAGATTCCGACACGGTCCGGGTCCTTTGCGTTGATCGATTGCCAGTAGGACAGCACCTCTCCGAAGTTGTAATCGAAACGCATACACGAGAGATGGTAGTCTTTGACGCAGGCGTCCAGGGTCTTCGTCATGTAATCTCTTGCTTCTGGCTTTCCGAGGTCGAGGAGATGGGAGCCGCCCCCCGGAAGCTCAATGCCGTATTCCGGGTGCTCTCTATTGAGGTAGGTTCCCGGCACGACTCGCTCTGGCTCAAACCAGACCAGAAACTTCAGTCCCTCCTTGACTACTGCATCCGCGAGGGGCTTAAGGCCGTTCGGGAAGCGTACCGGGTCAGGTATAATCGTCTCCGGCGGCACGCCGTAGTTGCCCATTCCGCCTCCGAACCCGCCCCTGGTGAAGTAGGCATCCATCCAGAAGTACTCGAAACCGAGTCCCTTCACTGACTCGAGGTGGGACATGAACGAGGCCTCATCCGACAGGTTCAGCTCGTCAAACGAAGTGCCTAGGTGGACTATTGGCGGGACAGCGGGCTTGCCCTTGACCCGAGGGGTGATGTGCGCAAAAACCGTGTGACGGAACAGGTTGTACGAGCGCGCCTCGTCACCCTTGTAGTGCAGCAGGAGGATTCGCGGAGTGCGAACCGTCTCACCCGGCTGCAGCTTGAGGTGCATGAACTCCATCCCCGCCTGAAGGCGCAGTGTCTTGCCGTCATTCGCTCGATCGATCGAGCCGGTCCACTGGCCTGACCAGCCGACAGCGCCGATCAACCCGCCGCCATCGAATCCTATGTTGAAGAACGGGCTGTGGGTCTGCGAGGACATCCCGCCAACCGCGCCAAAGGCGAAGCTCTCGCCATCGGCAATCCGCTTCTCGAATGGCAGCCAGTTGTTCGGGTAGCAGCCGTGTATTCCGTGGAGTACCGGACTGGCCGCCTCTATCGTCACGTCGACCGCGCGAACCTGCTCGATGACGGGAGTGTCACTTGAGCCGTTGTTCGTGAAGTAGATGGTCCAGTCCACGCCTGGCGTATCTGTGTAGACGGTCGCAACCGCTCGGACCTCGAGGCCGGTGGAGGGATCGGTGAGGGTCAGCGTGCGGCGGCGAACCGAAGAGCTCATTCTCTTATCAGTCACGACCCGTTCCCACCTCGTCACGATCTCACCGGACGGCTTGCCGCCGTACACGAACGAGAAAGGCAGCCGGCTGCCCTGATCTTGCGAGAACGTCCTTCGCGCCCATTCCGCGTTGAGCTTCACCTCGGCCACCTCCCGAGCAACTGAGGGAACCGACGACAGTGTGAGCACAGACATTGCCCCAACCATAAGAACTCTCCTGAAACCTGATTGACCTAGACTCCGCATTCTGGGTCACCCCTCCATAGTGTAACGCAGTGCACTCGCGTGCATTTGTTGGCAGACAGCGCCTTGCTTCCAATACGCCCTGACTAGCCCGCGAGCCCGTTTCCAAGTGCCATTACGCCTGCCGCCGCGAGGAGAACGGCGATAGCCGTGTACATGAGTCGCCGCGGCCTGCCGTAAACACCTTTCCACTCGCCGCCCAGGAATCCGGCGATCTGTCCCCCCATGATCTGGGAGGCCTGCTGGATGCCTGATCCGACAGATGCCCCCAACGCTCCCAGGAGCAGCATCCCCTGGCCGGCCGCAACAACAGCCGTACAGATATGCAACCCCGGGATAGCCGACAGCAGCAGTTCTCTGGGACTGCTCGCCAGCACGCCCCAACTCCGGTTCCTGGTCATGAGGTAGGCGGGAAAGAGGACATTGATGGTCGCTCCTGCAGCCAATCCGACGGCCCACACCGAGAAGCCCGCCGGGATATCCGACGCGCCCCGCGCTTTCATCGCGGCCGCTATTGGGCCTTGGCCGTAGACGAATGCAAGCGCGATCCCCGACGAGAGCAGTCCAGCTGCCGCCGCCATTATGAGCCCGCCCAGGAATCCGCCGGACTTCTTCTCGTCCTTCTCCAGTGCCCTATCCCTGGCAAAGCCCGCGGCGGCGACCAAAACCACGCCCGCTATGGCCATCGCAACACCCGCCATCACCACCAGCCCGGCGGGAGAACCGATATCCGGAGCGTTCTTGAACAGGCCGGACCCCTTAATGACCATAGGCATGGTAACCATGGCCGACACGCCAACCCCAGCGAGTATGGCGCCCGTTAGGGCTATCCCGATCCTCGCGATACATATCCCGCCGAGGATGTTGGCAATCCCCCAGCACAGCGAGTAGAGGTTCGACCTAATCAGCACCCATCGATTGACGCTGGCATAGGCTTCAAACGGCCTGCTGCAGAACAGCAGCGTCGCTCCCCAAGGAATGATGACAAGGCCAACCAGCATCGCCACGAAGAACCAGTGCTCGAACTGGAACTTGCGCATTACCTTGACCGGCCAGGCGAAGCTGCCCATTATCAGTCCGGCAGCCATCACTACCCCGACGCCGCTTAGTTGTGTCGCTTCCATACTCGAGCTATCCTTTCAATGCGGTTCGCAGTGGTCACGCCCCCGGCACGTAGCCCTTGCCGAATGTGAATGGCAGGTCGGCGAATCCGGACATCAACCCCATCATCGCCGTTGCGCCGCCGTCGATGACGATCGTCTGCCCCACGATGTAGTCAGCATCATCCGAACACAGAAACACCGTTAGCTTCGCCACATCGAGCGGGTCACCCCAGCGCTGCGCGGGCACGGCCTTTGCGCTTTCGCGGTTGCTTTCTTCAGTGAGTCCCTCAATGAATTTGTAGTGATTCTCAACAGTCACGCCACCCGGGCAGACAGCGTTGACTCTGACACCCTTGTGGGCGTATTCGACCGCGAGCACTCGAGTATAGGCCATTATCGCGCCCTTCGTTCCTGCGTAGACCGAGTGTTCCACCGCGCCCTGCAGCCCGTGAATCGAGGTCATGTTGCAGATTGCGCCCTTGCCGCGTTCCACCATCTGCCCAATGATCTTCTGAGTCAGGAAGTACTGGGCGCGGATGTTAACGTGAAACATCGTATCGAACTGCTCGGGCGTGACCTTCTCGAAAGGCTTGTTGAAGGTGATCCCGGCGTTGTTGATGAGACAGTCGATCCCGCCAAGGAATTCCAGCGCTTGCTCGCCCAACGCCGTGACTTCAGGCACTCTGTCGAAATCGGCCTGAAACGCCGTGGCCTTCCGGCCCATCGACTTGATCTCCTCAGCAGCCGACTTCGCGCCAGCGTCGCTGTGCGAGTAGTGCAGGACGACATCCGCGCCCTGTCTCGCAAACTCCAGTGCGACTTCCCGCCCGATCCCTGTTCCGGAGCCCGTAACCAACACCCGCTTGCCTTGCATCCTCTGTTCCTGAGCCATTGTGTCCCCCAAAAGCCGAGTTGACCCGCACTGCGGATCAGTATGTCGTCAAGTCCGCGGAGGTCCGCGTACGTATCACGTGAACGCTAGCTGTTCCATCGAGGGCCAAACCGGCGACGCCGGTCACTGCGGCGAACTGCCCGACCGAAGGAATGGTAGCGCCGTAGGGTTCGATCCGTAGACCGGCGTGTCCACTGCCGTCCGCCGCACCAGACCCCTGGTCTACGTAGAAGAAGGCAGGGTCGCTGCTGGCGAACGTAACTTTGCCCCACACTCTCACCAGTAGCCCCGTCACAACGGGCGTCGTGGCACTGACACCTCGGACAGCCACGGGACGCGCAGCGACACCGCCGCCTATCAAGGGCAAGGTTGCGTCGATCAGCGCCCTCTCGCCGCCCTCGACCGCGACTGTGCCAGTGACATAGACCCTGTCTCCGACAGCGGCCGAGCGGCCTCCCGCGGCAGGAACTACCTTGATGCCGCACACGCGGCTCTCGCTCTGAACGTAGATGCTGCCATCAGGTAGCGTGCCTGAGCCCATCGTCACGACCACGGGCTCGGCTATGCTCACGACGGCTCCATTCGCGGCCGACCGAGCTGAGGCGAGGCTTGGGACAGAGGTGAACGAGGTGATTCGGGCGTCAAGCCCCGTGAGGTCGCAGTTGTAGCCGTTGCCTCCGTAGCCTACGCAGAAGTCGATAGTGTCACCGGCGACGACGTCTGTCTCGCCCTTGTAGGTTCTGATGGGACTCGCGCCGAACCGATCAGCAAAGCTGTTGGTCGAACGGCCCGCGAAGCCCGATACATAGCTGCTGTAGAGCGAAGCTCCGTTCTTGAGCACACGGACGTCGACGCTGTCGCCCGAAGGATTCTGTCCGCTGAAGACGGCGCTAATCCGCAAGTGGCCGTCGGCGTGGGCGGTCCACCTTACGACGGCCTTTTGGTCCGTTGGGCCGGGGTGCAAGCAGACCTGCCCCGGCTCCGTCCAGCCCCATTGATCGCTGGGTTGGGTAGTCGTGTTCTTCCAGACCAGGCCCGCGATGCCCGCGCCGGCATCTCCCTGCGTGTTCCACATACTGATCGCAGGCGCGGGGTTCGAGAGGTTGTCGTAGAGAGTCAGGGCGCCTCCGAGTTGCTGCTGCCAGCCGTAGGTCCAGACTCCGCCGGGCGCGTTTGTGAGGCTGAACTGGTCGGAGACGCTGTCTGTGGCGCGGACGTTGAGGCTGAAATCGTGCACAAGCGTGCCGCCGGTGGGAACCGTTACCTGAGCGTTGATGGTCTCGTAGCCCTGGGCGGATGCTGTCAATGTCTGCGTGCCCGGTGGCAGGGCTAGACTGTATGTGCCAGAGGAATCGGTGACTGCTGAGCACAACCCATCGCTATCCTGGACGGTCGCGCCGGCGATCGGCTGCTGCGCGGGACTGTTGGCCGTAACCTTTCCGGTTACCAGTCCGATCGTGAGCTCAAAGTCCTGAGCAATGGCGTCTCGGTCGGCGATCGTCACCTGTGCCTGCACGGGCGAGTAGCCGGTCTTCTCGCACCGCAGCGTATACGTCCCGGGCACAAGACAGAGCGAGTACGCACCGGCGCCGTCGGTCGTCGTGCCGACGGGGTCGCCAGTAACGCGCACGATTGCGCCGGACACAGGAGTCGGCGATGCGCCCGGAGCAGTCGCTCGCACTGTGCCCGAGACAATGCCGCTTCCAGTCAGCGCGTTCTTCTTGTACTCCATGATGACTGAGCCGGGCTTGTCGGGTATCTCGATCACCGGGTGCGCGAGCTGGGAGCCAGTCACAGCGACGGCGGGGGAGCGCTCGTAGTCATATGACAGAAGCACATCGTAGTTCGACTGGGTGTCGATTCCACGCAAATCGCATTGGCAGGTAGTTGCGGATGCGAGTGACCGGCGGAATGCCATGACCATGCCCTCGTCAGTGTCAGGCAAGTGGTATTGCATCACGCACCAGTCGGTTGCGCTTGTGGTGACAGGAGTGAGCGGGTAGTAGTCTCCGAAGTAGTATCCGCGAATGCGCTTGCCCTCGGCGATCGCCTGGGCGAGCTTGTCCTTCGGGTAGCCAGCTGGGCGCACATCCTCGCAGAACGAGATCCCCGCGTTGAACCCTCCGCGAAACTGGTAGGGGGTCACGCCCATCTGGCCGCTGGTGCTGAATGGCACGTATCTGCTCAGCCCAGCGGTCATGACCTGATTCTGCACGGAGGCCTGGTCGAAGTCGTTAGCGAACAAGGGGCCGATGGTGGCGTCGGTTCGCCACAGAGGGATTGATCGCGAGCAGGTCTCGAGGTCTATCCGTCGGCCGCCGCTCGCGCAGTTATCGATGAACGGCTTGGATGGGTCCGCGAGCAGGTCATCCCACATCTTGTACAGGCCTTCGACATAGCGTATCTCGGTGATGCCCTGCCGGTTCGAATCGGAGGGATCCTTCTTCAGCCACAGGTGAACCGGAGAGGGGAAGAAGTCGAATCGGACGCAATCGATGCCGTAGGCCGCCACTATCGCCGTGAGATAGCTTGTGGCGAACTCCCGTGCCTGGGGAATCCCCAAATCGAACAGACCTGAGCCGAACAGGGTAGAAATGCCGTCGGTTGGCCAGATCACCCACTCCGGGTGCTCGCTGGCCAGAGCCGTCCCTGGGCAGACAGTCTCGGGTTGGACCCAGAACACGAAGCTCATGCCCTGTGCGTGTGTGGCGCTTCCGATTGGTGCTATGCCGTTGGGGAACCGATCCTCCGCGACCACCCGGGAGATCGGAAACCCCCAGTTGCCGACCCCAAGTGGAAAGTCGCTCTTGAGCCAGTAAGCATCCAGCCAGTACGACTCGAATCCGAGCCCCTCGATCGCGTTCAGGTGTGAGAGCGTGTTCTGTTCGGTGCTGCTGTTCATCTCATAGAATGCCGTGCCGAGGTGCACGATCGGCGGAGTGACCAATTCGCCGTCGATGCGCGGCATGATGTGCTTGAACATGGTGTGGCGGAAGAGGTTGTAGCTTGCAAGCTCATCCGAGCCGGTCCAGCGAACCTGCAAGATCCGCGGCGAGCGGATGGACTCGCCCGGGTGCAGCCTGAGGTGCATGTATTGCATTCCAGCGGCAACGCCGACGGATCCGCTCGATGAGTAGACCACGCTCGCTGTCCACTGCCCGGTCCAGCCGATGGCGGTTACCACCCCGCCGGCACCCCAATCGACGTTGAAGAAAGGACATGTTTCCGACGAAAGTCCGTTGCTCGTGCCAAAGTCCAGCCTGCCGCCTGACGCGATGGTATCGTCGAACGGTAGCCAGTCGTCCGCGCCGGAGAGGCTGCCCTTGAGCCGGTGGACACGGACCTGCGCTCCGGCATTGCACGAATCCGAGACATCGACGGACCTCACCTGCTCGATCACCGGGGTATCGTCCGTGCCCTTGTTGGTGAAGTATAGGGTCCAATCGACGCCCGCGCTGTCAGTGTAGATATGTGCGACAGCTTTGATCTCCAGCTTTGTTGCCTGATCGGTGAGGGTTAGCGTGCGACGGCGGGTTGTGGGACTGAGTGTCTCGTCCACAAGGCTGCGTGACCACGTTCCTACGATGTTCCCGGACGCTTGCCCACCATAGACAAACGAGAATGGCAGCGGCGCGCCGGGAGTGCTTGAGAATGCCGTCTCCGCCCATTGGATATTGGCAGCGATCTCGACGCTCTCGTCAGCCAGCGCAGCCATCGACAGCACGGAAACGATCACCACGCACGCGAACATCCGTAGACTTGTAGTATTACTCACCAGACAGGACCTCTCCCCTCATGTTGTATGCACGCGCGTGCATGCCACAACCCGAGTGTATCCCAAGCCAAGGCAGTTGTCAAGGGCCAATCTGCCGTTCTGTCCTTGGTCTGAGAATCTGTCAATCTGCCCTCACCATTATCCCCGAGCTGAACAGCGCCATCAACTGACACTATGGCCGCCTGAGTCCAGCTCCATCCGACAATCGTCGCCAGCGTCCTTCCGGGGGAGTACACTTTGTCGGGCATCATCGTGAGACTGGAGACCAAACCGAAGAGCCAAGAGGAGTTGATAGGCCTGACCTGGACGAAGAAGATCCTGACTTTCCCCAAGGAACAGGAGTCGCAAATGAGGGGACCGCGAAACCCTGCGATCTGGTGGGCAATAGTCACAGCCGCCGTGCTGTTCTTCTATATAAGGTACAACTAGTGAGTAATGGGCTCAACAGCGCATTATACATATATGTAGTAGGGTTGTATGTTGGCGTATGTTTTTGGCGCAAGTTGTGGATTGTGTGCCAAACTACCATGCATGGGGGGTGCAGAAAGAGTGGCGTGTTGGCATGCATCCGATTGGCCGCGTTCCGGTACCCCCTACCATGGCTATCTGGCGCGCTTTTCTGGCGCAACGGACCTCCAGGTAAGATACCTGGAGGGATACAAAGATACCTAGAGGGATACAACCTGGAGGGGTGCAGCTCAACTCTCAACTCTGAACTCTCAACCCCGCCGGCTACCCGCCTCCGGCCACCAGCACGTCTTGAATGCGCAGCGTCGGGAGGATTTGCCCGGGCTCCGAGCGATAGTCGCTGGAGATCGCGTCAACGTTCGATAGGATCTCCAGGAAGCTGCCGCCTACCATCGCACTCATGACCGGATACGTCAACTCGCCGTTCTCGATCTTGAAGCCGAAGTCGATCACGCAGGACACATCGCCGGTGACGCCGTTGGGGTTGATCCCACCCATGTCGATGTAGATGCCCTCGGGAGTAGACTTGATGATCTCGGCGGCGGTAATCGTGCCGAGCTTTGGGTTGATGTTCGAGGTCGACGATCCCCCGCCCCTCACGCCGTGACCCGTGTTGGCGACTCCCGCCTTGCCAGCCGTATAAGAGCCGTAGAGGTAGGACTTCAGCACGCCATTCTCCATTACGACCAAGGGCTTGCAGGGGAATCCTTCGGGGTCGTAGGCTCGGGAACTCAAACCCCTGGGAATCAGCGGATCGTCTGTGATCGTCAACACATCCGAGCCAATCTTCTGCCCAAGCTTGCCGATCATGAACGACCGCCCGCGCTGGATGTTCTCCGCGTCGCAGTTGTGGACCACGCTCCCGAAGATCGAGCCGCTCGCAAGCGGCCCCAGCACGATCGGCATCCGGCCTGTCTTCACCTTGCGTGCTCCCAGGAACCTCGCGGCCTTCTCCGCTGCCTTGGCGCCTATCCCATCGGGTGAGAAGTCCGAAAGCACTCGCGCTGAGTCGAATTCGTACGAGCTGCCCACGTCATCCCCGTGCCTTATGACCACACCCGTCTCTCCGCCGATATAGGAACTCTCCCGGGCAAGCGAGACGCCATTCGAGTTCACCAGAGCCCCGGCGTGGTAGTTGACCGAGAACCCACCATCGACGATCCCATCCGAGTGAACCGCCAAAGCCTCGTCCACGTTCTTCAGCGCCCAACGAATCAACTGGGCGATGTCGATCTCCGCAAGCGCCGGGTCCGACAGGCCCTCGACCTGGGGATACTCAGGCGCGGGCGAGGGCAGCGCCACAAAGTCCGGGTCCGGAGTCGCGATCAGCGCCAGTTTGGCAGCGCCCCTGCCAGCCTCAGCTGCAGCCTCGGGAGTCAAGCTATCCGCGCTGAACCACCCCGTCCCACCGGACCTAATCGCCCGAACGGAAACTCCGCCGCCTGCCTTCGAATCGCACGACTTGATCGCGCTCGACTCCAGGTGCACTGCCAGGCTCCTGCCCGACCCCACGCTCACATCAGCACAATCTGCCCCATTCGATATCGCCTCATCGCAAGCAATCTGCGCAAGGCGCTTAAGCATATCTAAGTCCATGGTATTCTCCGGTTTTGAGTTTTGAGTTGTGAGTTTTGAGTTGAACCGCAACATGGCAGCATCCCTAACTCAAAACTCAGAACTCACAATTCATAACTGCCTAGGCGCTGCCCCCGACCACCAGCTCCTTCACGCGCACGTGAGGGCCGCCGTTATCTACATACATCCCCTGCCCCTGTTTGCCGCAGCGGCCAGGCATATCCATCTCGAAGTCGCTAGCGACCGCGTCGATGTTAGCCAGCACCTCCAGGGTCATCCCTACCACTGATACATCCCGCAGGTGCTCCGCGACCTGGCCGTTGCGGATCATATAGGCTTCGCCCGCGTGGCAGGTGAATTGCCCGCGCTCGCACATCACGTAGCCGTATTCCCCGCCCTTGAGATAGACGCCGAGGTCAATGGGCTTGATCAGCTCCTCGAAGCTCATATCGCCCGGCACTATGTAGGAGTTGCTCATCCGCACGATCGGCCTGCAGGCATAGTCCATCGCCCGGGCGCTGCCGTTCGGCGCTACCCCTAATTTGGCGGCTGTCTCGAGGCTGTGCATATAGCTCTTGAGGACGCCTTTCTCTATCAGAATACGCTTGGCTCCCGGGGTGCCTTCGGAGTCATAGGCGTAGGTACCCCACTTGCCCGGGTAGGTGGCATCGTCGATAATCGTGACCAGCTCCGATGCAATCTTCTCGCCGACCTTGCCCCCGATGATCGATGTCCCGCTGATCACGTGATCTGCCTCGGCGTTGTGACCGATCGCCTCGTGGGTCAGCAGGCCCGTGATCGAGGGATGGAACACTACCGGAAACTTGCCCGCGGGCGGAGGGGCCGCGCTCAAGAGCGAGACCGCCATCTCCGCCGCCTTGACCGAGAACTCCTCTGCGGTCGTCCGTTCGACAAGCTCGAAGCCCACCGGCTCGCCTCTCCTGCTATTGCCACGCTGGATGATCGAGCCATCTTTGGTCGTGATTACTGCTCGAACGATCGTGCGGATCGACTCGTTCGACACAAGCGTCCCAAGCGTGTTGCAGATGGTCTCCCGCTGGACGCTGTCGCTGTAGGCGACGATGGAGTTCGCGAGCTTGTCACCTGCGGCCTTGATCGCGGCCAGTTCGTAGCCCTCAAGAGCCGCCATCTTCCGCTCGACCGGCACGCCTCGAGGATCGATCTCTACCTTGGTCGTCACATCGCCCCGCACACCCTCGATTTCCGCAACCACTCCCTCGTCTGAGCGCGCCGCCGAGGCTTCCGCCATCGCGACTGCCATCGAGAGGGCGTCTCGGGCGGTATCAGCGCTGAAGTCCGCTACCGAGGCGAATCCCCACGCCTGATCCTTCAGCACGCGCACGCCGAGCCCCACGGACGCGCTCTGATTGAGCTTATCTGCCCGCCCGTCCTGGCGGATGACTCCGGTATTCTCAGCCTCGAAAGCGCGGGCATCGGCGAATGTCGCCCCCCGCTTCCTGGCTTCATCACACAGCGATTGAAGGATGTCTTTCACCGTCATCTCCTTGCGCCCGCCTGCCTTCGATAGGCGGGAACTCGGTTCCTTTCCGCTTCTGACAGCACTATTCCTTCCACTCGAAAGGTTCGAGAAGAACCGGTGTTGACCACGACCGCTTGCTGGGGTATACTTGACACAGATGGCGGGCAATACTTAACAGCCAGACAACTTCCTTAAGCGGAGGGACAGGATTGACCTGCTCAAGATCTGAAATCCGTGCGAATGATGGCTTTACCCTGATTGAACTGCTCGTAGTGATAGCGATCATCGCCATACTCGCCGCAATGCTCTTTCCCGTCTTTGCCAACGCCAAGGAACGATCACGGCAGGCAACCTGCCTCGCAAACCTCCGCCAGCTGACTACTGGGATCGCGATGTATGCCAGCGACAATGGTGGTCGCTCCCCTAACGCCAGGATCAACACGCAGCCTCGCGATTGGGCGGGCTGTGATGGCGTGTCTTATTGGGCGCGACCCAAGAATGGCCAGATATACGGATATCTAAAGAACGAGGCTGTCTTCCTCTGCCCAACCGACAGGAAAGTTGCTGCAAAGGACGTGAAGTACGGCATCCCCCCTGGAAAGACCAACAAGGACTATCCGCTCAGCTATAGCATGAATCTGATGTTCACTCTCAGCACAACCAGCACAATCCGCCTGGACGCGATCCGGCGACAGAGCAAGGTCCTGATGCTGATCCACGAGAGCCGCGCCTCCATCAACGACGGGGACTACAACTGGCCCTCGAGCGACACTCCATCCGATATCCACTATGAGGGAACAACGCTTGCCTATACCGATGGACACTCCGTCTATAGAAACTTCAGGGCACTGTCCAGTGAGAAGGCCAGCCAGGTCTGGGACCCCAACAGGTAGTCCGGGCAGGATTGCAGATCCGCCCGAAGGCAGGGTTCTAGTCCACCCGAACCTGACTGCATGAACGCCTGGACGTCGATCAGGATAGCCAGTCCACGCCCCAGATATAATCCCGAAACTCTGAACGCCTCGATAGCGATCCCATCGCCTTTCGCGCCCACGCTCGATGCGTGGTATACTCTTGCTTAAGCAAGCGAGAGGGGAACAATTAGGCTTGATGCTGTCTGACCTGAGAACAGCAGTCTGCGAGGCTAATCAGGCTCTGCCTAGAGAGCGGCTTGTGACGGCGACCAGCGGAAACGTCAGCGGCCGTGATCCTGAGACCGGTTATGCGGTCGTGAAACCCTCCGGAGTCGCATTCGAGGGCCTCACGCCTGAGACCATGATGATCGTGGACATGCAGTGCAACGTGATCGAGGGCGAGATGAAGCCCTCAGTCGATGCGTTGACCCACCTCTACATCTACCGCCACATGCCGCATATCAACGCCATCGTTCACACGCACTCCAACTACGCGACAAGTTTCGCCGCGCTCGGGATGCCTATACCGGCAGTCTTGACCGCAATGGCAGATGAGTTTGGCCAAGGCATCCCGTGTGCTCCCTACTGCCAGATCGGCGAGGAGCAGATCGGGGAGGCGGTCGTGAACCACATCGGCACTTGCCGCGCAGTGCTCCTGCAGAACCACGGCGTATTCACCATCGGCGAGGACGTGAAGTCGGCGCTCAAGGCCGCGATCATGTGCGAGGATGTCGCCAAGACGGTTCACTTCGCGATGCTCAAGGGCACACCACTGCCGATTCCCGAAGAAGAACTACGGCGAGGCTACAAGCGCTATCAGGAGAGATACGGGCAGAAGTAACGTTGGGGCCTGTCTGCTTCCCGCTGCTGCTGCCAACTGCCTGCCCGAAAGGACCGAGACTTTGTCACTTAGAGATCTGTTCGATCGTGGCGCCACCCGCGTCTACAGCGGCGCGAACTTAGGCGCAATCAGCATCCCCGTCGGCGGGATCGGCGCAGGCTCCATCCAGATGGATGGCAAAGCGCGCCTTGCCATTTGGCAGATTCACAACAACTACACGCAAGCTGTTGTGCCTGACAGCTTCTTCGCGATCCGCGCCAGGCGGGATGGCGGCCAGCCTGTTCTGAGGGCGCTTCAAACTGAGCAGCTTGGGCCATTTCCGGCGATGAAGCGGCTGACGTTCAGGGGTGAGTATCCCTTTGCCTGGTACGACTTCGAAGATCCTGCGCTGCCGGTCAAGGTCACGCTCGAGGCATTCAGCCCAATGATCCCCTTCGATGTCCACGATTCGGCCATTCCGTGCGCGATCTTCGTCTTCACGGTGGAGAATCCAGGGCCGGACGCGGTTGAGGTGTCGCTGCTGGCGTCGCAACAGAACGCGGTGGGCTTCACCGGGTCGCCCCCCATCGAGGACCGCAAGCATCCGTGCTACGGCGGCAACCGGACCCGCCTCGTCAAGATCGCCGGCGCGACGGCCCTGCACATGACCGCCGATCAGCCCGAGGACGCACCTGGCTTTGGCGATATGACACTCGTTGCGCTCTCGGACGCAGCAACCGCCAACCCCAGCTGGTCGGACTGCGGGGCACTCGCGAAGGAGTTCCGCCGCACGGGCATGGTATCGGGTTCTGACGACGCCGGTTCCTCTCCGCCCGGGGAAACCACGAACGGTGCACTCGCAGTTCCACTGAAGCTTGGACCGGGTGAGCAGAGGACGGTGAAGTTCGTCCTGACCTGGTACTTCCCGAACGCCCATTACCGTGAGCAAGGCTGGGGCGCGGATGGCAACAACTACACCAACTGGTGGCCGAGCGCTCTCCACGTGGCTCAGGAAGTCATGGGTCGTCTCGATGAACTTACCAGTCGGACCAGGCTCTATCACGATACTCTCTATGAGTCGAATCTGCCTCACTGGCTGCTGGATCGTGTGACTTCGCAGCTCGCGATCCTGCGTACTCGCACTTGCTTCTGGGCGAAAAACGGCTACTTCGGGGGATGGGAGGGCTGCGGAAACGCTTCCGGGTGCTGCCTCGGCAACTGCAACCACGTCTGGCACTACGCCCAGAGCCACGCCCGTCTCTACCCAGCGATCGGCCGGCTGATGCGTGAGCAGGAGCTCGACCACCAGCTTCCCAGCGGCGCCATCCAACACCGACAGGCGCCCGACATGATGCCAGTGTTCGACGGCCAGTGCGGCACCATCCTGGGGGCATATCGAGAACACCTTCTGAGCCCCGACCGTTCGTGGCTGGATCAGCATTGGCCTCGGGTCAAACTGGCGATGGATTACCTGATCTCGACCTGGGATGTGGACGAGGACGGTGTTCTTGCGGGGGAGCAGTATAACACGCTGGATTCTGCCTTGGGAGGCAGTTCCTCGTGGCTGGGCAGTCTCTACCTGGCCGCACTTGCTGCGACGGAGAAGATGGCAATGCTGCAGAATGACCCCATCTGCGCCGCGCGCTGCAGGCGAATACGAGAGTCCGGTTCGGCCAGACAGGACGCGGCCCTCTTCAACGGCGAGTACTACGTCCAGATCCCCGACCCTGAGCCGCGCAAAGACTATAACATGGGCTGTCACATAGATCAGGTCCTTGGGCAGTGGTGGGCCCACCAGCTCGATCTTGGCGACTTGTATCCTCCGGCGCACGTCCGGTCGGCGCTCGGAGCGATTCGTAAGCACAACTTCCGCTCGAGCTTCCAGGGCGTTGCCCAGACCCCGCGCAAGTTCGTTGCGGACGAGGACGCGGGCACGCAGATGATCACCTGGCCCAAGGGCGGGAGACCGGCTGCCGAGCACCAGATACTCTACGGCGACGAGGTAATGACCGGGTTCGAGTACTCGGCTGCCGCGGCGATGATTCAGATGGGCATGCTCGAGGACGGCCTCAAGACCGCCCGGGCTGTGTACGACCGTTACGATGGCCGCCTGCGTACCGGCTTGACCGGTGGCGATACGGCGTCGTGGGGCTACAGCGGCAACCCCTTCGGTGACGACGAATGTGGCAAGTTCTACGCCCGGGCGATGAGCGTCTGGTCGCTGCTCTTGGCTTGCCAGGGATTCGTATATGACGGCCCGGCGGGTGTGATCGGGTTCAAGCCAGTGTGGAGGCCCGAGGACCACGTCTCGTTCTTCACGGCCGCCGAGGGCTACGGGCTCTTCACTCAGCACCAGAAGACAGGTGCTCAAACCAACCGCATCGAGGTCCGCCACGGGCGATTGTCCGCAAAGACCATCGTCTTGCAGGTCCGGGCGGGTGCGAAGTTGAATAGTGTAAGCGTTGAGAAGTCCGGAGAGATGGTCAAATCCACGTTCGCTGATGTGGATGGCTCGCTGCGGATCGATCTCGGCTCAGGAGCCACAGTCAGGGAGAACGAGGCCCTGGTGATCAAGATCGCCTGGTGATGACAGGAGCAGCCATGATTGACATAGAACAAATACGAGATACCATCCCGCACCGCTATCCGTTCCTGCTTGTT
>CAZFYZ010000022.1:6082-19468 GCA_964523735.1 uncultured bacterium | reverse complement strand
AGCAGGGTTTACAGAAAATCAATCACTTTACTGGTATGCGATAAGCAATTTCCCCAAAGCAACAGATTTAGAAAAGATTATGTTAAAAAATATAGAACGAGAAGTAGAAAAACAATATGGAATTAAGGTGGAGTGGGATGATAATCAAGAACATAACGGCTAACGAGAAGATCCTGCAGGGGCATCTGCCTGGGCAGGCCATATTCCCGGGTGCGCTCCTGGTCGAGCACATGGCCCAGGTCGGCTGCTATCTGCTGATGCTTCGCCCGGAGTCTAAGGGAAAGCTCGCCTATTTCGCGGCGATCGATGGCGTCAGGTTCCGTCGGCCGGCTGTTCCAGGAGATCAGGTCAGGACCACAGTTGACCTCATCACGGCGCGGCGCGGAATCTGGAAGATGCGGTGCGAATCACGCGTAGAGGGCGATATCGTCTGCGAGGGCGACCTCACCTGCGCGTTGGTGGATTACTAGCGGATGGCTAGTAGCTCGTACGGGCCATCCACTACTCGCCATCACACGCGGTGACCCCGCAGCGATGAAGTGGGGAAGCTACTTACGAGGCAACCTGAAGATTAAGTACCTGTCTACCTTCTTGAATGGCCTCCAGCCCTTCGGAAGCCCCTCACGCCGATCCTCACGAGCGATCAGGATGTACTTTCCGCCTGACCTAACCATGCGTCTTATCAGCGCCGCGTCTTTGTCGAAGGTGATCGGCCTACCTGCATAGAACGGCAGTGAAGGGATGGAAGTGGATACCTGGTAACCGACCACGGCAACGCCGGGTTCGGCGTGGTCACGAACGATCCCGGCCAGGGTAACCGCGGGGTCACCGTTGGCTCGCGAGACGATCGGCAGACCAATACTTGTGGCTATCATGGTAAACGCTGCCATTCCAGCTGCCAGTGCAGCAAAGGCCGCCCGATAGCGTCTGAGCCGCGCATACACAAAGGCGCCGACGCCACCCAACACCATTGCTATCCCCATCAACGGCAGCACGGCATTCAGGCCGGGGATCGGTCTGGGGAGAAGGCGCGGGCCGAACAGAAGAGCCACGCCAAGAACCGCCGATAGCACGAATGCTATCGTCACAGGCCGCACAAGGCTGACCTCCTTTGGTTTGGCGATCGCGCACGCAAAGAGCCCGCCGATCAACAGCGCTGAGGGGGGGAAGATGGGGTAGATGTAAGCGGGCAGCTTCGAGCGCAGGACCGAGAAGATGATACCGATCACGGCGATCCAAACAGCCAGAAAGAGCGCGGCCTCCGATCCGCGTCTAGCTGTAGACGGGTTCTCCGAACTCTCAGTGTCAGAAACGCCGGCTGCAACGCTGCGCGTCCCATCAGACCTGATCGCCCGCCTCCATGCGACGGGGACAAGCACGCTCCAGGGGAAGAACCCGACGAGGTAGATTGGCAGGTAGAAGTAGAACGGCAGGTTGTGGTGGAAGTCCTTGCCCATCGCTCTGTCGAGGTTCTGGTGGAACACGAACTCCCTCAGGAACGCTCCGCCCGTCTCGTGCTGGACAGCCAGGTACCAGGGCAGTGTGACAGCAAGCAAGATCAAGAGCCCGGGGACAGGCATCATGTGCCTCACCCACCCCGGTCGTCGCCTGATCAGCCCAAATGCTGATACCGTCGCCAATATCAGCACAGCACCCGCCGGTCCCTTGACCATTACAGACAGCCCCGTCGCCGCCCAGAATCCCCAGTACGCAGATCGGGGGACGAGTTCGAGATAAGCCAGCAGGAACAGCCCTAGCGCCGCCGTGATCGTCAGCGCGAAGAGCATGTCCAGGATCGCCATCCGTGCCAGGGCCACACTCATTATGCATGAGGCTAAGGCAAACCCGGCGAGCAGTCCGGCTGTCCGACCGTAGAGCCTGTTGCCGATGGCTGCCGTTAGCCCGACCAACGCCAGCCCGGCTAGTGCCGCAGGCAGTCTGGCGGCTAGTGAGTTCGCGCCGAAGGCCTCTATCGAAGCCGCCATCAACCAGTAACCGAGAGGGGGTTTGTCGAAGAATGGCTCACCGTTGTAGTGGGGCACGATCCAACTCCCGCCCGCCGCCATTTCCCGCGCAGCCTCGGCATACATGGCCTCGTCCAGCCCCAGCAGTGGGATCGCACCGAGTCGGAAGAAGAACAGAGAGATGCATAGCAGCGCTAGTGCTAGCAGAGCCACGCTCACTCTGCCTGATCGAGCCTCACCGCGAATCGCCACCTTGCCCGAGGGTTCTCCGCCGTCAGGCTCGGCTGTTGGCGAAGATCCGCTCCGAAGGATCCACGCCGACAGCCATCCGACACACAAGCCTATCAGCGCGCCGCCGACCACATCGAACGGAAAATGTGCTCCGACATAGACCCTGGATAGCCCGATCATGGCGGCGTACGCGAGCCACGCCCAGCGCAGCCTCGGCAGAAACACTGTCGCGGCGATGGCCACAGCGAATGCGGTAGCGGTGTGCCCCGACGGAAAGCTGTTGGTGAATAGAGGGTCGCCCACAACCCGAACGTCGTAGATCGCCAGCAGTGGCCTGGGCCTGCTGAAGAGCATCTTGAAGATCGGTGAAGCCAGCCCCGCCGCCGCACACGCGATCGCGGCGGCATACCCCGCACGTCGGATCACAACTGAGTGGCGCAGCCAGCCAAGCCAGATGATCCCAATAGACAGCGCAGCGTGCCCAACGCCGGCCCCAACGATGCTTAGAAGGAGCATGATGGGATCCAGCAGCGAGCAGGCGAGTCCGCCATTGATGCATCTGAAGAGGTGGCAGTCGAGTTGGTGCATGTGTCAGTTGATCCCGTAGATGTGTTCATAGATTATACTGCATCTGACTCTGACGAACCAGAGCTCAAACGATGCCGTATCTGTTCAGTCTCGCGGGGATGCTCTTCCTCCGCAGGTCCCGAGTAGGCCCGGTCTGTCGGCCGTATCGAGGGGCCGGAACTCCGGCAACGTGCTTCGATATGGTTCTTGCAGAACTACTCAGCACTAGCGGCACATGGGTTCCTGCGTGACTGAACTCTCACGATGCCCCTTGTTGTGGAAGTTCGTCAAGAAACATGGAAAAAGACACTTGACAATCATGCAGTCAAGTCATATACTATAGCAGCAAGGGTATGACCAGTATAAACCGATGCTCAAATGGTTGTTTAGACCGGCATCAGGATAGGGTATCCACACACTAGCGGAGGTGAACCCAAGTGGCTAAGACTGTAGGAATCGACCTTGGAACCACAAACAGCGTTGTGGCGGTTATGGAGGGCGGCGAACCCGTCGTCATCCCAAACGCCGAAGGCAGCCGCACGACACCGTCTGTGGTCGGGTTTTCGAAAACTGGTGAGAGGCTTGTGGGCGTCACTGCCAAGAGGCAGGCGATTCTCAACCCCGAGCATACGATCTCCTCGATCAAGCGCGAGATGGGGACCGATCACAAGGTGAAGATCGAGGACAAGACCTATACCCCCGAGGAGATCTCGGCGATGGTCCTCCAGAAGCTTAAGGCGGACGCGGAGGCCTATCTGGGGGAGCAGGTCACACAGGCAGTGATCACGGTGCCCGCGTATTTCAACGATATGCAGCGCACAGCGACAAAGCACGCCGGCGAGGTTGCCGGGCTCAAGGTTCTTCGAATCATCAACGAGCCGACGGCAGCGGCGCTAGCGTATGGTCTCGACAAGAAGGGCAATGAAACGATCCTCGTCTGGGACCTGGGTGGCGGCACCTTCGACGTGTCGCTTCTCGAAGTGGGCGAAGGCGTCTTTGAGGTCAAATCGACCTCCGGCGATACCCAGCTTGGTGGAGATGACTGGGATCAGCGGGTTGTCGACTACATCTGCAACGAGTTCAAGGCCAGCCAGGGCATCGACCTGAAGACGGATCGTCAGGCCCTGCAGCGTGTTCGCGAGGCCGCTGAGAAGGCCAAGATCGAGCTGTCATCTATGGTGCAGACGAACATCAACCTGCCCTATATCACGGCTGATGCCTCCGGACCGAAGCACCTTGATATGAACCTCACCCGCGCCAAATTCGAGGAGCTTACGAATGACCTCCTTGAGCGCTGCGTGCAGCCGTTCAAGCGGGCGATAACGGATGCGAAGATCAACGAGAGCGATATCGACGAGATCATCCTTGTTGGTGGCGCGACGCGTATGCCTATGGTGCAGGAGCTTGTGAAGCGGCTGGCCGGCGGTAAAGAGCCCAACAAGAGCGTCAACCCCGACGAGGTTGTTGCCGTAGGCGCCGCAATCCAGGCGGGCGTGCTCGGTGGCGAGGTCAGGGACGTTGTGCTCCTGGACGTGACCCCTCTGACGCTGGGTGTGGAAACCCTGGGCGGGATCACGGACAAGCTAATCGAGCGCAACACCACGATCCCGACCCGCAAGTCTAAGACTTACACGACAGCGGCGGACGGCCAGACTGAAGTGGAGATCAACGTCCTCCAGGGCGAGGCCGAGATGGCAGTGCACAACCACAGCCTCGGCAAGTTCCACCTGACCGGTATTCCGCCGGCTCCCAGGGGCGTGCCTCAGATCGAGGTCACGTTCGACCTGGACGCGAATGGCATCGTCAATGTCTCAGCCAAGGACAATGCGACCGGCAAGCAGCAGTCGATCACGATCACTGGCTCAACCAGACTTTCCAAGGACGAGATCGACAAGATGATGCGCGATGCCGACACGCACGCTGAGGAAGACCGCCGGATGAGGGAAGCTGCCGAGGCCAAGAACAAGGCTGAGCAGCTTATCTATCAGACCGAGAAGATGATCAAGGACCTTGGTGACAAGGTTCCCTCGGATGACAAACTGGCTGTCGAAAGCGCGATCACCGAGCTCAAGAGCGCGGTTGAGGCGAACGACACGGAGCGGATCAAGACCGCATCCGAAGCGCTCGAGCAGCAGACTTACAAGCTTGCGCAGATTCTCTACGGGCAGACAGGCCAGGCCCAGCCGGGTGCTGAGCAGCAAGCTTACACTCAGGAGCCCGGACCCGAGGCCCCGCCCGCGGAGGAAGACGAAGGCGTCATAGACGCGGAGTTCAAAGCAGAATAGGAATCTAGTTTTGAGTTTTGAGTGTTGAGTTATGAGTTGGCGTTTGTCCAAGTCATTGCTCAACTCAAAACTCAGAACTCACAACTCATAACTCTCGAAAGGAGATTGCCATGATCAGCAGATGGGACCCATTTAGAGACCTGAGCGTATTGCAGGACCGTATCAACAGAATCTTTACGGAGCAGGCAGGCCGCCACGAAGGCGAATCGGCCTCAAGTCGGACCTGGGCGCCGGTCGTGGACATTCTTGAGACCGCGACCGACCTGGTTGTCCGGGCTGAGCTGCCGGGACTGAAGCGAGAGGACATCGACGTCGAGGTGACGTCGGAGTCGCTTGCAGTCCGCGGCGAGCGCAAGTTCGACACAGAGGCAAAGGATCAGTATCTACGCGTCGAACGACCGTACGGGCCGTTCCAGAGGTCGTTCTCAATCGGCGTTCCGGTCCAGCCGGACAAGGTCAAAGCAACCTACAAGGACGGCATCCTCGAGATCGTCGTTCCAAAAGCCGAAGAAGTAACACCGAAGAAGATTGAGATCAAAGCAGAGTAAAGCGTTTTGAGCTATGAGTGTTGAGTTTTGAGTTGCCTGGGCACTGCCCTCAACTCAAAACTCATAACTCATAACCCGATAAGCCCATGCCCGCACCATTCAAAGACTACTATAAGATCCTTGGCGTTGACCGGAATGCGTCTGAGAAAGACATCAAGGCCGCATTCCGTAAGCTCGCGCGCAAGTACCATCCGGACGTCAACCCCGGAGACAAAGCCTCCGAGGAGCGCTTTAAGGAGATCAGTGAGGCAAACGAGGTTCTCACCGACAAGGAGAAGCGGCAGAAGTACGATCAGTACGGGCAGTATTGGGAGCAGGTAGGTGCTGGCGGAGGACCCGGGCCTGGCGGAGTTCCGCCGGGTTGGGAAGGCTTTACGTTCGACTTTGGGGACTTTGGGCGATCTGCCGGACGCGGAGATCGCTATGACGTAGGCGGAGAATCAGGCTTCAGCGACTTCTTCGAGATGCTCTTTGGCGCAGGGCGACCCGGGCCTCGAACGGCTGCCGGTGGCCAACGTTCCGCCCGCAGAGCGCCGACAAAGGGCCGCAACGTCGAAGCGGAGCTGGAGATACCGTTCGAGGATGCGTATCTCGGAGCGCAGAAGGAGTTCGCGGTCAACGGCAGGCGCATCCAGCTCACCATACCAAAGGGAGTGAAGGACGGACAGAAGATGCGCCTGGCCAACCAGGGCGAAGATGGCAGGGGTGGGCGCGGCGATCTGCTGATCACGATCAAAGTGCGGCCGCATCCGATGTTCGAGCGCCGTGAAGATGATCTGTATGTCGATGTCCCTGTAGACTATGTCGTTGCTGCTCTCGGCGGCGAGGCTTGTGTGCCCACGCCTTCGGGAAGAGTAACGATGAAGATACCGCCCGGCACGTCCGGTGGCAGGACCTTCCGCTTACCCGGGCAGGGGATGCCGAAGTTGCACGAGAACAAACGCGGCAACATGTATGCCAAGATCCGTGTCCATGTGCCGGAGAAGATATCTGACAAGGAAAAGGGTTTACTAGAGCAGATCAGAGGCATCCGGGACGAGAGGTCTTGACCCTGCGATCGGTGGCCCGAAGTCGGACTTTCCACCTCGGACTTCTTGATCTCACATCGAGGCGATGACTATGTTGCGAATAAGCCGAGAAGAACCGGTACTTACAAACGTGGACAAAGACGAGCCACTATATATGATAGGTGTGGCGGCACGCCTGTGCGAACTGCATCCTCAGACTCTGCGCATGTACGAACGGCTGGGCTTGGTCCGCCCGGCCAGAATTTCGAGCAAGAACCGGATGTACTCGGTTGCTGACATAGAGCGACTTCAACAAATACAACGCCTGACCCAGGACTTGGGTGTAAACCTCGCAGGTGTGGAAGTGATTCTTGACTTGTTGGACAAGATCGAAAAGTTGCAGGAAAACATGGAGTCAGAAATCGAGCGAATGCGTAGACTCATGGAGGAACAAGCGAGGAGACTGGAGAACTTTAGTAGTGGTTAGCGGGGTTTAGCGTGCGAACTCGCGACCAGGATGGCTCCACGGCAGTCGTAATGGAACCGTTTTCCAAACCTCGTCAGCAACATCCGGCGATGTGGAGAAGTTAGGGCTGAGACAGAGACACCTGTTGCTGAAAGCGCATGCCTGATCCTGATCGATCTTTGATCGTGTAATAGGCAAAGGAGGGTAAGGGTAGTGCTTACGGGTGTCGTCAAGTGGTTCAACGATGCCAAAGGCTACGGCTTCATCGCAACGGAGGAAGGTAATGACCTGTTTGTCCATTACTCCGCTATCATGATGGATGGCCGCAAGACTTTGCGCGAAGGGCAGAAGGTTGAGTTCGAGGTGTCCGATGGTCCCAAGGGGCCACAGGCATCCAACGTTCAGTCTGCCGAAGCCGCAATCGGCTAAAGCCAGCAGTAGACAAAAGAATGCCCCACGGCCTTGTGGCTTGGGGCATTTGTATGTACTGTCACTAGTTGTCACCGCGTTCACGAAGGCGCGAGTCTATATGCTTCTGGCGAGCGTGAATCCCCGAACTTCCACCGCCCCCGCATCGCGCAGCACTCGAGCTGCTTCGTTCATAGTGGCGCCCGTGGTGAAGACGTCATCCACAACAAGCACGCGCTTGCCACGTATAGGCCGCGCGTTCCTTACCTCGAAGGCATTCTCGATGTTCTCCGCACGCGCTTCCTTGGGCAGACGAGCCTGATGCGAGGTCATGCGCCGGCAGACAAGCACTCCCGACTCCATCGGAAGCGGTACAGCCTTGCAGAGTCGGCGGGCAAGCTCCTCTGATTGGTTGAACCCGCGCTCCAGAAGCCGCGAGTGATGGATCGGCACGGCGACCACAACGTCGGTGTGCCTCGCCAGGAAGGTAGTGGGGAACGCGCGGATCATCAGCCCGGCCAGGGGGTCGGCAAGCGCGATGTGGCCACCGTACTTCAGCGCGTGGATTGCTTCCTGGAGCGCTCCCTCATAGACTCCGGCGCTGCAGGCCGAGTCAAAGGCGTATTCCCGGACAAGACAATCAGGGCACAGGTATACGTTGCCGGGACACAGTCCGCCGCATTTCCGGCAGTAGGGAGGCTTGAGGAGAACGATTTTCTCCAGGCACGCCTCGCAGAGATAGCTCCCACTGGACTGCTTACACGCGACGCAGAATGGAGGGTAGACGAGGTCCAGCGCACCGTTCCAGAGGTCCGCCACCAAGCGCCTAACGGCCCCTGCTTGCGCTGCTACATTTCCGCCCTCGGCGATGGGAAGAGCAGCCTCTTTCGTGCTCTCTCGCTTTCGTGATTCCGTGATGGGGCCTTCCTACGCCGGATCGAAATGGACGATCTGTCGGAACTCCTGGAACCTGCCGTCGATCTCGTCCATCGTCAGTCGCTTGAACCGGTTGAGGCTGAAATCCTGAACGTCGAATGAGGCGAGAGTGCTGCCGTAGATGACTGCGCGCCTGAGGTTGGCATCAGTCAG
Source organism: uncultured bacterium (assembly GCA_964523735.1). Lineage (GTDB taxonomy): Bacteria > Armatimonadota > UBA5829 > UBA5829 > UBA5829 > CAZFYZ01. The sequence goes on along the minus strand of CAZFYZ010000022.1, from coordinate 10,903 downwards.
CTCGCCAGTCTTGGCCAGATAGCCCATGAACCCGCCCGCGAAGCTGTCGCCCGCGCCGGTGGGGTCTGCCACTTCGTAAAGAGGATAGGAAGCCGCCGTGAAGCATCCACTGCCGTCGCAGAAGAGGACGGCGCCGTGCTCGCCCTTCTTGACGACAACATACTTCGGGCCAAACTTGTGGAGTTCGCTTGCCGCCAGGTTCAGGTTCGTTATTCCAGTAAGCTGGCGCGCTTCGGCGTCGTTGATAAAGAGGACATCGACCCGCCGCAGCACCTTGAGGAGGGAAGATCTCTTGCCGGTGATCCAGAAGTTCATTGTGTCGCAGGCAGTGAGCGTAGGCGACGTGATCTGGTCAAGCACCTGGAGCTGGAGGTCAGGGTCTATGTTGGCCAGGAATACGAACTTGGATGAGCGATAGTCATCAGGCAGATCGGGGCGGAAGCTCTCGAAAACGTTGAGCTCGGTGATCTTCGTTTCGGCCTGGTTCATATCGCCGAAGTAAGCGCCCGCCCAGTGAAAGGTCTTTCCGCCGGGGATATATTGCAGACCCCTGGTGTCGATCCGGCGGGAGCCCAGAAACGCCACGTGCTCCTCGGGGAAGTCATCGCCAACGACTCCCACCAGCCGCACAGGCGCGAAGAAACTGGCAGCAACCGACGAATACACCGCGGCGCCACCCAGAGCACGCTCGACCTTTCCGGAAGGCGTCTCGACCGAGTCCAGCGCGACGCTGCCGACTATGAGGACCTCATTCCCTACTTTCCACTCTCCATTTTCCACTTTCCACTTCTCTCCCTTACGACCATCGCCAGAAATCTCGGCAGTGTAGCCACTTTGGACAGCTTCTTCGGGTTCTGGGCGAGGCGATAGAGCCACTCCAGCCCGTGCTTCTGCATCCATTTCGGGGCTCTTTTAGCCCTGCCGCTGAATACGTCCAGCGTGCCGCCAACTCCCATCGCAACGCACACGCCCAGATCGTTTATGTTATCGCGAATCCACTTCTCCTGCTTGGGGATTCCCAGCGCGACCAGAAGCGCCTTAGCTCCGGACTCTCGTATCTGCCGGACGATCTCCGACGTCTCATCATCAGAAAAGAACCCATTCCTGGTCCCCGCGATCGTCAGCCCCGGGTACTGCTCTTTGAGCTTCTGGGCGGCCTCATCGGCGATTTCTGGCGCAGCACCGAAGAGGAAGACCCCGAAGCCGTCCTCCGCCGCGATACGGCACAGTTCGCGCGAGATATCTACCCCACTCACTCGATCCGTTAGCGGGTCGCCCAAGAGCTTCGATGCCAGCAGCAACCCGGCGCTATCCGGCGTGACCAGGTCGGCACCGTTGATGATCTGCTTGAGTTCATCGTCGCTCTGAGCCATTACGAGCCCCGAGGCGTCGGCCGTCACTATCAGGTGCGGCTTTCCGCTTGCGATGAATCCGCGGATCAGGTCCAGCGTTCCGGGCATATCCACCCGGTGGATTTTCACGTCGAGTATGGAAATATGCGCAAGGTCCGTCACTGCTGATTCCATTAAGCTCTAGTAGATGCCGAAGAGCTCTTCTTCGAGCTGCCGGATGAGGTTGTCGGTCTCTTCTATACGCTTCGCGGCCATCTCTCGACCCTTCTCGGTCGAGATCGCCTTCACGCTCAAGTCGCGGTACTTCCTGACCAGCCCGATCCCGCCCTGCAGATCGCGATGCGCCATCGCGAAGCAGCGAGCAAACCCGGCCACGCCTAGCAGATCCAGGGCATCGGCATCGGTGAACAGCCTGGATTCGAGGCTTCGGTCCTCCGGCCCGCCGTGGTGGTAATGGATGCACTCCAGCACACGGTTCATCAGGTCCGGCGGGCTATTGTGCTCTGTCAGGAACTCGCGCACGACTTCGACTGAACGGTCGTAATGCTCTACGCCGGGCGTCAGCCAAGGCTCGTAATCCGCCCCAGTCATGCAGGTAGGCGGCAAGCCAGACGACCTCGCGGTCATACGCCTGCCCATCAGCAAGCTCGTCGACGAGGTGCATCAGCCGCTCAGCGTGCTTGGTGCCCCACTCCCCGCCGTACTCGCAGGTGAGTCTGGTTATCTCATCGTGGTCGATCATTGGTTACTGATCAGCCGTGAAAGATGTCATTTCGAACGTAATCGCGGCATGAACACTCGCGACTGCTCCGCAGCGCTGTCGTGTTCGCCACGAAGGGACCGGAAATGCTCCGCATTTCCGAAGGAGTGAGAAATCTGCTTCTCGGGGCGGTGTACCTAACCCGCGACCCCTCTCCTATGAAGAGAGGAGAGCAAAGCAGATTTCTCGCGCTGCTCGAAATGACAAGTTCCCTTACGTTTGTTGTGTCGGGGCACCCTGTCCCGACACTTCTGCGGCTTCGGGACAGGGTGTCCCCGAAGCAACAACTCTAGGTGCCTTCCTGCCATGATGCAAGGTACTTGACCTGCTCAGGAGTAAGGATGTCAATATCGACACCCATGGATTCCAGCTTGATCCGAGCGATCTCTTTGTCGATTTCGACCGGAACTGAGTAGACGGCCTTCTCGAGGTTGCTGTGGTTCTTGACCATATACTCCGAGCACAGCGCCTGGTTGGCAAAGCTCATGTCCATGACCGATGCCGGATGGCCCTCCGCGGCCGCGAGATTGATCAGCCTGCCCTCGCCCAGGAGGTAGACGCGGTTGCCGCTCGGCAGGGTGAACTCCTCGTTGAAGTCGCGGATGGTCCGTCGGCTCCTTGCGATTCTCTCGAGAGCAGGGATGTCAAGCTCCACGTTGAAGTGGCCGGAGTTCGAGACGATGGCTCCGTCCTTCATCGCTTTCCAGTGCTCCTCGCGGATCACGTGGATGTCGCCCGTGACGGTGCAGAAGATGTCGCCGATCTTGACGGCTTCGGCCATCGGCATGACCTGGTAGCCATCCATCACTGCTTCGAGGGCCATAAGCGGATCGACCTCTGTGACGATGACTTTCGCGCCCAAGCCCTTGCCGCGCATTGCGAGGCCCTTGCCGCAGTAGCCGTAGCCGGCGACAACCAGGGTCTTGCCCGCGAAGAGGACGTTGGTGGCGCGGATGATGCCATCGATGCTGCTCTGGCCGGTGCCGTAGCGGTTGTCGAACATGTGCTTAGTGTTCGCATCGTTCACCGCGACGATCGGATACGCCAGGACGCCGTCCTTCTGCATAGCACGGAGGCGAATGACACCGGTGGTCGTCTCTTCGGTGCCGCCGACGATGTTCTCGATCAGGTCTCTGCGATCGGAGTGGATTACGCCGACCGTATCAGCGCCATCATCCATGGTGATGTGCGGCTTCGCGTCGAGAGCGGCGTTGATGTGCTTGTAGTAAGTATCGTTGTCCTCGCCCTTGATGGCGAATGTTGCAATACCAAAGTCTTCGACAAGTGACGCGGCTACATCATCCTGAGTTGAGAGTGGGTTGGACGCACAGAGGAACACCTCGGCTCCGCCGGCCTTGAGCGTGCGGGCGAGGTTCGCTGTCTCTGTAGTCACGTGGAGGCACGCCGCAAGCACCATTCCCTTGAGGGGCTTCTCCTTCTCAAACCGAGCGCGGATCAGCCGCAGAACGGGCATCTCCTGTTCGGCGTATTCAATGCGGAGCTTGCCCTTAGGGGCGAGCGAGAGGTCCTTGACGTCGTAGTTCATTCTTCCCTCCGGGAATTGGTGTTGGGTATCGGGTGTCGGGTGACCGGCGTCAGGTGCCGCCGACACCTGGCACCTGACACCCGCCACCAGTTATTGGCCGTTGCGACGGATTGGATCAACGATGACGCCGTCGAAGACGGCGGCGCTGGATTTGACGCTGCACTTCTCACCGACAACGCAGCGCTCAAGCATGGTGCCGCGCATTACGCAAGCACCAGGCCAGAGAATGCTCTGCTTGACCGAGGCGCCCTCTTCGATGACGCAGCCATCCGCCAGAACCGAGTACTCCAGCAGCTTTGCGCCCTTCTCGATCCTGCAGTTGTTGCCGATGACAACAGGATAGCCGATTTCGGCACTCGGGTCAATCTCGACGTTCTCTCCCTTCCATACATACTTCTTGACTTCGGGGACAGAGAGCTTTATATCGATGCGCCCGCTCAGAGCGTCCGAGTGAGCGTCGCGATACTGCCTCAAGCTGCCAACGTCTTTCCAGTAGCTGGACGTCAGATAGCCGTAGAACCTGGCCTTCTGTTCGAGGAGCATCGGAAATAGATCATTGCCGAATCCGTAGCGCACACCCTTGGGAATCAGGTCGAAAATATCCTTGCTGAACACGTAGACCCCGGTGTTGGCAGAGTTCGAGAACATAGTCTCGCCCTTGGGCTTCTCCAGGAAGCGGGTGATGCGTCCACGCTCATTAAGCAGCGCAATACCGTACTCCGATGGATCATCCACAAGTGAGAGCGCCAGGGTCGCCAGCGCCTTCTTATCGTTGTGGAAGCGGACGAGCCTGCTCAGGTCCAGATCGGCGATGTCATCTCCGCCGACCACCACGAACGTCTCTTCATCAAAGAAGCTCTCGCACCGCTTGACACTACCGGCATCGCCCCACAGCTGGTCCTCGGGCGAGTAGTGTATCTTCATGCCCCACTTCTTGCCGTCACCGAAGTAGCCCTTGATCTGGTCTCCCAGGTAGTGAAGGTTGACCATGATCTCCTTGAACCCGTGCTTGGCGAGCATCCCGAGGATGTGCTCCATAACGGGCTTGTTGACAATCGGAACCATCGGCTTTGGTATGTTGCGGGTCAGCGGGTCGAGTCTCGAACCCACGCCCGCGGCCAATATCATCGCTTTCATTCAGGGACCTCGCGCTGGTTTTGAGT
>CAZFYZ010000022.1:0-6072 GCA_964523735.1 uncultured bacterium | reverse complement strand
AATAAAGAAAGTTGATCTCCGAATGCTTTTGTTCCAGCATCGACATGGTTTTGAGTTTTGAGTTTTGAGTTTTGAGTTGCCTCAACCTTCGCGTTTCGTGGTGCACTCTTGCCGGGTGTCTCTTGTGTTGTCTTCACTATCGATGTGAGCATCCGCAGCAGTTCGTCAGCTTGGCCTAACTCGTATGTCACGTCCGTCTTGACTAGCCCTGACTCCTTGAGAAGCCTAAGCCAGTATCTAGTCTCGCGTGCTTCCTTGGCGGCGATGGCCATCTTCGAGACGAAGTCCTTACGGCTCTGACCAGCAGATGCCTCTTCTACGTTAGCGCCGATGCTCGTACCGCTTCTGAGCAGTTGCTTCGACAGGACGAACTCTCTCTCGTCTCTCAGTCTGCAGTAGAGCTTGATGATCTCTATCGCGAACTGAAAACTCCTCTTCTGGATAATACTCTCGGCCATCCTGTCTCCTCTCGTCCGATGTACGGGGAAACTCAAAACTCAAAACTCAGAACTCATAACCCGGTTACCTTACGCTTCAGCCAGTTATCCCAGTTCCTGCACCGCCTCTCGGATGCCTGCGGCTACAGTCTCCAGGTCCGCCTTGGCAAGTTCAGGGAAGATCGGCAGGCTCAGACACTCCGATGCGGCTTTCTCGGCTTCAGGGAAATCACCAGGCTTGTAGCCAAGATGAGCGTACGCGCGCTGGAGATGGAGCGGGCTGGGATAGAACACAGCCGTGCCAATCTGCTTCTCCTGCAGCTTCGCCTTCAACTCGTCGCGCTTGGCGTAACGGATCGTGAACTGGTGGTAGATGTGACCGTTCTCAGGCTTAGAGACCGGCAGCGTGATGGGTAGGTCAGAGAGCGCTTCTATATAGTAGGCAGCGTTGGCAGCCCGGCCAGCGTTCCACTTCGTAAGATGCTTGAGCTTCACTCGCAGCACTGCGGCCTGTATCTGATCCAGCCTGCTGCAGAACCCCACGTACTGATAGGTATAGGTCGCATCCTGCCCATGCACGCGCAGGATCCTGGCCTTCCCAGCAAGCTCGGCGTCGTTCGTGAGGATCATCCCGCCATCACCGGCCCCGCCAAGGTTCTTGGTAGGATAGAAGCTGAGCGTGGCGGCGTCGCGGTACGCCCCGATCCCCTTGCTCCTGTGGGTTGAACCTATTGCCTGCGCGCCGTCGGCGATGAGCTTGAGACCATGCTTGTCCGCGATCTCCTGCATCCGCTCGATCTGGCAGCATTGACCGTAGAGATGGACCGGCAGGATAGCCTTGGTGCGAGGGGTTATCTTCGCCTCGATCAGGTTAGGATCGAGGTTGAAATCGGAAGAGTCGATGTCCGCATACACAGGCTTGGCGCCGACTATGGCGATGGCTTCAGTGGTTGCTACAAACGTAAAGGGCGTCGTTATGACCTCATCACCCGGTCCCACGCCTGCCGCCGCCAGCGCGATTACTATGGCATCAGTTCCGGAGTTCACCGCGATCCCATACTTGGCGTCGCAGTAAGGCGCGACTTCCTCTTCGAGGGCTGGCACCACTGGTCCCGCCGTGAACATACACGAGTCGAAGACCTCCTGAACAGCCGCCGCTATCTCGTCCTTAAGCGCCACAAATTGGAGTTTGGGATTTACAATGGGGATCGCCAACGCGCGTACTCCTTTACTTCAGGCCGTTCCACAGCCCTCCGCCATATTATGCTTCTTTGCGGCTGAGCTGTCAACTCGCAACAGCTCACGAAGTAGCTCACACCCATAGGCGTAACGACTATACTCGTCATTCTGAAGTCTAGACTCTCACCAGCTCACTTTCAGTGCCGGCTGGCACTGCAGCGGTCGACAGAGTAGGCCGTGAGGAGGATGGCTGCAGTGTATAAGGCGGGGGTTGCTAGTGTGGCAAATAGAGATGAAGCGCGCTGGCGGCCGGTATCGGCTTGGCCGCCGACCCGCCCTAGAGGTTCGCGTTACTCGACATGGATGTCGATAATACTACCAAGCCCCGACACCTTCAGCACGCGAAGTGGGTGGGCTTTCTCCGCAACTAGAACTGTCAGCCGCTTGTCCCGCTTGATCAGCGTGACCGCCGCTCTCGCCAGATCTTGCACGACCTGCGTGTCGATGAAGAATGCATCTCGCAAGTCCACAGTAACCTTGTCAGACCTGAGTGAAGCCTCCTTGAGCGCGTCGTGCAGCGCCTGTGAGTTGGTCAGATCAAGGGTTCCGCCGCCCAGTATAGTCGTTTCGTTATCCCTCTCGTTTACTTCTATTCGTGCTTCTTCGGGCATTCTGACTCCCTGAATGCTGTTCATCTATCTTGTACCGTCCGTCATTGGGTCTGCCGAATCGTTGAGCCCGACCGGCGCAACCCGTTTCGGTTCCCGTCGCGTAAGGCTCAGCTACACCATCATTCCCAATATGCGGACGTTCTACCACAGCAGCCCTGACTTTTTTGTGTGCCTTTGATCAGCCTTGGCTGTCGGAAGCGGCAGTGGCCAACTATGCGGCGGTCAAAGACTGGCTCGCCACCCCCTCCATCTTCGCCACACTTGGATTACTTCCTTCGCGCGATCTGGAATCGCGGGAGCCGTCCAACCGGAATAGCCTTGCTGGGACCGGATCGATATCTGCTGGTTTTCGCGCTTGGCCCGCTTCTCCCGAGCCCCACTCGCCTCGATCTAGAACACCTTCTCAGGCTCGGGAGCGGTTGACAGCCATAGCTCAACTCTCTCCAACTGCTGGGGGCTCATCTGACCCTTCCATTCACGCCCGCGAACGCCCAGGGTTACCTTCACGTCCTTGCTCATTGCCACTTTCCCCTCGCTGCTGATGCGGACGTCGCCTCGAGTAGCAATCAACAGATCCGCTCCTGTCGTCGGCATCATAAGCAACTCATCGCCCAAAAGGCCTATCTTCCATTTGCCCTTGAATGTAGTCAACACGACAACGGCAGCATCTTTGGCGGGATTGCCTCGCATAACACGATTCACGCAGGCGGTCAGTTCCTGGCATAGAGGCAGAACCGGCTCATAGGCCTTGAGCGGAGCAAACCGCTGGTACTTCTTGTAGAAATCGTAAGACCACCACACCTGCAGGGCCACAATGACGAACCAGTGCGCGTTGTTTTCAAACTTGTCAGGCTCGATCATCAGGCTGTAGACGTTCGACACCGCAAGCAGAGCGAATACGCCTGATTCCACAAGCAGCAGCGTGGGCGAGGGAGCCCGCAGGATCCAGATACCCTGGACAAACAGAACTACGCCGATCAGCAAGAGCCATGCGCCCGCCGGAGAATCGGCCATCGCAAGCCCTCCAAGGGCTATGGCGATGCACCCGAAGATAATGCTGAAGATCGAGCCGGGCCTGAGCAGCCTGCGCATAAGGCAGTATTCGGCAGCACGATTCCTGTCTGTAATCGGATCAATAACCATTCCTCTCTCCTCCTGATAGTTACTATTCGTGATCCTCCGTGTGCCCGGTGTAGCGAGGCACGAGCGTTATCGAACGGGCCAGGGCTTGTGCAGGCCTTCGATACCCCATGCTACTGAAAAGCGGGGTGGCACTCGGTCATGCTCGGGATGGCATGTCCCGAGGTTCTCTCTGGGCTGGATGGCATACCCAACCCGATCAGAGAAGATCGCCACCCAGAGAAGACAGCCTAACCTGATTCGTTCAGTCTGCGTATCGCGTCCCGCGCGCGTTCTCGCACGAAATCGTCTTCGTCTTCGAGCAGGGATGACAGGTGCTCCAGCGCGCGACGATCTCCCAGGTCCGCCAGCGACGATGCCGCGTGCGCCCGAACATACAGGTCGTAGTCGCGGAGAGCTACGACTAGCGGGTCGAAAGCTGTCATGTCCTTCAGGTCGCCGAGTATCTCGGCAGCGTTTTCTCGAACGTAGAGGCACTCGTCCTTCAGTGCCTTGATCAGGGGCTCCACGGCACGCTCGTCAGCCACATACCGAAGCGCAAACGATGCGGCCTGCTTCACGCTCCATTCGGGGTCTTCAAGCATGAGCCTGATCAGTGGCTCCTCAGCGAGAGGTTCCTCCAGGTGCACAAGCGCATGACAGGCCGCGTACCTCACCGTCGGCTCGGGATCGGAGAGGGCAGAGATCACAGCCTCTGCCGCCTTCGGTTCGCCGACACGCCTCAAGCTGTTCATCGCACGGCACCTGACCTCCGCATCCTTGTCAGTCGCTTCTAGCATGAGACGAGCCAGGTCATAACCCTTGGCACCCAAGGCGATCACCTCCTCTGTGATCAGGAATGCATCTCCTCTTTGATTCCCTTCAGCCTCTTCATCACATCGTTCGCCCCTCTTCCGAAGTAATCGTGCAGGGTCTTGTATTCAGCGTAGAGTTTGGCGTAGATGGCGTGGGCTTCGGGGTTGGGCTTGAATGTGCGGTCTTTGACGCGGGCCATGTTGGCGGCGGCTTCTCTGATGTCGTCATAGCCGCCTCGCATCTTCCCCGCCGCGACCGCGCCCCACATCGCAGAGCCCAGCGCGCAGGTCTGGGCGGATTCGGCGATCTTGAACTCCCGGTTGGTGACGTCCGCATAGATCTGCATCAGCATCTCGTTCTTCTCGGGCAGGCCGCCGCAGGCGACGATCTCGTTGACCTCGACGCCATTCGACTGGAACGCCTCGATGATCACGTTGGTCCCATACGCCGTTGCCTCGATCAGCGCCCGGTAGATCTCCTCGGGCTTGGTCGCGAGGGTCATTCCGAGCATCATGCCAGTGAGATCGACATCGACGAGAACGCTCCGGTTTCCATTCCACCAGTCCAGCGCCAGAAGACCGCTCTGACCCGGCTTGAGCCTAGAGGCTTTCTCCTCCAGCAGATCGTGAATGCCGATCCCGCGCGACTTCGCTTCATCTGCATATGATGCCGGCACGCAGTTCTCGGTAAACCACTGGAAGTGGTCGCCCACGCAAGACTGGCCAGCCTCGAACCCGAAGAAACCCGGCAGGATCCCGTCTTCGACGTAGCCGCACATCCCTTCAACGATCTTCGGTTCGTTTCCGAGGACCATGTGGCAGGTGCTCGTGCCCATGATAGCGACCATCTTTCCCGCTTCGGCGACAGTTGCCGCGGGCACCGCAACGTGCGCGTCGATGTTGCCAACCGAAACAGCCGTGCCGGCCACGAGACCGAGAGTCAAAGCCATCTCCTGAGTCAACTCGCCGGCCTTAGCGCCGATCGGCAGCACCTTGCGGCTCATCTTCTGATCCACAAGGTGCTCCAGATCGGGGTTGAGCATCCTGAGGAACTCGTTTGTGGGGAAGCCGGTCGACTTGGCCCACATGGCCTTGTAGCCCGCGGCGCACGCGTTGCGAGTCTCGACCCCGGTCATCTGCAGCACGATCCAGTCACCCGCCTCGATCAGTCGATCCGCGGCCTCGTAGACCTCGGGAGCCTCATCCAGAATCTGCAGGGCCTTGGAGAAGAACCACTCTGAGCTGATCTTGCCGCCGTATCGCTGGAGCCTGCTGGGGTCGACACGAGCGGCAAGTTCGTTGATCTTGTTGGCCTCGGGCTGAGCAGCGTGATGTTTCCACAGCTTCGGCCACGCGTGAGGGTTGCCGGCCCACTCCGGATCGAAGCACAGAGGGTTGCCTAGGGTGTCGATCGGCAGCATCGTGCAGGCGGTGAAGTCGGTGCCGATACCGATCACGTCGGCTGGCGCGACCTTCGCCTGGGCGAGCACGGAGGGGACCACGGTCTCAAGGCCATCGAGCCAGTCTCTCGGGTCCTGCAGAGCCCAGTCCGGCGGCAGTTTCTCGCCCGTCGTGGGGAGAGAGTCATCGATGACTCCGTTCGAGTAGTTGTAGACCGCCGTCGCGACCTCGCCGCCGGTCTCTACCTCGACCAGCAGCGCCCGCACAGACAGCGTGCCAAAGTCGATTCCAAGCGCGTATTTCACAGATCACCTCGAAGTTGAGTGTTTGGTGTTGAGCGTTGAGTGAAAGCGGCTTAGCTTTCGGGGGATATTATAGCACTTGGGCGGTGAATGGCCGAAGCGCGCGACCGATCGTGTATGTGTTCAGTCCTCTGCACATGTCATTTCG
>CAZFYZ010000021.1:43126-43424 GCA_964523735.1 uncultured bacterium | reverse complement strand
TTGGCGATCTTCTTCGCTTGGAGCATAAACGTCGAGTATACTCCCGCATAACCGATTGCAATCGCGTCCCGGTCTGGAATCGGCTGGAATGGAATGAATGGTGTAACAACGAACTCGGCGGCGTCCATCAGCTTGAAAACGTCGTAGCCCGAGTTCAGCCCCATCTTGTCCAGAACAGCCCCTAGGAGCTCGGTTGGCGTGTTACCGGCGCCGGCGCCGAAGCCTCGGAGAGAACCATCGATGCGCGTCGCGCCAGCCTCGATCGGTGCGCTCGGGGAGTCGAGCCGGACGCCGTCGG
>CAZFYZ010000021.1:21763-43116 GCA_964523735.1 uncultured bacterium | reverse complement strand
CACCGCCACACCCAAGTTGTTGTGGGCGTGGAAGCCGACGGGGATCGAGACTGCTCGGCTGACCGCTCTCGCGCGCGCCTCAACATCCTGCGGCAACATTGCCCCTGCTGAGTCCGCAAGCAGGATACCGTCGGCCCCGTATGACTCCATCAGCGCTGCTTGCTCCGCAAGGAACTCCGGCGGGCGCATGTGGGTCATCATCAGAAAGCCGATCGCCGTCAAGCCAAGCTCTTTGGCAAGCCCGATGTGCTGCTCAGACATGTTCGCTTCTGTGCAGTGGGTAGCGATACGAACACCGTGAAGTCCTCTCGCCGCACCGTCTTTCAGGTCCAAGCTGGTACCTATGCCCGGAATCAGAAGCGCCATGATCCTTGCCTGCGTCGCATTCTCGCGAGCGATCTCGATCACGTCCGGGTCAGGCGTCGTGGCATTCCCCGACTGCAGAGACGATCCCCCAAGGCCATCTCCGTGGGCGACTTCCAGCACAGGGATCCCCGCTGCATCGAGCGCCCTCACGACATTCCGCACATGCTCAGGGGTGAACTCGTGATGCATGGCGTGCGAGCCATCCCGCAGGGTCGTGTCGGTTATCTGCGGACAGATCACGGCGCAACCTCCGGGAAGAACGCGTCCATGTCGAGTCCGACATCCTCGGCAAGTCCGATCAGCCGATCGATCACGTGCTCGGGCAGCAGCATTCCCTCAGCAAGTGCTCGGTCCCTGTTTTCCCACTCGATCTCGCCCGGCAGGTATATCCTCTCGGAGCCCTTGGCTTTGGGCGACTCTCGAAGCTCGCGCTGCATCCGATCGATTCGGGCCTTGAACTCGTCCGCTGGCATCATTGTGTTGACGTCAATCGCGATGAATGCGTGACCCTGGTTGAGCGGACCGGGATGGTCCTCGAGCCAGAGCGTGATGTCGCTGAGCATTCCGGCGCCCGTAAGCGCGGCACTCAGGACCTCGATCATAAGCGCGAGACCGTAGCCCTTGTGACCCGCCATCGGAAGCAGAGCGCCCTCTTCCGGGTACTTGCTGGGGTCGGTGGTGGGGACCCCGTCACGGTCCACAAGCCATCCGAGAGGGACACTCTGGCCCAGGGCCTTGGCGCTGATCGGCTTGCTGGCTGCGACTACGCTGGTAGCTATGTCTAAGAATATGGGTTTTTCTTCTGCAGCGGGGACGGCGTATGAGAACGGGTTGGTGCCGAGCGTCGCCGTTCGTCCGCCGGGCACAGCCATCAGAGGGTTAGTGTTGGTCATGGCCAAACCGATCATGTCGTGCTTAGCGGCCATGTTCGCGTAGTAACCCGCGCCGCCGAAGTGGTTCGAGTTCTTGACCCCGACAAAACCTATCCCGGCGGTCTTTGCTTTCTCGATGGCCTTGTTCATTGCCATGCATGATGTGACGGTCGCCATGGCATAATGCCCATCCACAAGAGCCCACGCAGGCCCCTCTCGCAAAACTTCGGCGACCGCCGCCACATCCATCCGATCCGGCCGAAGCGCAAGCAGCGGACGAAGCTGCTTGCTGCCGTGGGTGTAGACACCCCAGGTATCAGTCGTCACCAAGACATCGGCAGTAAGAGTGGCATCATCGGATCTCATACCGCACTTCAGCATGGCATCTGTCAGGTAGGCGCGAAGCTCCTCCGCCCATACACTCCGACTCAGCAAGCGCTGCTTCATATCACTCAACTGATCTGTTCCTCTGCATCAGCATAGTCACGGAAACCGGTTTCCGTGTCAACCTATACTGTAGCCTAAGACGGGGTTGTTGTCAACCCCCGGCTGTGTCTTTCGTTGCGCGCTTACCCAACAACCTTGACCGCGTTTGCGGCCAATGGTATAGTGTATGTACGTTCCGTGTGCCGGTACGGAATAGAGGCGCTTGGCGACACTATCAGGCAAGCGCTATGAGACTCGAGAGGTTTCGATGGGCATAGCGGTCATCGAGAAGACATTCCTGGTGCTTGAGCGGCTCGCTGAGGACGAAGAGCCTCAGGCCTTGGCGCGATTGGCTGCTGATACCGGTCTGCCAAAGCCAACCGCGTACCGTCTGCTTCGGACTTTGGTGGAGCTTGGTTATGTCGTACAGGACGATGCCGCACGCTATGGCCTGACGACACGTCTTGCGGGGCTCGCACAGCACAGCCAATACAGACACCTTAAGCTGAAGGCACTGCCCCACATGGAACGGCTCCATCGGCAGTTCAACGAGACCGTGAATTTGGGCGTGCTCGACGGCACCAACGTGCGATACATCCACGTGATGGAGACCACTCGCCCTCTTCGCATGATGGTGCAACCGAACGCGTCTGACCAGTTCTACTCGACTGCGATCGGCAAGGCCATAGCCTCGAACCTGTCCAAGCCCGAGCTAGACAGCTTGCTCAAAGCGACCACAATCAGACGATTCACCGAGAGAACGATCAAGAGCAAAGCCGAGCTTAGGAAAGTGTTGGAGCAGGTATCCGGTCGAGGCTGGGCCATTGACGATGAAGAGTCCACGCTTGGGGTTGCGTGCATCGGAGTCGCACTCATGGACGACGGCCAAGCCGCTGCGGGCATCAGCATCACTGTACCAAAGACCCGGCTCAGCCCGGAGTTGAAGGGTTCGATTGTCGATGCGCTCAAGTCCATTCCCGGATAGCAGACGCGTCCTCTTTGCCGGTTTCTACCACGAGACCCACACATTCCTCGCAGGGCTCTCCGGCCCGTCTAGGTGGGACATTCACCGCGGAGAGCAGATGCTGCAATACGGCAGCCTCAGCTCGGCACTGGCAGGCGCACTTGACATCGCCAGCAGCCTCGGCTGGGAAGTAGTCCCCTCGATCTTCGCGCGATCAGTCCCTGGCCCGCTGATAGCGGACGAGGTGATCAAGCTCTTCTGGAGCGAGCTCAGCAAGACATTGAATGTCGAACTTGGGCGCGGTCTGGACGGCGTCTTTCTGGTTCTGCACGGTGCGGCGGTCTCAGAGTCGTTCGATGACGTGGAGGGCGAGATTCTCGCACGCATCAGGAGTCTGCCCGGGGCTTCAGAAGTGCCGGTCTGCGGAGTCATCGACCTGCACGCCAACTTAACCGCCCGTATGGCTGAGCACGCCGATTGCCTGGTCGCCTATCGCGAAAACCCGCACACGGACGCTGCGACTGCCTCCGCCGACGCTGCCCGTGTGCTCGATAGGCTGATGACCTCGGGAGAGCGTCCTATCACCCTCTGGCGGAACCCGCCGATCATCTGGCCGCCTACGGGCACGTCCACAGCCTCTGACCCGATGAGTTCTCTGGCGGCGCTCGCCCGTGAGATCGAGCGCGCGCGCCCTGAGATCCTTGCGGTGAACGTGATCCCGGGCTTCGCATACTCCGACATCCCCGAAGCAGGGCTCAGCTTCACAGCCGTCACGACGGGCGACCCGGACTTGGCGTCCGCTGAACTGGACAGACTCGTCGAGTTGGCTGATCGCCTGAAGGAAGAGGGCGGCGTCCAAGACTTGCCGATAGACGAGCTGATGCGTTGCTTGGCGAGCCATCGGGAGGGCCCGATCGTGATCGCCGAGTCTTCTGACAACATCGGCGCGGGCGCTCCGGGAGATGGCACCGGGCTTCTACGCGCTCTTATCGCGCACCGGATTGAGAATGCGGTTGTGGTGATCGATGACCCTCAGGCGGTCGAGGCGGTCGCCTCGCTTGGCCCAGGGTTAAGCACCGTGCTCAGCATCGGTGGCAAGGGCAGCCCGCTGGACAATGGACCTGTCGAGCTGGACGTTGAACTGATCTCCACAAGCGATGGTCACTTCCGACTGGAGGACCCCAGGAGCCCTCTCGCGTCGATGATGGGAGAAGAAATCGACATGGGTCCATGCGCGGTCGTGCGGCACAGGGGGATCACAATCTTGCTGACCAGCCGCCCTACCCCGCCTTTCGACCTCGGCCAGCTCAGGAGCCAGGGGATCGAACCAGAGAGCTGCTTCGTCATCGGCGTCAAGGCAGCGGCTGCTCATAAGCAGGCTTACGACCCCATCGCAAAGGCCCACTACTCAGTCGACACCCCGGGTCCATGCTCCAGCGACCTGGCGCGATTCCCCTACACCAAGCTTCGAAGGCCGATCTATCCGCTTGACAGACCCTGAACCTGTCCCGACAGTGCGTTGCGCCAAAAACCCGCGCCATAGTACATACCCCGGGGTCAGCGAACGCGCAGGAGATTGGCGCATCACATCCCTGCCACGGAGCAGCATCATCCTGAGCCGCGTGCTGAGCCCGTCGAAGCACGAAGGGCCCGTCGAAGCGTGCCAACGCGCCACTCTTCTTGCACCCCCCATCCATGGTATCTTGGCGCATCATCCAAAAGTTACGCCAAAAACATACGCCAACATACAACCCTATATAGTGTAGGGTTGTATGGCATGACTGGCAGGAAGGGGAGAGGAATGCTGATAGTGTGATGGTCGGATGGTTCGATAGCCCTGGCGACCGTTTCGGGATTTCCAGGTTGGGGAGTTGGGCTTCGCGCTTTGGACATACGCCAGAGCTCCCAACGCAGGCGAACCAGACGAGCGAGGAGACCTGGTCTGGCGCAGCGACAAGCCTGAACCGCCGATCCCAAAGCCCACGAAGAAGCCGCAGTACCCGATGGAGCCGGGGGGCATGGGACCCGCAGGGCCCGCGAAGCCGTCGCCTCCGATGGGCCCGATAAGACCTATGCCCCGCCCGCCGTCTCGATAGCCCGCAGAGTGGCGTCTTGCGACTGGCTCAAGATGAACGGTTTCTGGCTCGTGCCCGTTCGAGGGTCTGGTGTTTGTACAAGGCCACGCGTCCAGGAGCAAAGGTGACGGTGGCAGGGCAGACGCACACCCCCGGGGTAGTATGATGGCACACGTTTTTGGCACAACGCCTGGAACTAGCGAGCCGGCAGATTTCCGCCCTCTACTGCACCTCGATCCCCTGCAGAATCGCGTCGTTGGGGCCGGTGGCGGTCACTCGGATCGTGATGCGGCCGTTGCTGTCCGGGGCTACGTTGTCCTCGCGGATGTCGGCTGCCTGAGCCAGCGCGCCGGCGGCGGTTGCCGGGTCCCAGGACTTGCGGATGGGGCGGCCGTTGACCTCGATGTCCATCGGTCGCTTGCCCATCTCCTTCAGCCACAACTCGGCGAACTTGAGATGCACGGAGTAGAGCCCAGGCGGCAGGTCGATAGAGTAACTGATAGACTTGCCCGAGCGCGCGGTTTGATACAGCGCCTGATCATATGGAGTAGGCGAAGCCTGAGTCACAGGTTCGTCCGAATGAATCGGCTGGCCCCCTGTGAAGCCGGAGTCCGCGCTCCACACTGAGCTGTTCCAGTCAACGAAGTCAGCGTCGGAACCGCAGTTGATCCGCACGACGGGCCTGAACTCCGGCGTGATCTCTATCGCCTGCACAAGCGCCTGGTCGGTCTTCTGCGCCGGGTCCCAGCCGCCAGTGAAACGCAGGGTGATTTGTCCGTTCGCGTCGGGCGCAATGTAGTGGAACACCCGGTCGTTGGCCTTGCGCCATCCGCGAGCGTCCTGGCAGATGTCGAAGTTTGTGAGCGTCTCTTTGCCGTTGATGCTGATGTTGAACGGCCTCTCGTAGATGTGCTCATACACCGGCTCGGCCAGCTTGATCCTGACGGAGTAGACCCCGGGTCCGACGGGAATCGAGTAACTGAACTCCTTGCCCTGCCTGCCCGACTGATACAGCGCTTGGTCTCCCTCCGTTGGCGAAACGTTCGCAATGGCTGCCTTAGAGCTGAACGCCCGCCCGCCGGTGAAGAACCGGTCCTCCGACCAGACATTGCCGTTGCCGTCAGTGTAGGGCTTCTTCGCGCCGCAGAGAATGCGGACAGTGCTTAGCTGATCGCGGCCACTGGACTCGACATAGGTGATCCGCGGAGTCCAAGCGACTATGTCGTTCTTAGGGTCGGTGCCTTTGTCGAGCACGAACCTGATCGCGTCGCCCTTGGCAACTTCGACCGTGACATCGTGCGTCAGCCCTACAAGGTCATTGAGCGGAACCTTCGCCCAACCCGACTCCGGCCATATCTGTTCATCGTTGCGAAGTATCCTAACGCTAAGCGGCTGGCCCTTGTCCTGGCGGTACCACTCTTTCATAACCCGGCTGGTTACACGCACTGTGCCGGCATTCGGCGCGACCCAGCTCCGAACGCACGCGGCCTCGGTCGACGCCTGCATCCACGCGCGAGCTACGATCGCTCCTCCTGGGCCCTGCCAGCAGCCTTCTACCCCGCCAGGCTGGTTGGGCGTCCCACCCTCGTCGGCGGAGGACGACTTCGGCGGCTTGAGGTAGGTCATCGGCACATAGGTCTTGCCATCGGTCGTGGTATCGGCGTGCCAGCCGTCGCGGC
The DNA here is from genome assembly GCA_964523735.1 of uncultured bacterium. GTDB lineage: Bacteria > Armatimonadota > UBA5829 > UBA5829 > UBA5829 > CAZFYZ01. Next base: position 36,734 of record CAZFYZ010000021.1, on the reverse strand, counting down.
CTTGCTCACTGAATAGGCCGCCCAGCGCATGAGCCGTGAATGCCTCGCCCACGGTCGTCCTCGCCACCGTCCAAGCGCTTGCGTTGCCGTCGCCATCAACAGCTCGCACAGCATAGCTCGTGCTTGGGTCCCAGCCCGCCGAGTGATCGAAGTAGTAAGTGCCCGTAGCTGCCTTGCCTATGACCTCTCCGTCGCGGCTGATCTCGTAGTAGCTGACCCAGTTGTCGTCCGACCCGGCGGACCAGTAGATGCCGACACCCGAGTGGCCAATGTTGGTCTCGAACCGGGTGAACGCGCTGCCTGGGGCCGTAGGAGCGGTCTTGTCGCTGCCACCTCTGGGTCTGTTCGGCAAACCCAGGTAGATGAGTTCTCCCGGTTCCTGATCTCTTAGCACGATGCCCGTAGTCATCAGGTCCGCGCCGGTCCTGACAGTCGTCTCCTGCGTGGAATCGAACCCTAGAACATAGCTGTGTTCCGGCAGCAGTTCGACCGGGTAGATCGTTACCTCGCCCGGCGCCTTGTGCCTGAGTATGATGCAAGCCTTCGTGCGATCGCGACTTGTTCGCTGGAAGTAGTAGTGCTCCTTATCGCCCTTGATTACAGGGTGGAAGGCGTACGACCACCGCCCGGCAACTCCCTCTCGCAGGAGGTAGTGGTAGATCTCGACGTCTCGGCGAACCAGTTCCTCGGCCTCTCCAGGTGCGCTGAGGCCCCACCAGGCACACAACGTAAGGTGCCCTCGGGCCCGCTCGCGATTGTAACCTCCCTTGAGGTGCCAGCACTCGGTGATATCCAACCACCTGTCGGGCGGCTCGATGCAGGAGAAGTAGTAGTTGGCCACATCAGGATTGTTGTCGAGGATAATGTCCGAGAGGTAGTTGGTATTGGCCATCCTCTGGATGCCGAACGTGTGGGCATATTGGCTGCCGCCGTTGCACGTGTGGAATGAACAGCGGGGATTGTTATCCAGGAACCGGGAGACCTTGCCGCGGAAGCTGCGTTCGACGGCGAGATCCGGCACTGCCACGCCGTCGGTGCGCCACTCGAAGTTGCCCCATGTCCCGACCTTGTTGTCGAGTACCTCGGATGGCTGACCGACGAACCATGCCGTCCAATGCATGCCGCTCTTGCCGAGGTAACGCACAGTATGGGAGAAGTCGGGGCTCTCATAGCCCATCGTGAACACGTTGCCATAAGTGTCCGGGGGCCAACCGGGGAACAGCGCCCAGCCTGCATCGTCCCAAAGCCCCTCCATTCCCAAGGTCCGAGCGAGGTCCGTCTGCATATCGAGATAGGCCAACCGTTCGCCGAACTGCTCCTGCACGTTCTGCACGCAGTGGAACCACGGCACGGCGTATTTCGGCTTGGCGAAGTAGTCGATGCTGGTGTAGTCCCACATGTACTGGTACTGCCAGTCGTAGGACCGCTGGGTCATATCACTGAGGCCGCCGGCAAAAGCGCATATCGTGACCGAGGGAAGCTCGAGCATCTGGCCGGGCGCCAGCTCCACATTGTCGAGATCCGGCACCTGCGCGCTGACCGTAAGCGGCCCGGATGCCTCTCGATCGGCCGTCAGTTCCCAGTTCCCGATATACTCCAGCGCGAGGAACCACCCATCTTCGGAGGAACCTGAACGCATAAATGCAGTCCAGGGGATCAGATCGGCGGTCGCATTGCCCGCTAGCTGCTTCTGATAGGTGTCGGTGATCGGGGCACTGCGCATGGTCCCAAAGTCGGGGCTCGGGAGCCCGCCGTGCATCCAGGAATGGGTGAGCGAGGTCGCGTCGTCCCCTCTCAGTGCAACGGCAAACGGGATCGCGGAGGCCTTGGTTGGCTTCGAGCCGGTGTTCTCCAGGACTACCCATTGGCGGATGACCGAGGTCCCGGGAAAAGCGACGGCATGCAGGGTGGCTCTGATGCCGCTGCGGGCGAGCGCGAGTTCCAGTTCAACGACAGGGCGTCCTCCGACCGCGCTCCGCCTGGTTGCGGCGTTCTCCACTGCCCACCGGCCATATCTGGAGTGGACGTCAAACGGTGAGGCCGCTGTCTCTCGAGACACATACTCCCGCACCGGCTTCGACATCTTGTTCTTGAAGCTGGTCAGCACCAGAGCACCTTCTCTGAACTCGTAGGTCATCTGGACAGCGCTATTACCGACTGTCCACGCAGCGCCGCCTGCCGCGACTCGCGCGAAGGCGTCACCAATCTTTGCATCAGCCATGGCTCGGCCTCCACCCAGCACGCAGCAGGCAAGAAAACACGCAACCAGAATGAGAGTAGTTCTGACCATCTTCCTGGACTCCTTCCAGAATGGACGAGGCTAGATAACCCCGGGGGTAGTATGTTGGCACACACTTTTGGCACAACGATTGGAGACCTGAGCGGGTTACGGCAGTCTCACAGGCTTCAGCCCGGGCACGTACTTGCAGGCCTCGACGAGAGCATCGGCATAGTGCCCATAGGCCATGGCATTGTGGTGAATCGCCGGCCCCTGCATCAGTACTTGCTCCCACGCCGGCCAGTCGTTGACCTTCATCCAGACATAGTTGTTGAGGGTCATCGGCCCATCCATACTCACACCCTCGCCAAGGGTAAGCGAGTAATCGCCACCGTCGCCATCAAACCGCGCAACAGTGATCCGCCCGTCCTTCAGCCTGAAGTGAGTCATGCCAGAGAGCGGGCTCGGGAGAATCCAGTGGTGGCCGAGTCGAGGCCGGTCCGACGGGTAGCAGAGAGAGATCGGGGCTCCCTCGTGCCACAGCAGGATGCCGTTGTCATCATCAGGATGCCGAACGGTATACTCAGCGGCGTAAGTCGCCTCCGCACCCATATTCACCCGCCGCATCACGATGTCACTGATGACGCCGTGGATATCGCTCTCGGCGGCAAAGGGATACTGCTCAGAGACATAGCTCTCAGCCAGAGAGCAATAGGCTCCGCAGGCGTCGACGACCGATGGAAAGCTCTGGAACGCAAGGCCATCCAGCTCGTTATCGTGCGCAAGCGCCAGCATCTGATCGCGTACAGCCAGCACGTTCATCAGCGGGCCATCTTCGAGGTCCTCGATCGGCATCTTCCTTCGAAGCTCCGCGACCTCGCTCTGATAGGCAGCACGATCTGAACTCACACGATCCTTGGCTGCGCTGATGAGCGTCACGAGGTCCAGCGGCAGAACCTCTATCTTGAACCGCTCCAGAAGCTCGCTCTCGTTGGCGATCGTGCACCAGAAGAAGTCTATACGCTGCCCGATCAGGCCGATCCTCACGCCCTTTCGGAACACATTGGCGACGTTCACGGCACGCACGAACCTGTCCACGCCCTCCCGCAGCGCGGGATCGTCTATGCGGCAGTTCTCGATGTAGGTGTAGGGAACTCCAAGCTTGTGGAGGACCTTGGTGCTGGCGAAGAGCCCGCAGAGGGTGTCTCTGAGGCGTGTTCCATCTTGTAAGGGAGCCTCATCGCGAGGTCCCCACATTAGGACCGGCAAGCCCAGCTTCTTCGCGATCACACCGACAGCGCCTTCGGTCCCGAAGTTGCAGTGAGGCATGAAGATGCAGTCGATCCCTGCATTGCGGAAGTAATCGACTGCCGTATCCACGTGGCTCTGATCTTTGACCAGACCGTCTGCCAGTACGCCCTCAAGATCCACAAATCTGACGCCCCAATCAGTGAGCCTCGCCTGGAGCAGTTGCTTATACTTGATCGCGTCCTCGTTACTGAAAACGAACTTTCCCATCGGGCAGAGCCCGACGAGCGGCCTTGTTTCTCTCATGAAATGTCTGTGCAAACCTCTCTAATGCAGCGGGTTAGTTCATCGATGCCATACTCATCGATCAACAGAGTGGCATTATAGTTGATCGTCACCGCTCTGTCGAGGAGCGCATCAGTCTGAGGGCACATGCCTTCGTAGTAGTTCGCCTCGCCCTTGTAGGCAGGGCAGTTGAATGGCCATCCGAGCTTGTTGATGGTCCTCTTCTTCAGAAGCTGCTTCCAGTTGTTGTAGTTGTGCCAACCGGACTCGCGCAGCCACTCGACCTCGATGCCCTTGGCTTTCATCCCCTCAAAGAACGCGCGTGCGAGTTCGGGCGTCTTCATGAGCACGGTCACGCCGTTGCCGATGTCTCCCTGCATATCCGGAATGTCTCGCAGTTCGAAAATGTCGATATCCTTGATCTTCTCCCAGATCGCGCGCGAGTTCCTGCGCATGGTCGAGACGATCATGTCGAGCTTGCCAAGCTGAGCAATGCCAAGCGCGCCCTCCAGCTCCTCCATCCGGAAGTTCAGCCCGATCAATGGCCGCTCGCCAAGGTCCTCGTTCTCTCGATAAACCTCATGGCCGTGGTCATGATAGTGCACACAAGTCCTGTATAGCTCGGTATTATCGGTGGTTATCATCCCACCGCCACCGGTTGTGATCACTTTCCAGTAGTCGAAGCTGAAGACACCGGCATCGCCAAATGTGCCGCACATCTTGCCCTTGTAGGATGCGCCACATGCCTGAGCGACGTCCTCGACGAGGAACAGCCCGTACTTCTCTTTGATCTTCATCAGCTCGTCCATACGGCAGGGCGAGCCCTTCATATGCACGGGCAGGATGCACCTGGTGCGCTCCGTGATCTTGGCCTCGACGTCTTTCGGATCCAGCCCGAGCGACTCGTCCACTTCGGCCAGCACCGGTACGGCCATCACCGCAACCACAGCGGCTGCGGTGGCTATGAAAGTGTAGGCCGGGACTATCACTTCATCCCCTGGCCCCACCCCAAGAGCATGCAGCGCAATGACAAGCCCCTGGGTGCAGTTGGTAACTGCAAGGGCATGCTTAGCGCCCATGTAGGATCGGAAGTTATCCTCAAACGTACGGACTTTGAAGTGGCTCCGGACGTTGTCAAAACGGTCGCGAGCGAGAATCCTGCTATGCAATACATCCAGGACCTCTCTCTCCTCCTCATCGCCGATCACTTGACTTCCAGGACCCCCGAGTCCGGCGTAGTATACCTGCTTGAAAGCAGTGCCTTTTCTGTCTTCGACCAATGTGCGTTCCACGATTGTTCTCCTCTCGATTGAGATCTAGCTCGGTACTCCGTCGCCATTGGCGGAGGTGTGGGCTCGCGAGATGGTCTCCAATGCCTCGGTCGCGACCTCACCGCTCGTGATCGGCGCCGTCCCGTTCTTAACAGAATCAATAAAGTGCCTTATCTCCAGGCGGAATGGTTCCAGAGATGAGATGGCAAGCTCCTTGCCATATTGCTCGATGTCCTGGGAATCGGACCTGGTAGTATCGAGCGGCCTTGGTATCCTGTCTCCGTTGATCTCCTCCGAGACCAGCGTCAGGCATTCCTGCTCCATATTGAGTGTGCCCTTGGTACCATATATGGCCAGATTCTCGTATTGTCCGTAGATCTCGGCTCCCCAGGTATAGGTAATGCTGCCGATCGCTCCGTTTTCGAACTCGACGATCGCCGCAGCCGAATCTTCAGCTTCAATGTCGGGCCAGACGATGTTGTTCTTGTAGCACGACACCCGTTTGACCGAACCCATCATCCAGTGCAGTAAGTCGATGTGATGACTGCCGAAGCCCATCAGAGGCCCGCCTCCGGCAGCATCCTTCGTCCAGGGGTTGTTTACAAACACCTCGCGTGGACCGATCCACTCAGACTTGGCAAGGAACGGTCTGCCAATCGTTCCCTCGTCAATCTTCGCCTTCATGACCTGGAAGCGTCTATCGAAACGCTTCATGTGGGCAACCATCAGGGTCAGATTCCTTGCTCTGGCAAGCTCGGTCATCTCCCGAGCTTGGGCTACATCAACGGCGATCGGCTTCTCGATAAGCACGTGCTTGCCCGCATTCAGCGCGTCCGTGGTGCACTTGTAGTGCATTGCATGCGGCAGGCAAATCAGCGCCGCATCGACGTCATTGGACCCAAACGCTTCACTCCAATCGGTATACGTCTTGGGCACCTGATACTCTTCAGCACGCTCCCGAGCTACTTGCTCGTCCCTATCAACAACCGCCACAGCCTCGGCGTCCGCTATTCCTGTCATAGCCGCCAGATGCACGCGGGAAATGAACCCGCAGCCCACAATCGCAAACCTCAAGAAATTCCTCCTATACGATCCAATGCTTCTCCTGGTTCGTCGTGCTGAACTGAATTCAGCACCCAGCCACAGAACCCTGAAACAAGTTCAGGGTGACAAACAAGCTGCGGAGTTAATGACCACGGCGCGGATCCCAGCCGTCATAGCTGTGAGCTTCCCACAGGTTCCCGTAGTTGTGCACCCAGAACTTCATGTGCCCGTCGAAGAAAGCGACATTGCCTCCGCCGACATCGCCACCGCCCCAGGGTGCGCCACTGGCAAGATGCGGCCCTTTGTAGGGAAGCTCGATCCACATGATAGCCTTGGACGGTCCTATGATCTCAGACGTAGACCGGGCATTAAGATACTCATCGTTCCAACGACGAGTGACCGGGTTATAACGTGGGCTGTTCCACAGGTAGTTGGTCGGGGACTGTCTTCCCAAGGGCGTAGTCTCGCCGCGATTGTCCATCCAGGTCTCGGTATAGCCCCCGCCTATTTGCTGTGTGGCTTTCAGACTGGGACACATCCATACGCTGGCGTTCTTGACGTAAGGCGCCAGGTAATCCTGCATGCGCGGGATAGTCTTGCTGTTAGGGGATTGGCCACTGTGCTCGATGCCCCCGACTCTCCACCCCCAGTTGGTTGGGGGGAACCTGTCGCGGTTGTCCTCCAGGTAGAATAGCAACGCCTTGTTTACTTGCGACATCTGGTTTGAGCATGTGGTTCTGCGCCCCGCTTCTTTCGCACTAGCGAAGACAGGAAACAGAATCGCCGCCAGAATGGCTATGATCGCGATGACGACCAACAGCTCGATCAGCGTGAAACCGCGTTTCCTTGGGCTTGTTGCACGTTTCATCCAATTCCTCCATCGGACACTTCATCCGGGCGCCGGGCTCGTCCTTGAGCCCGGCGCCAGCCTTGGCCATGTAACCTGGCCCCGGCCACTACGACTAGCCTGCACTATTCGCCCCGCGAACATGCTGCGGCTAGCTGATCACTATTCACGCCGCGCGTGGATAGTGTGGACTAGAACACTCTGATGTCCGCGTCGCCGCGTGTGCGAACGACAGGAATCACAGTCGAACCGGACTGAGCCAGTCCGGCGAGCCCTGTAATGCCGACCTCATCACCGTAGCCGATAGCCTTGGTTACAGGATCAGTCAGTCCGGCCAGGACAACCCTGACGCCGGTTCTTCCGCTGCCGTCGAGAACACCACTGCCGTCATCGACGTAGATGTAGCTGCCGTCCAGCGCCTTGTAGGTCACCTTGCCCCAGACCCTAACGAGGAGTCCGGTGGTGCTAGGCCCAGCCACAAACAGGGAACGGTTGATAGCGCCCAGTGATGCGACCGGGGTCACCTGCGTGTCCGGAAGCACGCTCGCCACGTCGATATAGCGCTCTCCAGCAGCATCTGTACCGAGAATGCCGAAGAGAGTCAGCGGGTTGCCTATGGCCACAGCGGGTATCCCCGCCTGCGGGACGACCTTGATACCCAAGGACCTGTCAGGCTCCTCGATGTAGTAACTGCCGTTCGCGAATGTGTTGGAAGCAGCCGTCGCGATCTTCGCATCGCTGATCTCCACCCACATTCCATCGGCGATGGACTTCAGGTCGGCGATCAGTCCGGTGGGTATTGGCGCCAGAGTCTCGCTGGACTCGAACGCACCGCAGTCAGGCGCTAGCCCGCTAAAGGCATACCCGAGCTTACCCCCCTTGTCGATGGCCGGCGAGCCAGGCAGCAGATTGAAGTCGGGGGCGCCGACAAACATAGGATCGTCCACATTGAAGTCACCTACGCCTGCTTGAGCGCCCAGCACATGGTTGTTGGTGTTGCCATAGAGCATGTTATGGTTGTTCTGGCCAGGGGCGGCAATTCCCATCGTCACGCCGCCTATTATGTTGTTCGCAGCCACGCCACTGCCAGTGCTGGTGAAGTCGACACCCACGGTGCCACCAACGATTGTGTTGTTGAACACGTTGGCACTAGTGGATCCCTGCGGGTAGACGCCCGTGCCGCAGTTGTTGGTGACGTTGTGGTCGAACGTCGTCTTGTAGGTTGCCCAGGAGTAGAGCGCTGCGTTCGCGATGTCGTGCATGTAGCAGTTCGTCGCTCTGCAGCCTACGCCGCCGTTGAAGTCGATGCCGTAGAGGCAATTGCGCACTTCGAGACCATCGAGAACGACGTAGTTCGAGCCGATGACGAACCCGAATGAGGTGCCGCCGCCGTCAATGATGACAGGGACGCCATTCTCGGGCTCCGCCTTGTAGGTGATCGGCACGAGCGCCGAGGCGCCTGATGTGCTCAGAGTGATGCCCAGGTTGTCCGGGAACTGTGACGTGTCGTAGACGCCCGACAGGATCTTCACCGTGTCGCCGGGCTGCACCCAACCCATCACCTCGCCGTTCTGGATCGTCTTCCACGGGAAGTCATAGGATCCGTCGTAGTGATCCTCGCCCCCCTCGGCCTTTACGTAGTAAGTCGCGCCAGGAGTCCTATTCAGCACGAAGGGCTGGGTTGCCACCTGGCCGGCCACGACCGGGACGCCATAGGCATACTGCGTATCAAAGTACTCGGCAAACGCGTGGATGTCCTGGCTTCCAGGAGCGAATGGCAGCCAGTAGGCGCCATCGGGTCCGGTCAGGGCAAACACGGAGTTGTCGCCGCTCTCCACAGTGGCACCAGGTATTGGCGGATTGCCGGGCAGGTTGGCTTTGACCGTACCCGCTATCCCTGAGGCAGCAGTTGTGCGGCTGGTCTCAAAGAACCCGCGATCGGGCGCTGGGCCCTGGAAGTCGAGATTGACGTCAACACCGGTGTTGATCGCCGGGGATCCCGCGATCGGCTTGTAGTCGCCATCAAGAAGGGGATTAGCCCGGAACTCCTTGACGCCAAGCCAGGGCTCGACTGCCACTCCCACGACATCATCGCTGTTGAAATAGAAGAGATTGCCGGCCCGCACGACGTCGCGCTGAGCCGCAATCATCACGCCAGTGCCCATGTTAGTGATGATGTTGTTTCGGACGTAGGCCAGGCCGCCCAACAGTTCGACATAGAACCCACGGACGCAGTTCGACATTGTGTTGTTGTCCACCGTTGCGCCATTGGCCTGAGACAGGTAGACACACGCGCCGCCCGTGTCGAAAGTCCCGATGTTGTAGAACAGGTTGTTGTGAATGTAGCAGTTCGAGTTCACCAGGAGCAGGATTCCCTGCGCGACCGAAAGTGGTCCGTTCGCCAGATCATGGATCTTGCAGTTGGTGACCTCGTTACCCCAGCGATTGGTCCAGAAGTCGATTCCACGATTGCAGTTGGTGATCTCGAAACCGTCTATCGTCACATAGGACACGTCCGCGCGGATGCCGCGAACGACATCCTCGCCGGACAGGTAGTCAAGCTGGTCGATCAAGACCGCCCCTGTGGCCTTGTAGGTTATGTTTCCTTCCAGGTCACCGGAGCAGTTCTTGAGCCAAACGCCGTCCGCGCTGGTCTGAGCGTAGGTCCCACCAGCTACGTAGACAGTGTCACCGGCGCTCAGCACGCCAAGCTCATCGCCTCTGGCAATGGTCTTCCACGCCTTGTTCGAAGCGGAGCCGTCATTGGCATCGCTTCCGTTCACGTTGTCAACGTAGTAGGCGACTGGGTCCTTGCGCTGCAGGACGAAGTCCAGCGTCGTGTCCTGCTCTGAGACTATCACTACATCAGCCGCCGTGGCCTTCTCGAAGCCCGTCCTGATAGTGTAGAAGGTAAACGTGCCCGCCTCTGAGCTTACATCGTAGTAGCCATCCGTGTCAGTCTCGGCGCTGGCCGATCCGTTGGTGACTTTGACTCCCGCGATGGGATCGCCATTGCGAGCATCCGTGATGCGCCCTTTGAGGTGTCCCGGCGGAATGACACAGACAGTCTCAAAGCATCCCATATCTGGCCTGGGGAAGACATAGTCAATGCCCTCTACATACCAAGGCACTATGAACCCCTTGTTTATGGCCGGGGAAGAGCACTCGGTCAGATGGTAGTCGTAAGCCGCGGGGTTCACGAACTGCGGGTTCGCATCGAACTCGTCCGCGCCCGGAGAAGCATCATAGAGGTAGTTGTTTGTATTGCCGTAGAACAGGTTATTGGTGTTTACGTAGCTGTTGTTGCTTCCGTACCGAGCCACGTAGTCCAAGCCGTAGAGAGCGTAGGCAATGATGTTGTTTCGGATCTGCACGTCCATATCGGTGTTCTCGCCGACGATGACACCGACGATTCCACCAATAGTCGTGTTGTTGAGAATCTGTATCTGCGCGCCATTGGTATGGAACACATGGATAGCGCCCCACCCAATAGTCCCATTCTTGGCGATGTTGTAGATCAGGTTATTGCGAATGACGGAGACAATACCGGTTTCGAAAGATGCTTGGTTACCCCCGATACCGGCGTCGATCGCGATACCACGATCCTTGCAATCATGGATAACGCAGTTTGTGACGTTACCCGCTTTGCTCAAGTAGTACTCAAGGCCGATGAGCCCGCCGCTGATCTCGAATCCATCTATGTCGATGTAATCGGCCTCGATCAGTATGTCAATGTTGGTCCCAACCACCTTGCAAATGCCATTAGCCTTGTAAGTGATATGGGCCTCGGCCGTTCCGTTGGACAGGATCGGGTCGAACCCGTTACCAGCCCCCACATCAAAAGTGCCTGTGCAAAGCACGACATCGCCCGGCGCCAGCATGGCGTCATCGGCTGCCTTCAGTGTGTCCCACGGTGCAGCCTCGCTTCCGTCGCCGCCCGGTACCGCATCGCTCTTGACATAATATGTCGCAGCCAACGCCGTGCCCGCGAGCGTAAGGCTCAACAGCACGGTCAGCGCGACAATGCAGAGAATCGTCTTGTGTTCTCTCATAGAGATAGCGAACATCGATTCCACTCCTTTCATCTAGCCTTTCAAAAGTTGTGCCGGATGATTCCGGCGACTGGTTTGGCGGAATGCCCGCCAATCTCCGGCCATACGAGATCGGGCTGGAGTCACCTCTAGCCCGACCGGTTACCCAAGCGGGTCTTAAGCCCGCTTCCTTGCAACGAACCCGATCAATCCGGACAGTGCGAATCCAAGAGCAGCCAGCGAGGACGGCTCCGGCACTACGTTCGATTCCCAGTAACCGATGTCAGGTCGGCCAATAGAAGACAGACCGACGTCGATCCCGGCATTGATAGCCGGCGACAGCGGATCTACGCTCAGGCGGAAGTCCTTGTTTGCCGCATCCACGAACAGCGGATCGGCATTGAACTCACCTTCGCCCTGGGCGGCCAAACCGTAGTAGTCGTTGATGTTGCCGGAGAACAGGTTGTAGCTGTTTGTCATGGTTGCGCCGGAATCCAAGAAGTCCAACCCGTAGTCCGAGCCGGCGATGATGTTGTTCTTGACCTCACCGGTGATCGCGGTGTTGTTCAGGAACACGATTCCGATGTAAGCGTCGTAGATCGTGTTGTTGAAGATCTGCACTGTGCCAGTGCTCGACTGAATGTCGATAGCTGCGTAGCCGCCGGGGCGAGTGCCGTAGATAACGTTGTTGTGAAACACACCGCCACTGGCAGCATAGGTGTCGATCCCGCGCCCGGAGTTGTTGTGGATGACGCAGTTCCTGACTGTGCCCACCTGGACCGTCTTGTAAGGCGCGTAGAACGAGATGCCTAGATTGCCTCCGGACACGTCGAACCCGTCGAAGTCGGTGTAGTCAGCGTAGCAGTCTATGGTTCCTGTCACATAGACTTGGCCGTTGGCCTTCCAGGTCACATGCGCGTCGGCCGTACCATTGCTGAGCCACGGCAGGAAGCCAGCGTAGGTGCCGGCCTGAACGAGGACCGTGTCTCCTGGGGCTATCTTGCCTCCGTCGTCAGCGTTCTGCAGCGTCTTCCACGGCGAGGCTTCAGTTCCGTCGCCGTTCACTGCTACGCTTCCGTCCACGTAGTAAGTAGCCGCTCCCGCGCCAGTCGCGAGTGTAAGTACCGCGAGCACTGTCAGCAATCTCATCATCTTGTTGCTTCGTACCATCTTTCGCTCTCCTTCCTTTGTATCTAGTGTCTTGGATGTGCTAGATCGGCCGGGTAGATCCCGGCTCTTAATGGATCAATCAGCCGCCTTAGAGCGGCTCGCAGATCACCTCCCCACTATCCAGCCACAGCGATGTGGCGATCAGACTTCCCCAAACGCTGTCGTTTCGGCAGCCGAGACGCCCTCATCCATGGCGCGAAACACCTTCGTGTTATACCATGCTCCAGGCTACTTGTCAATGGGAAATTCTGGCTGGCGAAACACGGCGTTTCATTAGACAGGTGCAGTTGAGGAACAGCCCGCGCCGCCTGGTTCTACACAGGAGCGCGGGCTGGTTTGATACTACTTGCTGCTGGCGGCTGGCGACGCGACGAAGCCTCGCGCACTGGGCATCAAGATCGTCGACTCCAGTTCCGCTCGGCTGATCGCTGTGGCTGGATCGAACCTCTCGGACACACAGTATCTAAGCATCTGATCGAGCAGATACACGGTCTCCGGACGCGAGAGGGCAAAATCGGGAAGTGCGACGAGAAGCTTGCCCTTCCCGACGCCAACCTCCCACATCCAGACCTTTCGGACAAGGTCCTTCTTCACAACGCCTGTAGTAAGGAGTGCCCAGAGAACGGGCCTGGCGCCTTTCGGAAGCAGTTCCATCGGCAGCCAGCAGCCCTCTTTGAAGAGTCCGTAGAAGTTGAAGTCGCAGTAGCCGTCGTGCGGGAACTGGCTGAAGACGGGGTGATCTTCGATCTTGCTGCCGATCCCTAGCCCCATCGTGTTTACCCAGAAGTCGGAAGCCTCCTGGCCTTTGATCGCCTCACGCGAGAGAAGCAGCACGCGGCCGCCGTTCTCCAGGTAGTCCAACTCCGGCTTGCCCAGGTAATGCGTGACTAGCAGTTTGGACTTCGCAAGCTCAGCGCTCTTCGCCTCGTCCGTCAGACCCGGCTCCAGGTAGTGCAGATAGGGATATCTTGCACGCAGCCGAAGAGCGCCCTCTTCATATGCGATGCGAGCGTTGGACTTGGGCATGAGCTCCTTAGGAAACACCCAAAGTGGCCAGCGGTTTGAGGATACCTTTGTATCTCTGTCCCAGACCTCGACCCGAAGCAGTATCTTCTGAGCCTCCGCCAGCTTCGGAGTAAAGCGGATCGCGCCGAGCCGGGTGAGTTCACCGTTCTTGCACAGCGGTGCCGCGAAGCTTGCCTCCGCGTGTCGCGCGCCGCCGGCCTCATACCACCACTTGGCCCGGGCGCCTCGCAGGTCTTTGCCGCCATAGTGGGAGAGAGAGAAATCGATCTTGATCGGCTCGCCGCTGAAGAACGTCCTGTGCCTGTCGTCAAGGCTGTTGATCACAACGGATGAACCGTTGTACTCCAAGAGTTCTTCGGGGGTGAAGCCCTTGGGCCGCCAATCCCAGGTCATAACGCCGTATGGCCAGCATCCCTCGGCCCCTTCGCTGAAGTCGGTTCCAAGCCAGTAGGAGTAGCCCTGAACGCCAATGGCTCGCGCGCACTCGATGGTCCTCTTGCGGGTGGTATTGAGGAACTTGCGAGAGCTGTCGACCAAGCTGGGATACTCGTCCGCCAACCCCATCTCGGTCGCTTGCTCGAGGCATCGCTTCAGAGTGATGGGCTCCACTATGCCGGTGAATGTGGGAATCTCCCTCGTGTCCGGAAGGGCGCCGCAGTAGCCGCCGTGCTCGTGGCTGAGGGTCGGGTAGAGAGCGATCCTCTCCGCCTCTTCAGGCGACGGCCTCATCATGTTGGGCATATGACAGTGAGTCAGGTAGATGTCTGTGGGAAATGCCAGCCGGGCAGTGTTCGGCTCGGTGTCCGCGTGGATCACTGGGCGAGTCGGGTCGAGCGGCTTCGCTCTCTGGTACCACATTGGACCATAGTGCCACTCGTTGCCCGCGCACCAGAGGATGATCGATGGGTGGTTCCGGTTCGCAAGGATGATCCGTTCCCACTCCTTGATGCATTCCTCCGCATTCGCCTCCCAGACCCAATTGTAGATGTTAGGAGCCTCAACCTGAACAAGCATTCCGAGTTCGTCGGCAGCCTCGAGATACTCCTCATAGGGAACCCAAGTGTGATGCCGGACGAAGTTGAAACCGTGTGACTTCATTGTCCGCAGGCGCTCGATGTAGGTCTGCTTGTCGGTGGGCGGCATTCCGGTGACCATCTCGACGTTGTCGTCGCCGTAGCCACGGAGGAAGATGGGCGAGCCGTTGAGCAGGATCTTGTTTCCCTTCGTCGTGATCTCGCGCACCCCAAAGCGAACCTTGCGCTCGTCCCTGCGGCTCCCATCATCCACACCGATCACTGCAGTGTAGAGATAGGGATTATCGGGTGACCACAGACGCGCGTTGGGAACGGAGACGCTCAACTCTATGGTCTTGCTCTCTGCTCCCCGCGGGGTCATGGATGCAGTGGCTCGGCCAACGACACGGTTAGTTCTTGGATCGATCACCGCCAGATCGACGCGAGCGTCAGCTTGTTCCGGAAGTGTATTGGCCACAGTGACTGCGAACCTGGCGGTGCCGTCACTGATCCTGGGCTTCACGAAGACGTCGCTGACGTAGACGGGCGGCGTGGTTTCCAGGGTGACGGTCCTGCCGATGCCCCCCCAGTTGCCTGTGTAATTGAGGCAACCAACGAACGACTTGCCTTCCCTCGGGCGATTGTCCACCGCCAGCACAAGGACGTTCTTCTTGCCGAACGAGAGGTGCCGGGAGATCTCAAACTTGAACGGAGTGCTGAAGCCTTCGTGCGTCCCGACCAGTTGGCCATTGACATACACGTCTGTGTAGCGTATCCCGAGCCCAACGTTGAGCCAAACCAGGTTGCCCTTCCAGCTC
>CAZFYZ010000021.1:8921-21753 GCA_964523735.1 uncultured bacterium | reverse complement strand
ATATCCACGGACTTGCGGTACCAGCCCACTCCCTCGGAGTTGCAGCGGAGATGATCGGCCGGCACGCTCGTCTTGGGCAGGAACCGGAAGGTGCCGCCGGGCTTACCGAAGCCTTGCCCCTGCCACGGACCGGGTACCTTGATAGTCGAAGCATAGGTGTCTCTGGTCAGGAATGCTCGCTCTTCAGAGAGGCGGCCCTCCTCGTCGAGCTCAAACTCCCAGGTTCCATCCAGGTTCATCTTCTCTCGCGCCAGTCCCTCTGCCGCGCTCCCCGCAATTGCTCCCGACATGATCGCCATCACCAATCCCACAACTAGCAGCCCGACTGCCATGCCCCGAAGAACCATTCTACACTCCTTGCAAGCTATCCTAAGGCAATATCGATCGCGCGGGCATGTGCGCCCACGAGTTGTGCGCGATGAAGCCTTCCGCGTGCGTCACGCCGCATTGGTAGCCCCTGAACCGCGCGACGACATCTATGTACTGGCGGAAGTCCATCCCACCCCACCGGCTCATCCAATCCATCTGGCTCCGGTGGCACTCCAGCATCTTGACCTTGACGTCGAACGTCTCCGTTATGTCCACGTATACCTGAGGCTGATACGCATATCCGCCAAGAGGCTCCGTCATATAGAGAAACGGCTGCTGCTCGAGCGGGGGAAGGTCGGATTCGAATGTGGGCACAACGGCGGCCAGGCAAGCATCGAGGACACCAGTGAATGTGTTGTTGTGGTCCCCGCCGTAGTCGCCGAAGTAGTGGGTGAAGACGACGTCAGGCCTGGCTTGCCGAATGGTGTCCACCAGAGGCTTGAGCAGGTCTCGCGATACCCAGACGCCGAAGTCGGGCAGGCCGATGTGGATAAGCTCAGCCCCGAGGGTCTTGGCGGCGTCTCTGAGCTCACCAGCTCGAACCCGAACAATCTCGTCTTTGGTCATCCCGCAGGATGCCGCGTCGCCTTTGCAGACAACCGCCATGGTGACGGAGTCTCCACGGGCGATACACCGCGCCAGCGTGCCCGCGCAGCCCAGTTCGATATCGTCGGGGTGCGCCCCAATTGCGAGAATCCTCAACGGCTCGTGCGAACTCATCCTCTCTCGAACTCCTTTCGCTCGTCCCAGGTCCACGATGGGCTCACGTAACCCGAGTCATGCAATGCCTTCAGTCGCTCTCGATCTATCCTTATCCCAAGCCCGGGCTCGTCCGGCACCGGCAGGCACCCGCTCTCGTCCAGAGCAAACGGCCGGTCTACTAGCTCCTCAACCAGCACATTCCCAACATTGAACTCAACAAACGACTCGTACGGAAGCGTCGCAGCTAGCTGCACATCGGCCGCGACCCCAACGGCCGTGTTCCAGCCATGAGGGACAAGCCTAATGCCGTGTTCTTCGGCCATCCACGCAATCCGCCGCATCTCCGAAAGGCCGCCGACCTTGGCAACATCCGGCTGGACAATATCCATCGCCCGCCTGTCAAAGTAAGGCTTGAACGACTGACGCCTCGTGAGCACTTCTCCGTGAGCAATCTTGACTGGACAGGCGTCCGTCAGCCTCGCGTACCCATCGATGTCATCCGGACGGAGCGGCTCCTCGAACCAGTAGACGCCGAAATCAGCAAGCATCTTGCCTCGTTCAAGCGCGTCCTTGAACCCCATGCTCCAATAAGGGCCGCTGCCGCCGGCGTCGATCATTAGCCTTGTCTCGTCGCCGGCCGCCTTGCGAGCCGCCTGAACCAGCCCGGTGTCATCGGCCAGTGTCCCCTTGCCAAAAGGCTCCCAGCCGAGCTTGATCGAACGGAACCCCCGGGAGATCATCGCCTGAACTCGCGCATCAAGGGTCTCGACCGGCTCAAACAGCACCGATCCGTAGACCGGCACCGCATCCCGGCGTTTGCCGCCCAGTAGGGTATGGACCGGTTGATCGAGAGCCTTCCCCGCCAGATCCCAGAGCGCAATGTTGATCGCGCTGATAGCATGGGTCATCGACCCACCGCGTCCGAGCCAGAATGTGATCTCGTGAAGCTTCTCGGTCAGGTGCTCCACTTCGAGAGGGTTCTCTCCCACAACGAATCGCTTGAGCCACTCGAGCGAACCCACGACCTGTCCGACTTCCGAGAATGCGGCCCCCCACCCTGTTACTCCCGCATCACTTTGGAGCTCCACGAACACATGGAAATTGCGGTCAGGGGTGTGGATCCTCAAGTCAACGATCTTCAACGCAGACCTCCACCGGCCAGCGGCCCCTCGCTAGCTCGCAGCACTACTGTCTGATACTATTCTACTACCAGCTCGACGAAAACGGAGGCTGCGATTCAGCCTACAAAACACTATTGACTCAGCGTTTTGCACTAAGGTATACTAAGAGTCACGTAGCGTTTCGCGCAGCGACATACCGCATTATAAGCTGCGAAACGCCGCTTGTCAATGGCTGTGGCTGGGTTTTCAGGAAGTCTGTTATGAAGGCGGGCCTTGGGACAGGAACCCTGACGGTAGTGGAGGAGTGCTCGTGGAATTCGCGCTGAGTTGGTTGGACATTGCCATCATTGCAGGGTCCATTGCCGTAGTGGTAATGGTGGGCCTCTGGGCGGGACGGAAGCAGGAGAAGACCGCAAAGGGCTACTTTCTGGCGTCCGGCAAACTGCCGTGGTACATAATCGGGGCTGCGTTCGTCTCGACGAGCGTATCGAGTGAGCAAATCGTCGGCACCAATGGCGCGGCTTACACCCATGGGATGGGTGTGGCCAACTGGGAATGGTTCACCCTGCCGCACTACTCGGTTTTCATACTCGCCTTCGTGCCAATGTATCTGCTCAACCGCATCTTTACGGTCCCAGAGTTTCTGAAGCGGCGCTACGGAGATCTGTGTGGAGACATCTATAGCTGGGTGATGCTCTTTGCCTACGTCTTCATCTTTCTGGCGCCGGTGCTGTATGGCGGAAGCCTTGCGTTCTCCTCGCTCACCGGCCTGAACTTTCACCTTGTGCTTTGGGCGATCATCGTACTAATCGGGCTCTACGCTATCAAGGGTGGTCTGGCCTCAGTAGTGTGGGCGGACGCAATGCAGTGCCTAATGCTGATCGGCGGAGGGGTGCTTCTCTTCTGGCTCTCTGTCAAGGCCACACCGGGGGGCTGGCACGCAATGATCGCGGCCAACCCGGAGCGATTCCACCTCTATCACCCGCCGGATGATGAGATCGCGCCGTTCCTCGGACTGTTGACTTTCGTCTTTAGCGGAGGGCTCTTCTACCAGGCAGGCAACCAAGTCATGCTCCAGCGAATCCTTGGCGCGCGCTCCCGGTGGGACGGTATGATGGGCGTCATCTTCGCTGGGTTCATCAACTTCCTGAGGCCCATGGTTACCTGCTTCTTGGGTTTCGTGGTCTACCACTGGGTCCACGAATTGCACAAGGCGCCACCGCTCGAGAACCAGGATCTGACTTTCACGTTCGCGCTGCAGCACCTGGCGCCGAGTTGGGGGTTGAAAGGGATCATTCTGGCTGGATTCCTGGCGGCCGTAATGGGAGCCGTAAGCGCGCTTGCCAACTCGACTGCTACCATATTCAGCCTCGATGTCTACAAGCGGTTCGTGAACAAGGCAGCCGAAGACCGCCAGCTTGTGTTCGTGGGGCGGTTGGCTTCGTTCACTGCTCTTGCTCTGGCGGCCCTTGTGGCTCCATTCATCTCGAACATAGGCATCTTCCAGTATTTCCAGACCGGCATCACATACCTGGCGACTCCGTTCAGTTCCGTCATTATTCTCGGCCTTGTCTGGAAGCGCATGAACTACCATGGAGCAGTCTTTGGCCTGCTCGGTGGCATCGTTATTCAAGTATCAGTGGTTGCCATTCTCACGCAGGTTCTTGACATCCATCTGCACTGGTTCCGCCCGCCGAGAATCAGTGGAAACCATTCCTCTGGAGCCGGAGCATGCTCAACGTGTATGACGAGGGTGTGAGCCGGCCGTGGTACCACAGTTGGGTCCTGTGGTTCTTCATCTACGCGGGGATCTGGACTTATCTCTACTGGCTGTACTGGTGAAGAAGAAGCCGCAGACGATTCCAAGCGAGGCAAACGAAAGGCCGGTTCTGAGCTCAGAACCGGCCTTGTCTTTTTCGAGGCGACGACCAGAATCGAACTGGTGGTAGCAGTGTCTCTGAAGCAGGTTCGACATCCCAGCGCCACTCCATCCGTAATTACACGCGACCGCCGCCCGGAGTTCATTGGCTCACGTCAGCAGGAGCAACGGTCGAGGATGTGGAACGCAACAAACGTGATACCGGCTTTAGGAGGCGGTCGATGAGCCGAATTGAGAGATGGTTCGAGGACAAACTAAGGGTCCCCTATGGCGACAAGACCAGGTTCACGATCGGTTACAGGTATGTCCAGACGGGCGACCGAGCACTGCTTCGTGGGCTCAAGCAAGTGCGCGACTGGGAATACGAGTGGGACATCTACGACATCATTGCTTCCCCAAATGCTCTCACTGAGTACGACAAACGTTCTCTGCACGTACTGGCGGCACTGGGGCAGTGGCGTTACATAGGGATGTGGCTCGATAGATATCTCCCCAAGGAAGGTCAAGCTGATGACTTCCACGGCGTTGCGACTTCAGTGCTCGAGGAGCACGGGTTCACCAAGCTGGCGCCCGGGCAGCTAGTTGTACCTTGGGCCGAGAACCTCGCGTTCGGCGGAAGGCCCACGTCGGCGGGAAGATACCTACTATCGCTGTCGGACAGGGATCTGCAGGCGCTCGCCCGTTCCCTGGCGTCTAGCGAATACAGCGGTCACTCTCTACTGGACTTCGCGCTGGACTTCGACCAGCGCAGGGTACGCATCGTGGCCAGAGAGCTTCTCAGGCCTGCTGATACCTTGCGGCTTCCGCCAACATGCAGAGCCCTTCTCGTCAAAGGAAACGGGGCGTTTGACAAGGATGTGCTCGACGCATTCAGAGGAACAAAGGACACCCATGACAAGTTCCTTACCGGCCAGGAACTGGACAAGTACAACCATGCCCTGTACGGCCGCGAGGCCCTTGAGGCCGCGCGGACTTCTCTTGCAGGAGCTGAACGGGAGAACAGGCACGACATTGTCTGCCAGTGGATGGTCCAGATCTATGGCGTCCAGGCACTGCCGGACCTTGTCGCCTATATCCGCCGCACTGCAAACACCACAGGCTACTCCAAACCAGCAATCATCTCCGACTGTGTTGCCCAACTCGGGGCCGAGGCCCTTCCCGTCGTCCTTGCCGGGCTTGAGGGCGGCGGCAAGGAGACGCCGTTTACGGCCCTGTCTCACCTGATCGAGATCGGCGGCCCCGACCACCAGGACACCATCCGGAGGCACATCGAAGGCGGGCTCAGAGCTCAGGAGTCCGACTTGGCCATCCGCTACATCATCCAGGCCGCAAAATGGAATCCCTCCGCCGTCAGCGACACGCTCTGGGGGCTAACAGAATCCACGTCCAAGCCCATCCGCGAGGCCGCGGCCCGGGCCCTGACCAAGATAGGTGATGAGGCGCTGCCAAGAGCAGTGAAGCTCCTCCAGCACCGCAAAGCGGAACTCAGGTTGACGGCTGTGATCATCTTGTCCCCAGCTAGCACCCCGGCCGCCCGGCAGGCACTCGAGGACCGGCTAGAGTCTGAGGAGAACGACGATGTCCGCGAGGCGATCCTTGCCGCAGTGCAGGATGCCTGGGAGTCGGCCGGCAAGGACCTCACGCGCGAGTACGTCGAGTCCAGAGCACAGGCAGGCTTCAAGAGAATGAAGTGGCCTCCTGCCAGATGGGTCGGTGATCTGGGGGTACCGGGCCTCAGTTACAAAGACGGCGCTCAGATGCCCGAAGAGATCCTGCGCTACCTCCTGAGCCGGCAATCGAGCTGCCCGGAGATCAGGCCGTCGCTCGAGCTCAAGCCCCTCTACAAGCTCATAGACCGCGCCACAACCGCCGACTTCGCGCTCGCGCTCCTGAACGCCTATATCGCGTCCGGAGCTGACGCCAAGGACAAGTGGGCATTGGCCTCTGCATCAATGCTCGGGGACGACCGGATCGTGCCTGTCCTGAGCTCTCAGATCAAGGATTGGGCCGAGCACAGTCGCGGCAAGCTGGCGGAGTACGCCGTCCAAGCGCTGGCACTGCTGGCGACGGATCGGGCGCTCCTGGCGATCGACTCTATCGCGATGCGATACCGCACAAAGATGAAGAACATTGGAGCAGCCGCGAGCGAGGCCTTTGCCGCCGCAGCAGCGTCGCTGGGCGTCACACCGGACGAGCTCGGCGACAGGGTAGTCCCCTGGTTGGGGTTTGAGCCGGGAAAGCCTCGAGAGGTCCAGTGCGGCGATCGCAAGGTGCTGGCGCGGATCGGTCTGGACTTCAAGCCTCAGTTCCACGATGTGGACAAGAACAAGCGCGTCTCGTCGCTCCCCACCAGCGCTCCTGACCCCGTCAGGGCCGAGTTCAAGGAGCTGGGCGCCCTGCTGCGTGAGGTCTCCAAGGCGCAGATCCGCCGCATGGAGGCAATGATGGTCCAGCAGCGGCGGTGGCCCGTTTCGGACTGGAGCGGACTCTTCCTCAAGCACCCGATAATGATGCCCTTCGGCATTCGCCTCATCTGGGGCGCCTACGACGGATCCACCCAGCTGACGTCGACATTCCGCGCGCTGGAGGATCAGACGCTGACCGACAACGCTGACAACACGGTCGAACTCGTGGATGACTGCACTGTCGGCATCGTCCATCCGCTGGAGCTTGGCGATCAGGCAAGACAGCAGTGGCAAGCGCACCTCACCGATTACGAGGTAGAGCCCCCGTTCCCTCAGTTGGCCCGCCCGGTGGTAAGCGTTACGCAGCAAGAGAAGCAGCTGAGGTTCCACAAGGGTCGCGCGGGCACCCAACTCAACGGCCTTACATTCAAGGGGAGAGCCGAAAGGCTTGGCTGGCGTAGAGGATCGGTGTGCGACGCCGGCATGATCACCGCCTACGTCAAGAGCTTCCCCAGCGCAGGAGTCGATGCCTTTCTCGGGCTCGAGGGCATGTACGTCGGGATCGATATGTACTCCGACATCAAGCTCGGCGAGGCTTTCTTTGTGCACTCGGGCAGCGTGAAGATAGGCATCTACGTGTATGATGAGCCCAACAGCGCAGTCGATCCCCGCCTGATAGAGTTCGGCCAGATGTCGCCGATCGTGTTCTCCGAGGTCATGGGCGACCTGCAGAAGATCGCAGGCGGGAAGCAGGAGGAGGACGAGTAGACTCCCACTCCCCCCGCCCCGGCATGCCTGGGGATTCGGCTGAGATCAGAAGTAGCCCGTTTTGGAGCGCCAATCTTTGTCGAAGCCCGCACCCTCCGCAGCGATCAGGCGCGTGTCGTTCCAGCACTCGCTCAGAACAACCGGAGGGATGTCCTTTAGGAACAGCTTGCCCTGACTGCCGGACCGCACGAAATGAAGGTTCAGCAGCGCAGCCGGAGGGGTCCCCTCATAGTACACGATGCAGATCGGCGTTGACTCGATCACCGCGTCAATGCCCAAGCCCGAGAAAGCTTTCGTGTGATAGTAGAAACAGCCTCCGTCCTCGGCCTGGGAGTGGCTGTAACCGAGCTTCTCCGCCCTGGTTCGGAACTTGCGGGGCTCCAAGATGTGCCCTTCGAAGTCACGGACCTCCATGTCCTGCCATTTGTCTTGCGGCAGCTCATAGACCGGCTTGGTGAACTGCTCGAGCAGAGGCTCTACCTCGTAGTCCTTGAAGTGTTTCATCCACTGCCGGCGCACATCCTCGGGAGTGCTGACGCTGTGCGCCAGATGGATCAGGGCATCCGGAGGGAGCGTTGCCTGCTGATCCTGCGAATCTGTCAGCGTTCCATCGTCAAGCGGGCGAAAGGTGACTTCGCCCGACGCCCAGACCAACCTCTGGCAGTAGTGGCGGAGTATGGGGTGACGGTTCACGTAGAGGTCCCAGTCCTCGAACCGCCAAGTCCGCTGGGTACACACGGCCTCGTAGAGCCGGTCCTTCTGGAGTTTGAGCGCGGACTTCACTTCCTTTCTCGCGTCCGAGAGAAGCTTCTTTGCCTCCTTCACGAGGTCAGGGCTGTCTCCCGCGGCTGCATCGGGCAGGGCCTTGATGCTCTTGCCCTCCGCAGTGTAGAGATCGATGCCGAGCTTGGCGTTGACTTTCGCCACGAAGCTGCGCCCGCCGTAGTCGAGGGTCATCTGTGCATCGGAGTCGAACCCTCCGGTTGGAACGGTGCGGTCGGCCAGCTCGTCCATCGACCAGCCTTTTCGCTGCGCGAGAGCCTCCACGCACTTGACTGCCTCGTCTTGAATGCCGCGAGTCCTGAAGCCGCCGGCTACCTTGATCAGCAGTTGAGTGGCGGTCGGATGGTCCACCCAGCTGAGCATCCACAGCATCGCCTTGCACTGGACGACCCTGAATCCGTAGAACCTGTCGAGATACTTGCGCACGGGCTCAGCGGCAAGAGCTCCCGCGCAGGCACCGGCAACCGCCAGAATGCCTTTCTCTTTGATAGCCGAGCCCTCGACCATCCGCAGGTGGCTGTTGTAGAGCTCCCTGTACGCCGATTCGTACGTGTAATAAGGAGAGCGTGCCCACTTTGGTGCTTCCTGCTGCGCGATCGCGCGCGCTTGGGCCTCTGTGTAGACGGGCTTGGCATCGTGATCCAGCCACTGTTGCAGCACGAATAGCCCGAAAGCCTGTCGATCACCCGGATCGAGAAGCGACGCGAAGCTCACAAGCGCGGGGCCGGGCTCGGGCTTGCCCACCTGGTATTGCTGCACGATCTTCCACACAAGCACCTCGCGCGGGACCTGTTCACCGGTTGCCAGCCGGACAGTCGGCAGAGCGTCAAACGGAAACCACGAAAGCGCATCCGGAATGCCCGTCTTTAGCCCTGCCTCGGCGTCATTCAGCCAGGCATCAAGATCGGCAGCGGCGGGAGCTTCACTGTCCGCTGCACCGGTGAGCACGTGCAGGGCATCAGTCAGTGCGACCCGAGCGGATTGGGCGGTCTCGACTTCAAGTGCCGCCTGGATCTCGGGCACGGCCTCCGATGCGCCAAGGTCCGCAAGCCATCTTGCCGCCGAAGCTCGTGCGTCTGTCTTTCTGTGTTTGAGCGCGCCGACGATCCGCCCTTTAGCCTCCGGCAGCTTGTTGAGGCACTTGACCGCCAGGTCGCGCTCGTAGCTCGAGCCCAGGGCTAGATCCCACAATGTAGGGACAAGCTGCGCGGGCGGCTGTGGGAATGCTGACAGCACCTCAAGTGCCTTCAGCCGCTCCGGCTTGGTCGCGGCCGCGAAGAAGTAGTCACGGCCCTCGATCTGCCTACCCCGTTTGACAATCACCGCCTCCAGGAACTGCGGCCGCTCGGCGAAGTAGGGCCAGGTCAGCTCCTCATCGATCACGAACCGCCGGCCATACTCCTGCAGCCTGGTCCATCCCACTCCATCAGACCCGATGCCGGTAGCATCGAGTGCCACCGCGATCTCTCGCAGGCAGACCTTACGCTTGTGACTTGCCTCGAATGCCTGGAGGCAGCTATCGAACAGGCCATCCCCAAAGAACGAGTTGAACGGATGGATGGGGAACATCCCCAGAAGCACGACCAAGCGAACGAGGTGCACCAACTCGACGTCGGGGCAAGCGGCGAACTCGACCGCGGCCTTAGTCACTTGTTGTTCCAGTCGCGAGTCGACACCTATTCTCAGGCGCTCGCGGTAGTCCTTCTCGTCCACGAATGACGCGTCACCCACCAGGAACGCGATACCCCCCATGATGCGTTGGCGTGTCGCATTGCTTGTGGTTGGGATGGCCCCCCGCTTCTTCTCCTCTTCCACCATCAGTTGGTGACAGCGGGCGTGTTCCGCGAAGAACTTGTGGTAGGCTGCTTCGGCGGCTGGTGTGAGGGGAGACTTGGCCTGGACTGGATGCACGGGAGGCAGATCAAAGCTGGTGGGCTTAGCCTCGGCGGCGGCAACCGACACTTCCATCAGCGAGGCAAGCTGCTCGCGGACCTTGTCGGACTTCTCGGCTCTTAGCCACTTCTCCAAGACCGGCTTAGACTTGGTACCGTTCAGCTTCCAGAGCGGACCTGCAGCCAGGGCACGCTCATCCTGCTTTCGCGACGCGCCCTTTGACTCCAAGAGAGGCGTGAACAACTCGCGGTTGGACTCAAGAATCGGCTCCGCCGCGTCGCGGACCTTCCTTGACGATGATACGGCAAGATCGACGATCGTCTGGGCGAACGGCTCGATGGCCGCACCAGATCTGGCAAGAACATGCAGCGCGTGGCTCCGCTGACAGGCTTTGATGTGTGCCAGGGCCTCCCGCACAGCATCCGCGTGCACCGCAACCCGCTCACCGAACCCCGCAAGCCACGTGAACGACAGCGCGTCCTTGTTCCAGTCGCCGAGGTACTCGGCATCAAGGGTGAACGCCGCTGTCATGACCGCGTCAGGGGTGAGCCCGGCAGCGACCCCAACCTGCTCGATCTTCTCAGCGCGGAAACGAGCATTGGGAGGACCCTCACCAGACCAGGGGTTGCAGTGCCCGGTCGCTTCTCTGACCAGCACGAGCATCCAGTTGGGTGCGTTTGGACAGGGTTGGAATGGCGAGTAGCTTGCGTCCGCGGCAGCCTCGTATACCTGGGCCAATCGGAAGATCAGCTCGGGCGTTGCCGTCTGAGTGGTCTGGAAGAACCGCCACCGCGCGTCTCCCTCGCCCTTGGTCCAGAAATTGTGAGGCCACTCCGGACTGGCAGGAGAGACAACCATGGCCGCACCGCACTGGCTGATCCTCTGGAGGTCCCTCAAGACCTCCGCACCCTCACCATCAACCACGTAACGCAGGGCCCGCTCGGGAAGGTCCTTGCGCACCTGACGCAGTCTGCCCATATCCTCAATAAGCAGCGCCAATTCCTGATCCGTGAGCCCAGCGGTGTTCTGCACGCTCTTGGTCTTGCCTCTAAACCACTTCAGCATAGCTCACTCCTCTCAGAACACTACCACGGGACCTTCGACTCCCAGTCCTTGTCAAAGCCCGAACCCTCGGCGGCGATGATACGCATATCGTTCCGGCACTCGCTCAGGAGAACCGCCGGAACATCCCCCAGAGGCAGATTTATGTTTCTGACAGACCATCTATCCTCGCTCGGCACTATCCGCCTGAACTGCAGGCCGCGCAAGGCTACGACCACGTCTTCCTCGGGCATTCCATTGCCGCTGAATTCGATCACGGCGTCGATCTCCAGCCCTGGGAGATGCTTGAAGTACTCGCAGAACGAGGGGCCGTCCATGATCTCGCCCCGCGTGTACCCCAGCCCGAGCGCCCTGGCTCGAAGCTTGAATGCCTTTATCATATAGCCCCGGAACTCGGCAAGCTCAGTCTCAGGGGCCAAGTTCTCCGGCAGGGCGTAGACAGGCTTGCCGAACTGGTCAAGGAGCGGGGTCACCTCGTAGTCCTTGAGATGCTCTATCCAGCGCTCGCGCTCTTCTTCGGGGGTGTTCACGCTGTGGGCCACCCGAATGCTCGCATCAGCGCTCAGCGAGACCTGCTCATCGCTGCAGCTTGTGAGGGTGCCGTCGTCCAGCGGCCGGAACGTGCGCTCGATGTCGCCGTCTGATGCCGTCCACACCAGGCATTGGCAGTGACTGCGAACAATTGGGTGATTGTTGAGATACTCATTCCAGTCCTCGAACCGCCAGGTCCTTTGAGTGCACATTGCTTCGTACAGCCGGTCCTTCTGGGCCTTGAGGACGTTCTTGAGCTCCTTGCGCACGAGGCCTATCTTGTCCTTCGCGGCCTTGACCATGTCTTCGTCGTCGCTCTTGCCCGCATCCGGGAGGGAGCTGATCGGTTCTCCGGCCCCATTCCTGAACACGAGCTTGAGCTGCCTGTCCAGCGACGCGGTGAACTTGCGGCTGCCGTAGTCCAGCACTACCTCAGGCCCCTCATCAAACCCCGCCGTTGGGATTGTCCTGTCCGCGAGTTCGTCAGTCGTCCATCCGTTGCGCTCGGCAAGGGCACGCACGCAGGCGTCGGCCTCTTCCTGAATGCCTTTCGTGCGGAAGCGCTTCGCGATCTGCAGGAGGACCTGGGTTGCCGACCTATCGTCTACCCATCCGAGCATCCTGATCAGCGCCTTGCACTGCGCCGCCCGGATCCCGTACCAGCGCTTGATGTAGCGCTCTGCCGCCTGCACGACCCCGGGCCCTCCGCACGCGGCAACCACAGCGAGGATCCCCTTCTCCTTGATGGCGGAGTACTGGCACTCATCCAGTAACCCCTTCGCGAGCGCCCGAACCACGTTCTCCAGCGAACGGCCTGGATAGAGCCACATCGACCCCGGCGCCTGTTTCCGAGCGAGCTTCTCTGCCTGATCCCGGGTATAGACCGCGGTAGTGTCGCGCTCGATCCAAGCGCTCAGAATGAACTGCCCCAGCGCGTGCCTGTCCTCAAGCCTCAGCAGCGAGCAGTACCGCAGCAGCAGCGCGCCCGCCTCGGGATCATTGAGCTTGCAGTGCTGGCAGATCCACCACTTGACCACCTCCGGCGGGACTTGCCCCCCACCCTCCAGCCAGTAGACGGCCGGCAGAGATCCGAATGGGAACCACGAGAGACCCGGCGGGACACCTTTCTCCAAGCCTGCCTGTGCCTCTGCAATGAGCTGATCGAGGCTCATGAACTCCGCGAGCGGCACTCCGAGGTCGCCCAGCGCGTCCATCATCGCAACCCGGGCAAGTTCCTGCTTCTCCTTGGCCAGGGCAGCTTTGATCGCGGGGATCGCGTCCGTGTCTTTCGAATGTCCGTCCATCACGCGTTCTCTTTA
>CAZFYZ010000021.1:0-8911 GCA_964523735.1 uncultured bacterium | reverse complement strand
TGTCTCGGAGGTCAGCCAGCCAGCCGGCAGCAACTGCACGCGAGACCTGTTTGCCACTCTTCAGCGCGTTCAGCAGCACGCTCTTCTTGTCCGGCAGGTCCTCCAGGCACTTCCTGGCGAGCGGGCGCTCGGTCTTGGATTCTCCCAAAGCGATGTCCCAGAGCGCCGGGACAAGCCGCTGCGGGACGTGAGGGAACATTCGGATGAGATCATAGGCCCTGCGCCTGGCGTCGGGCAGTTGCCACGAGTCGAGCTCCAGTTTGCTCTTGCCCACCCCGAGAACGTATTCGAGCACGTCCGGGTGCTCAGCGAAGTAGGGCCAGACTAGCGCATCCTCCCATAGAAACCTTGGAAAGAAGCTAGCCAGGCGCTGGCGAGCTATAGTCAGCGGGTCCAGCCCGATCGCCGAGAACACTGAGGCCAGCTCGCGCAGGCTGACAGGGCCGTGGGTCGAAGCAAAGGCCTCAATGAAGTCATCGAACTGGTAGCCGACCCCATTCGGCGAGAGCTCCGATATCAGGGCAAGGAGCCTCATCAGGTGCGCAAGGCTGATCTCCGGCAGCCGGGCAAAGGCAACCGCCCGGGCGTGCGCTCCCTTGTCTGTGTGGTAGTCGTACGGCGTCATCTTGTTGGCCACGCACTCCTGCGCATTGCCCTTGGACTCCGTCAAGCCTTGCAGAATGCGGCAGCATCGATCGGCGAACTTGTGCGGAGCGATCGACCTGAACTGCGAGAGGACAGACTCAGGCAGGGGCGCCACCGGGTCAACCGGCTCCAGCGGGGCGAGGTCGAACTCAGGCTTTTCTGAGAAGCCATGCGTGGTCTCTGCGCGGCTGAGTATCTGCGCGATCTCCTGCTTCACTTTCCCGGCCGTTTCCACGTCCAGGCGAGCACGCAGGGCCTCAACAGCTTTCTCACCGATCAGGTCGTACAATAGTCTGGCGGCTTGTGCTCGCTGCGCGGGCTTGCCCGAAGCCATTGCCTTAGTCACGATCGGGGCGAAGGCTTCCGGGCAGCGCTTGACGATCGGCCAGGCAGCAACGCGAACCTTGCCGGAGGAGCAGAGTGCCTGGTCCGCTATGACCTCCGCCAAAGGCTCCACGGAAACGCTAAGTTCGTTCAGGACCTCTAGGGCGTATACTCGAGTCTTGACATCCGTCTGGCCCAAAGCTTCGTGAACGACGTGGGCGTGACGCACGATGGCCTCATCGAACTGACTGAGGACGCTGCACATCTTTGGGACCCAGTGTCCCCAGTCATCTGCCAGAGGAATGAGCGCCGTGTGCACCAGCAGGTCCGGCTCCAACTCCATCGTGACGAGCATCCTCTCCACCACGTCGGCGCGAAGGGCGGTGTTGATGTACCGAGGAGGTAAGATGTTAGGAGTGAATCGTGTTGCCTCCAGCAAGAAGACCTCCAGCCACGGCGGAAGATACTTGCCGAACAGGGCTCGTGGCGACGAACAGGACGCCGCATCATAGACCCGTGCCAACCGGAGAAGAAACTCATGGTCAGGCATTGCTGCTTGCTTGAAGAACCGGGCGCGCGCGGTGTCATCATCATCATACGAGATCGATGAGCAGCTGTAACAGATCAGGTCAAGGGCTTTGCCGCAGCCTGGCGACCGGCGTAGCTCGGAGAGGATGCCATCCTCCTCTCCATCCAACACGTATCGCAGCACACGATCCGCAAACCCCGAGCGCACCTGCCCCAGCCGGCCAAAATCCTCCGCCAACAGCTTCACTAGCTCATCCGACAAACCCGCGGCATTGCGGATGTCCTTCGGGATCTTGTGCTTTTTGAACCAGTTGACCAAAGCCATCTCCTCTCAGACAGGTGCTCTAGATCATGCTCATCAGCGCTTCCTGCGTAGACGCCAGCCGACAGACGTAGTAGGCTCTCAGCACGGCTTCCGCCGGCGATGGATGAGACGCCTCTTCCTGCGCGGACCGGCCCAGTGTGTCGACGAGCCGGCTCAGCGGGCTCGCGCAGCAGATCACGCCCAAGGCCTCCAACCGACCCGACACCTCTCGCAGCCCGGCCAGGTCCTTGACGACCGATACACCTGATTCCGCAATGCGCTCGAGCTCCATCTCAGCCGATGAGAGCAGCAGACCGAGCGGAGTAGTTGAGGCCTCAGGCAAGAGCCCGTCGCCCGTCGGCTCATCAGGCATATCTTCCTCCTCGGAGGCCGGCCCGCCTCTCGCAGAGGGAGAATGGACCTCATTCAGCGTCAGGTTGACCTGTCCCTTGGGGCCGTGGAGCGTCACCGGCTCCACCACCAGTCGCCCCGCTGATAGGCGCAGGAGGCCGAGGATCGCCTCCAGCGGGCTCCGTCCCCAGCGCTCGATGATCCTCATCCCGCCGGCGGTCTCCGCGTTGTGAGGAAGCACAAGCATCAGCTCGCATCCGTCACTATCAAGCACCGGCCAGTGCATCTCCTGCCGGATATCGTCGAACCTCGCCCGGCCTGTTCTTGACGGACGAAGCAGGACGATCTCATCTCGCTCGTCCCGCTCCCCAAGCGACCCGCCGAAAAGCCGAAAAGCCCGATCCGTCAGCTCCCGCCACAACTCGATCACCGGTACCTGACCAGTAATGGAAGGCCTCAGCACTGTTGCTTTTGTTGCCGGCCTTCCTGAAAGGCGTCCGGCCGGGTTACGGAATGCGGAAGCCAGCCTGAGCATGTGTCTCGAAGCCTCAAAGGGCGCCGTGCATCCCTCCCACGGTCCCGGCTGGCCGAACCGCGCCAGACCGTCGAACTGCCCAACCTGAACCGGGCGGGAGTCGGTCCAGGTCGCCCAGTTGCGCAATGATCCGTCCCAGAAGTACACGGTCAGTCCGGCGTACCCACTGCGAGTCCTCCAGCGCCGCGCGCCCATACCACTGATCTCTATGCTGCCGACCGGCATGTACTGCGATCGATGGACCCCCACAATCGCCGGGTTCGGCCGCTCCAGCGCGTGGCACAGGGCTTCCGTAGTTGCGGCGACGCCGACAATGCTCCGGACGTCCGCCCGCGCGTCCCGGCTGAGCTGAAGCGCCACCTCGTCGGCCAGAGCCCTGAGCAGCCGCTCGAGCCTCGGCAAGTCCACCCCGTGCGCTGAAACCGCCAGTGTGCGAAGCCGCTGCTCGGTAGACGATGAAACACGAGTAAGCCCCTGAGCAACCATCTCGTGAATCACCGTCCTGACGGACGCCCGGATCTCCTCCCTTGTGCGCGGCGCCCCCGGCGAGACATCGAGCGGCTTCGCCTCTTCCTCAAGAACGATGCCGCCTTTGGCCACTTTGTAAGCCAGCACGGCAAGAACCCGGTGCTCGCACACAGTCGAGGCGTGGCATGAGCAGATCATCCCTCCCAGGCCCCCGCCGGGCATCCACCGGCAGTTTGCGTTCAGGCCCGGGATCTCGAACAGCATAGGGCGACTGCCGCCAAAACTCACCTCCAGGCCCTGAGCCAGCTTCTGAGCAGCCCTCCTGAGCAGAGCCGTCCCCGCCCACTTCCTCAGCGCCTCCTCATCAACGGAAACAATCTCCTCCTCGCACGACTGTACTGGAGCCGGCGCAGCAGCGTCCCGCAGGTACACCAGCGCCGCAAGCACATGCCTGCAGATTTCACCGGCCGGGCAGTCGCAGGTCGATTGGCTCGGCACTTCGCGGATACTGACAGTCGCGTCTCCGACTTTCACTCGCAGGACCCCGTCGACCTCCTCTGCCAACTCGAGAACTACCGTCTCGAGGTCCTTCTGCGCACGCCGGAGCAGACCCGGGCTCGCAAGCGCTGCGAGGGCATCATCGTCATACGCCGCGAGGCTGGCGCGGATTCTGTCTACGAGATCACCTTTTCCAACCACTCCGCCAACCTCTGAGGCGTCAGCGCCGCAACCTCAGCGCCCGCATCTACACAGCGTTCAGCCATCTTCCTGTCATACACCGGGCTTGCTTCCTGATCCAGCGCCGCAAGGCCGAGCACCCGCACGCCCGACTCGCGAAGCCGCTTCACAGACGCAACCATCCCCTCTGGAGACGACCCCTCACAGAAGTCGGTCACCAGAGTGAGGATTGTTCGCCCCGGCGAAGTGACGAGCGTCTCGCAGTACTGCAGTGCACCGCAGATGTCCGTCCCGCCACCGAGCTGCACGCTCATAAGGAGTTCTGTCGGATCATCGACCGCATCCGTGAGGTCGATGACCGACGTGTCGAACGCGATCAAGCTCACCCGCGTCGACGGCAGCCCCTTGAAGATCCCGGCCATGATCGCGGAGTGTATCACGGAATCGATCATCGACCCGCTGCAATCGACGGCCATTATGATGTGCCAGGGCATGTAGGTCTTGGTGCGCGAGAAGAAGTAGAGCGTCTCGAGCACCATCCGATCATTCTCGGTGTCATAATTCTTCAGGTTGGCGCGGATCGTCCGCCGCCAGTCCAGGTTGTTCGCGGTCTTCAGGTGCGTTCGACGGCGCCGGTTCAGCCGCCCCCACAGCACAGGCCGTATATCTTTGCTAAGCTTTCTGGCCAATTCCTCTACAACCTGCTTGACCAGCCGCCGCGCGACCTCCAGCACATCCCCCTGCATCAGCTCCTTGAACGTCAAGACAGCCTTCAGGAGATCATAGCTCGGCTCCATCCTCCGCAGGATCTCGGGGTCAGTTACAAGCTCTGTCATCTTGTACCGGTCCAGGGCGTGACGCTCGATGACCTCGACCGTATCTTTCGGGAACAGCTCCCTTACCTCCCGAATCCAGCCCGGGATGGTGAGCATGCTCGGGTCCAATGTCGCGCCTGAGCCATCATTATCTCGCACGCCCCTGCCCGTATACTCACGGCCGTACAGGTAGTCCAGAGCCTTGTCCATCCTCTGGTACGTCCCCTGCCCTCCCATGCGTCCGCCGAGCTGCTGCTCCGAGAACCGCCCGAGCACAAGCCTCCACCGAGCCGCGGCCAGCCTCTCTTCCGGCGTCTGTCTAGCCATCGAGAAACGCCTCCAGCCCGTCGCGCCTCAGTGACTCCAACACCCGGCGGTTCACCTCGACCCCGGCAACCATGTCTTCCTCAGAGCCACCCATGGGTGCAGATATGTTCAGGTTATTGCCTCCAACATATACAGCCACCTCCTGTGCTACACGGCTGCATTCGCGAGGAGTCAGATCCGCAAACGCCAACCGCAGGTTCGGAAGCTGTGCCACAAACACATCCTCGCCCCACTCCGAAAGCACCTGAGTGACCGTTTCGATCACTTCGGGCACCTGCCAAAGAACACTACGCGCGCTGCGCAGCAGGCCTCTCAGGAAGCTGATCCCTCGCGCGCCACTGTCGACGCCGCCTAGGATGTGCCCTTGAAGATAACTGACCAGCTCGCCCGCTTCCATCTGCCCCTCATCAAAGAGAAGACCGCAGGCGCCACCCCGGACAGCCCCATTCCCGCCGTTCTGCCCAACCAGCTCTCGCAGCCGGTCCCACAGCATCTGCCGGTGCCCCGGCCTCTCACCGAGCTGGGCTGGCACCTGCGAGAACCCGTTCAGAGCGTCCAGCACGGAGTCCTCGTCAGCTTCGGACGTCGCGGCGAGACCCGGCAGCAAGTAGCACGCCCTCACAAACGCCTGCTCCGCCATTTCGTCCAGCCCCTCGAGCGAATGCGCCTCCAACGGCTCCCGTGAGAAATGAAGAACCAGAATCCTCTCGATAGCGGCCACGAGCGATGTGAACAGGGCATCCTCCGCAATCAGCGCCCGTGTGCGATCCAGCAGGTCAGGCACATGTCTATGGAGACCCATCCTGCAGGCCTCCAGCAGCAGCGCCGCCGCCAGGTCCGACCGCCGCCCCTGTCCCGCGTCCTCGGCTTCACGAAATCGCTCGAGCAGCAGCGCCTGCGACGCCTCCTCCAAGGTTGAGCCATAGATCGATCGCTCTATCAAGGTGGCTTCCGTATTCGGCGACCACCGATAATCCCATACCTCTTGTATCCTCTCCAGGTTCTCGCCGGTCACGAAGTCCGGGCCCCGCACCTTCTCGCCAAAAGGCACATCGAGAAACCGAAGCTGATGAAAGAACCGGCTGACCTCCCTGTGCGGCGCCTTACGGTAGAGGTCGAGAACGATCTCCCTCGACCCCAGCGTACTCGGGTCTATCCTCAGCCTCGCGGCCGTACGCCTGAAGTCATTCACAATAGGCGGTTGCCCGGCGTCAGCCGGCACATCCCCAATCCTATCACCAGCCAGAAGCTTCCGAGCCTGGGTCAGCACCACCACGCCTTCGATATCGATCGAGCCCTTCGTGAACACCGACCGGATCCCGTCAAGCAGATCCTCCCGCAAAGGCCTCGCGTGTCGCCGCATTCGAGCAAGACGGTTCGCATGCGCAAGGGCCGATATCTCATCCTCCGTCGACGCCTCCCCGCCCCTCTTCCGGATCGACGCCCCCAATTCCACCACCAGCCTGGTCGGATCGCTCCCCTCCCACAGCCGCTGGTAGAACTCGGGCGATGGCATCCCACTGGCATAGCCATTGAGCCTGTCCAACTGCTCGAAGCTGTACCGCACCAACGCGATCTGCGCTTCACCCTCAGCCACAGCCACGCGTTTCGGTCGCTTCGGCTTCGTCTCAGGCAGGGCGACAGTGTGGAAGCCTCCCGTCACGACCACCACTCGCCCTTTCTCCGCCGCGATGTGAGCCGCCATCGCGGCTTCTCGCGCCAGGCATCCCTCCGCGCGAAGCATCTCTGCGGTGTAGTCCTCCCGGGCAAGCGTGCAGTAGCCAAGCACATTTCGAGCGAACACGGCTGTGTCCAGCTCTTCATAACCGTCCTCGTACAGGTGATCCCACAGGTCGTCCGAATCCCTCACCCCCGCACGCTCACATGCAGCCTGCAGGAACCGGCTGTGAGCGAAGTACCGCTCGTCGAGCAGGCTCTCCACATTCCCGGCTACCTCGACCGATCTGGCATCCACAGACTCCGGAAACGACAGGTCGATGAACTCGGCCCGCGCGCCTACCCCCCATGCCGCACGAATGGCCGCGAGCTCGGGTGAGTAATCACACATGGGATAGTAAGCCGAATGCCTTGCCGGCAGGCCCTGTCCGCAGCGCTGAACGTAGGTCGTGAATATGGCTACAGGCGTGCGCAGGTCCTCGTGAGTCAGCAGTGGAATCAGCGGATTGGCATCAGAAGGCCCTTCGATCAGAACCGCCTCCGGCCGCAGTTCCCTGATCAGACGCGACACGTGCCACGCGCACGCCGGCGAGTGGTGCCGGACCGGGAAGTAGACGACGCGCGCGCTCAAGTCCGGATCGCGAGGGACTACGGAATCCATTTCCGGGACTTGAGCAACTCTGCCCACAGGCCGCCTCTCTTCTTGCTGCGCTGCTGCACCACGACGTCGAAGTAGTGCTTGAGCTTCTGCACGTCAGACGGCCCGTCCTTGTCCAGGGCCGAAGCCAGATGACGGCAGATATACTCGGGGCCCAACTTCCGATTGCCGTAGTAGAAGGCGTCAAGCCCCGCCGAGAACGCCACCGACACCGCCTCGGCGGTCGACATCACAGCGACCGGCTTCTCGAGCTGAGTACCTTCCGACGTCACCCCATCCCTCAGGTCGTGAAAAGCGCTCACCAGAAGCTCAACGACATCCCGGTCTACCTTCACCGCCGCGCCTGCGTCCGAGAGCAGCCGCTCGCACTCTCTCTGCACGAGCGTAACCTCCAGATTGAGGTCTCGAATGGGGTGAACTGTCTCGAAGTTGAATCGGCGCTTGAGCGCGCTCGACATTTCGTGGACGCCTCGGTCGCGGATATTGGCCGTGGCGATCATGTTGAACCCAGGCTTGGCCAGCAGCACCCGATCCTCGCCCGTCAGCTCGGGCACAATGAGGATCTTGTCGGACAGCACGCTGATGAGTACATCCTGAATCTCAGGGGCGCACCTGGTGATCTCCTCGAACCGTACCAGGCACCCCTCGCGCATCCCCACGTGGATTGGGGCCGGTACCAACGCGCGCAGCGTGGGTCCCTCGGCAAGCAGAAGCGCATAGTTCCAGGAGTACTTGACCTGATCCTCGGTCGTGCCGGCGCTGCCCTGGATGGTGTTCGTGGAGGTCCCGGAGATCGCTGCGGCGAGCAGTTCGGAGAGCATCGTCTTGGCCGTGCCTGGTTCGCCGACCAGAAGCAGCCCTCGATTCCCCGCCAGGCCTATGATCGCCCGCTCAACGAGGACGTCGTCACCGTAGAACTTCCGGGCGATCCGGGGCTTCTCCGATCCGCAGACAAAGGCCTTCACTGCCTTGGGCGACAACTTCCATCCAGGCGGCCGAGGGTCCTCATCAGCCTGTGAAAGGAGCGCAAGCTCCTCCGCATACTCCGCTTCAGCTGGTGGCCGAAGCACTCTGGTCTCTACGTCCAAACCGCGTGACCCTCGCTTTCCGCTGGCTTCCGGCTCGCTCTTCCGAGCTCGACCGCATGCAGGATACCATCACGCCGTCTGATCGTCAACTTCGTGCGGCCTCCGGATCAGCCTCGCAGTTGTATGGTTGCAGGCTATAACGCGCTTGGTGACGCTTGCTGAAGCAAGTGACTATGAGGTGAAGATAGGATGATCAGTCGCATTTCCATCCGTTGCCTACTGCTCTGTTACCTGCTGCTGCTCACAACGATTGCCGAGTCGTACACTTCCCACGGTCCTTCTACCTGGATGATGGCTGCACGTTTGATGATGGGGCTACTTCATAGGGCGATGCAGGCGAACAAGACTGAGCTCAAAACCCGTACATAAAAATGGAGGCGACGACCAGAATCGAACTGGTGATAGCGGTTTTGCAGACCGCTGCCTTAGCCACTTGGCTACGTCGCCTCGCTGATGGTCCCTACCCTGTATGGCAGGACGCCAAAACTAGCTTTGGAGCGGGAGACGGGATTC
>CAZFYZ010000020.1:36488-43590 GCA_964523735.1 uncultured bacterium | reverse complement strand
GAGAGATGAGTCGGATATAGACGTTCCTCTAGCAGTGTTTGCAGTGATCGTGTTGTTCGCGATGACTGGCGAAGCCGACAGGCAGTACACTCCTCCGCCCAACTTCCCTCCACCGCCTCTTATCACGAATCCATCAATGGTGCTGCACAAGTGGCCATGTGTGGCCATGACAACCGAGCCCGCGCCTCCACCGTCCAGTACGGCTTGGTGGCTCGTCGAGTCCCGCTCTAACCTGAAGTTCTCATTGCCGGCGAACCCGGAGTAGATGTGAGTGCAAGGCAGCACAATGACCTGTTCGTTGTAAACACCCTCGCACACCCAGACATCTCCGCCAAGTGCGGCAGCAGCATCAATGCCAGCTTGCACAGAACGCTTGGCCAGTGTCCAGCTTGACCCATCATTGGAGTCATCCCCGTCAGAGCGGACCCTGATGATGGCATAGGGGCCGCTGGGATGGTCGCTCCCATCAGACTCGTCTGATCCTATATCCAGTGCGCCTCCCTGCACGCGCGCCTGGCCGTCGATGTCAGTGGATGGCAGATCGGGAACATCGGCCCATCCAGCGCCCAGGCACGGCGAACCCGGACGAATGTGCATGTTGCCATAGGCAGCGCTCACAAGCATGGGGTCCTCCGCGATGTCGCCCTCTCCGGCGGAGAGACCAGAGTAGTCGTAGCCCGAGTTGCCCCACACTATGTTGTTGCGAAGAACTGGCGTACCGGAGAGGCATCGAATGCCCATAGCGTTGAACGCCACGATGTTGTTGTACACAGTCGGAGAAGCTGCGTCCATGAACAGGCCCGAGGCATCATTGCCGGTGTTGCCGACGATGGTGTTATTCGCTATCGTTGGAGAGCAAGATCTGCAGTATATTGCTCCGCCATGTCCGGTTGAGAGCAAACTAGCCCCAGATGAGTTGTAAGTAATAGTGTTGGAAAGCACTTTGGCCGCACTAGACTCGCAGTAGATTCCGGCTCCGCTGGCAACGGCGGTGTTCTGGGTGATGATGTTGTTCGCAACCATTACGGTGGACGTGGAGTTGACGCTAATGCCTCCGCTGTTCCCGCGTATCGTGTTTCCTGAGATGGTGAAGCCGGGCTTGGTGTTGTAGCAGTAGATCGCGGCGTTGTTGTTCAGTGCGATCAGGTTTCCTGATATGGTTGCCGCCGTAGATTGGCAAGATATCCCGCCTCCGCGCTGTGCAGTGTTACCCACTATCTTGTTACCTGTGACCACTGCCGCGCCCGAGGTGAGGCCGATTCCTCCACCCCACGTGTACGACGACGTGTTCGTGTTGCCAACTATCGTGTTGTTTGTGATAGTCGGTGAGGCGTAGGACACCAATACTCCTATGCCTCCGTTGCGGATCGTGAAGCCGTCGACACGTGTCGCGTTTGTGGCATTGCTTGGTGACGACACTACTGCTCCGGCTCCGTAGCCGTCGAGGATGGTCTCGTTAGCAGTCCAGTTGCGCTGGCCCCGCTCGGTTTCGGTTCCAACGAATCCGCCATAGAGGGCGGCGTCGAGTGCTAACGTGACGCGCTCGACGTAAACGCCCTGCGCCACCCACACCTCATCCCCAGCCACAGCGAGGTTCAGGGCGGATTGGACCTTTTGC
This sequence comes from uncultured bacterium, assembly GCA_964523735.1. Classification (GTDB taxonomy): domain Bacteria; phylum Armatimonadota; class UBA5829; order UBA5829; family UBA5829; genus CAZFYZ01. The sequence goes on along the minus strand of CAZFYZ010000020.1, from coordinate 41,972 downwards.
TTGGCGGTCTCCCAGGAGAGGCCGTCGCCGGTGTCGTCGGGGCGGGTGCAGTTGACGTAGACAACCTTGCAGAACGCAGGCGCGGCGCACGCAGCGAGAGTCAGTAGAACAAGTGCAGTGACGAGTAGTGCTTTGTGTAGCTTCAACTTACACGTCCTCCTTGCCCTGGGGAAGACACAGGGTTGTAGTAGGTTCTAGAGTTGCAGCGGCATTCCTGCTTGCCAAAGCATATAGAGCAGGCACATTGTACAGAGTATCCCAGAAACGCGATTCTGTCAACAGAGAATGTGACACTGTTGTGAACAGCGCTATGGCATCCAGCTACGCCAGGCCCGAGCCGCTGCTGCGGAGCACAAGGCCGGCGCCTTCGGGCTCGAAGCCGGCGGCGCGGAGGGCAGTTTCGACGGGGCTGCCTATCAGTGGCACATCGCCGAGGCGGGTCAGCGGCACTTTCCTATATGGCCGGACGGGCCAGGGGCTGTCGAGCAGGTGGGCCAGAGTGGCTATGCATGAGGCCAGCTCGACGGAGCCCAGGTCCTGCCGAATGCCCAGTGTGCCGGAGCCTAGCTCGAGAGTCAACGCCGGTAGGCCGCCCAGCAGAACCGCGTAGTTGGAGGGCAGGCGGGTCACTCTGCCGAAGTCGGAGGCGCTATCCTGCGGCGCGAACGGCCCGGCTGTCGAGAACAGGTAGGCGGGGTCGCAGGAGTTCAGGAGCACTGGTTGGGCGTCGGCCTCGGCGCGGCGGGCGTAGCGGCCTGTGAGCTCATCGACGGCTTCGGGCAGGCCGAACTGGGCGCCGGAAAGCCCCTCGACGAAGTAGCCCCGCTGAATCTCGCCAGCAAGCTCCATCCGCTGGTACACGCGGTAGAGGGAGGCCCACGGCAGCTCCGGCTCGCCTGGGCGCTGCACGAGGTTCTTGGCAACAATGCCGTACCGCTCGAGCAGCACGCGGGCGCAGATCTCGACAGACTCCTGCTCATCCACCTCGTGCTGGGCAAGGGAAGAAAGCAGGGCCCATCGGCCCGGGTTGCGCTCCGGCGGGTGGGTGAAAGTCTTGGCTATGCGCGAGCGCGTGCGGTAGAACTGCCGGCGGTCGGACCTCACCCCCTGCCCCTCTCCTGAGAAGAGAGGGGAGGAGGAAGACCTCACCCCCGGCCCCTCTCCATCCTTCGACGTGCTCAGGATGAGAGGGGAGGCGGCAGGCTTGCCTGCCCGGACTACCTTGAGGTAGTCGTGGGTAACCTCGCCGCGCCAGAGAAGCTCCCACAGGGCACGCTGGACGATGCGGCCATCGAGGCCGGTTGCGAGGGCTATATCTATCTGGAACGAGGCTCCGCGCTTCTTCAGGGAATCCCGAACCGCGTCGAGTTCCGGAGAAGTGGGGGCGTCGGCGGGCTCGCGCTGAATCAGCGGGTGCAGGGCGGAGAAGCCTTCGCGCGCCAGAAACGCAATGCTCCCAGGCTTGCCGGGGTCGGCGGAATGGCCGGTCCAGATGAACTCGCCGGAGAGCGAGAGCTGGCTGACGAAGTCCTCGCGGAAGCCCCTAACGCGGCGGGCCAGAATATCAGGCTCCCAGACAGAGTAGGGGAGCCAGAGCCCCTCAAGCTGCCGGAGAACCGCGCGGGCTCCATCTTGGTCCCGGAGCTGGTAGTCCGGGTGCAAGTGCTGCCAGCGGAGCAAGAACGCAGAGTAGTCCTGCGAGCTCGCCATCTTCGCGTGCGCCCTCTGCGAGGCCAGCGTGCGGCGGTAGATCACCTCCAGGTTCTCGGGGCTCGTGTAGCGCGGGGCTTGTGAACCTGGCGCGGGCGGAATCTCCACCAGATCCCCAGCCTCAGCCATCCGAGCAACCATCCCGCAAACCAGCTCGGGCTCAAAGCCATAGTCGGCGGCTATCTCATCGGGCGCTATCACCGCGCGGTTCTCGAAGTGCCGGTCGAGAATGGCTTCGGCATCCCCTCGCACGTACTCATCCAGGTAGTCAGAGGCAACAAGGCGCTCGCTACGGCGGGCGTTGGGGAGGGAGAGGCGCACAAGCCTGCCTTCTTCCAACAGTGCCGCTATGAACTCTGGGTCGGCGGTGCGGGCTTCAGCGTCGGCCTCGGGAATATCGCCAAGCCGGCGAACCAGCTCATACAGCTCCTCTGCAGTGCGGGCGCTGTAGCGGTCGCTGCCCTGCAGGCGGTTGTCGAGGTCGGCTATGGCCTGCTCATCAAGCTCGCGCCCAAGCTTGCCGCCGATCAGCTCATCGACCAGCCTGCGCTCGGTGGGAGCCGCGTGGCGCTTGGCTGTGCCCTTGGGCTCATCCCACTCATACTGGTAGATCATCTGGAAGTCGAGGAGCATCGAGCTAGTGAACGGCGAGGGAATCTGTCGCTCGACCACGCTCAGCTCGATCTCGCCGCTTTGCACTTGCTCCAGCACGGCACGCAGCTCATCGAGGTCCAGGTAGTCCTGCAGGCACTCGCGGTAAGTCTCGACCACTATCGGGAACGCATCGAAGCTCTTGGCAATCTGCAGCAAATCCTTGGCCTTCATCCGCTGCAGCCAGAGGGGGGTGCGCTTGCCCGGGCCAGCGCCGGGGAGCAATAGGGCGCGGGCGGCATTCTGGCGGAACCGGAGGCCGAAGAGCGCTGTGTTGGGCAGGTCCTCCGAGATCAGGTCGTAGGCGAACTGCGGGGTAAGTCTGCGCAGAAGCCCATAGGCGGGTGGGGGAGCGTCGGCGTCGGGAAGGCGGAACAACACGCCGTTGTCGCCTGCCACAGTCTCGGGCTGAATGCCGGTCTCCTGCTTTATCAGGGCGGAGAGGGCTATGCGCAGCGCCTGGTGAATCCGCCCGCCGAACACAGTCAACAGGGCCAGGCGGGGGGCGCCTACTTCATCCTGGAAGCTCTCGAGCACTATGCGTCTGTCAGTGGGCAGTCCGGAGTCGCCGGTGGCGCCGGTCTGGCTCTGCACGAAGCTTACCAGGTTGCCGGCGGCGCGGCGGTCCACGGGCAGGGCCTCTATCGCCCAGTCAAAGGCATCCTCGCCCTTGTCGGCCAGCGTACGCAGGAGCCTGCCCATGCGCCGGCCTGTGCCTGCGGAACGGGGTACGCTCTCGCCCCGCCAGAAGGGCATGCGGGCCTGGTGGGCGGCGCCGTGGCCCACTATCACGCGGTCGGCGTCTATCTTGAGAATCCGCCAATTATTGGTGCCGAGGGAGAATGTGTCGCCCTCGCGGGACTCGTAGACAAACTCCTCGTCCAGCTCGCCGAGCTTCAGGTTGCCCTCGGAGAGGTAGACGCCATACTCGCCGGTGTCCGGAATAGCCCCGCCATTGGCAATCACCAGCCGCTGGGAGCCGGGCAGCGCCGAAATGCGGCCAGTCACGCGGTCGAGGGAAACCCTTGGCCTAAGCTCGCGGAAGGCCTTGGCCGGGTAGCGGCCGGAGACAAGCTGCAGAGTCAGGTTGAAAGCTTCCGCCGTGAGCTCGTGGAAGCTGTAGGCGCGGCGGACGGTGTGGTAGACATCCTCGGAAGCCGCGCCATCCAGGGCGGCTATCGCAACTATCTGCTGGGCAAGCACGTCCAGGCAGTTGCGGGGAACACGAATAGGCTCAACATCTCCCTCGAGCATTCCGGCGGCAACGCTAACGGCTTCGGCGAGGTCGCTGGTAGTCTTGGGAATAATGCGGCCTTTGCTGGTGCCCCTGTAGGCATGTCCGGCGCGGCCAACGCGCTGCAGGCCTCGAGAGACCTCCTTGGGAGACTCCACCTGGCAGACCAGCTCTACTGCGCCCATGTCAATGCCAAGCTCCAGAGTACCGGTGGCGACAACTGCCTTCAGGTCGCCATTCTTGAGCGCGGCCTCGGTGCGTCGGCGAATGGGAGCGCTTACGCTGCCGTGGTGGGGGAGCACCAGCTCCTCGCCCGCCAAGTCATTAATGCCCATTGTCAGACGCTCGACCACGCGGCGGGTGTTGGCGAAGATAATGGTGGAGCGGTGCATACGCACCATGTCCAGCAGCGTGCGGTAGATAGAGGGCCAGACGCTGCCATCCTCCGGGTTGCGCAGGTCATCGGCGGTCGCGAACACCTTCAGGTCCACCTGTCGGCGCACACCGGCATCTACCATGTGCATTGGGCGGGGCTGGCCCACTTGATCGAAGCCTCCCAGGAATCGGGCCACTTCCTCAAGCGGCTTCTGAGTGGCAGAGAGGCCTATGCGCACGGGCGGGTTCTCGCACAGGTCCTCCAGCCGCTCGAGCAGCACGGAGAGGAACACCCCACGCTTGTTGGGGCTCAGCGCGTGAATCTCGTCCACTATTACATAGCGCACGCTCTGGAGCATCTGCCGGGCGGAGGAAGTCAGGATGATGTGCAGAGATTCCGGCGTGGTTATCAAGATGTGTGGCGGCTTCTTCGCCATCTTCCGGCGCTGGTCGGGTGGGGTGTCGCCGGTGCGCACGGCGGTGGTTATCTCCGGCAAGGGGCGGCCTATCGCAACGGCCTTTTCCTGAATCTCCCGAAGCGGGCCGGAGAGGTTGCGCTCGATGTCGTAGTTCAGGGCTTTGAGGGGGGAGATGTAGAGGATCTCGACGCCGGGAGAACCCCCCCTCGGTCCCCCCCTGAAGTGGGGGGAGGAAGGCGCGTCGTCGGAACCCCCCCTCGGTCCCCCCCTAAAGTGGGGGGAGCAAGGGCTGTTGGCCTCCAGATCGCGCGCTACGCGGTCGATGCCGGCGAGGAAGGCGGCGAGGGTCTTTCCGGAGCCGGTGGGCGCGAGAATCAGAGTGTTGAGCCCCCGGCCTATCAGGGGCCAGCCGCGCTTCTGCGGCTCGGTGGGCTCGCCGAAGCGCTCGACGAACCACTCGCGAATGGCTGGGTGGAATTCGGCTGGAAGGCCGGTAGACATGCGCATATTATACCTCTTTCGGCGGGTTGGACGTTGAAACGAACTCGAGATCAGTGCGAGCGGGAGGGAGTTCGTTTGGGCAGTTGCGATTTGTGATCGCCTGCATCTGGAACCGCTGAGAGCTGAAGGGAAGGGAGCTAATCGCGAAAGCGCGAAGGGGCGAAAGCGCGAAAGAAGGAGAGGGAGAATGCATGGGGGCTCCTTTCATTTGGAATTGGGAAAGGGGTTGGGGAGGGGTGCGGCGAACGGATGTACTCCCATAATTACAAGTCACTTCAGGGGGCAAAAAGTACTCCGTACTGGTGGGTTATTTCGGGGAAATGTTGTTCACGGGTTGTTAACCGGGTGTAGGGTGACAGGTGTTGGGTGCCGGCGAGGGTGCGCGGCGTGCTAGAACCGCTGAGACGGTGAATGGCGTGAAGGCGCTGAAGGGAAGGGCTCCGCTCATTCATGTTTCGGGATGTCCGGAGCGAGAGGGTCTGGTGGTTGTTGCGTAGCGTCTGCCGCGCTCCTCAAATCCCAAAAGAACAAACGGCAGTCACTGCTATCGTCAGAGACGAAGAAGGCCGTCGGTTCGCAGATGTGCCGATCATG